>DXYF01000034.1 GCA_019415945.1 Clostridiales bacterium
AGTTGCTGTTTTCTTTCCGTCTTTTCGGCAACAGTCGTTATTATATCAAATCTTTTTCCCTTTTTCAACCCCCCTTTTTCCCTTTTTTTAGTTTTTATACTTTGCACTAATATGAATTTTTTCTTATACTATTTTATTCTATTTGCTGTTCACCGTTTTGCGAAATTACCGAGCTTTTTACAAAGTGAGCTTACGGGAATACACAACAGTGCCCACAAAAAGGAATATAACATACAAACCTGACCTTTTAAATTAAATTTACAGTTTGAATAGTCCCATACATTGAGTTTGTATTTTATATTTACAATGCATCCACACAAAAACTCCATAGAGGTAATAATTAAGCTTCCGAAGAAACAGCAGGGTATTAGTTTTAATTTTCGGTGCTTATTATAAAACCTGAACAGCGACACAAAGCATGCTCCGCCTGTTACAAGCATTGACCAATGAGTCTTGCCTCTCCAGATTATTTCTAAAATCCCGTAGGCAAAACCGCCGATGATAAACAATATACTGTTATTTTTCAGAAACTTCAAAAAAATCACCGCATTTATTTTTTGCTAAATGCGGTGAAATATTCCTGCTTATATGTTTATATTATTTTATATCGTCAAGTAATTTCTTGAGTTCATCAAGAGAATACAGGCAGTTCAGAGCGGTGAGCATTGCATTTGCCGAAAGGTACCCGGGCAAGCGGAGATGATTGAGAAGTTTTTTTCTGTTTTTATCGGCATTTTCTGTGCCTGCCAATCCAAGGCAAAAAAGATCGGATTTTTTAATTTCCTCTTTCACCGAGGTGTTTTCACCGATTACGGTTGCACCGCTTTTGCGAACGGCGTCTACGATAATATGGTCGCTGACGCCCTCGACACCGAGAAGTCCCTCTTTGCCTTTTTTAGGTTTGCGTTTTTCCTTGCCCTCTATCTGTGGTATGTAGCAATGCTTTATTTTTGATTTATCAACTACACCTTTTAAAAAGTTGCGAATGACAAAACCCGCAGAGTCGCTGTCTGTAAGAACGAGAATACCTCTTGTATCGGCAATTTTTCGGATAAGGTTTTGCTTTTCTTTGTCGGAAAAAACACGGAACCCGTTAGTTTCTATTATTGGTGCGTCAATTATTGAGGAAAGCTTTATTTTGTCGTATCGTCCCTCAACTATTACTGCCTCTTTAATTTTCAGCAACTAAATTCTGCCCTCCTTCGCAATAAGCATGAGCTGTGCTATTAGCTGTTCCATATACAGTCTTGAATTTACCGAAACGGATTTAAAATTTATATCGGCTTCTGCCAGTAAATCAAGGCTTTTTCTTAATGCCTCTGTTGAAACCTTTGCGGTTGCTTTGCGTGCGTTGCTCAGAACAAAAGCTCTGTTTTTATATGCGAAGTCACTTGCGACATTCTCCTTTAACACTCCGCATTCATCTGCAACTCTCATCCTGTAGGCGTCAACATAGGAAGCAGAAAGAACATAAAGCATCATAATCGGCTCCTCACGCTGATAAAAAAGCAAATCGAGCGTGTTAAACGCCTTTTGGCTGTTGCCGTTTAAAACTGCCTCTGACAACGCAAATATTTTTGTTTCAAGGTTTACTGTTGCAAGCTTTTCAATGTCATCTAATGTTATTTCTTCTCCCGAAGAATAGGCAGAAATTTTGTCAACCTCGTTTTTTAACAGATTTAAGTCATTTCCGCAGCTTGATATAAGCTTTGAAGCATTTACATGCGAAATCATCTTGCCGTTTTCGTTCGCCCATTTTGCAATGTAACGCTCAAGCATAGACTGATTTAGCTTGTTTAATTCACAGACAGATCCGTTTTTCTCCGCCTTTTTGATTAACGCCTTAAAATGACTGATATTTTTAACAGGGGTATATGTCGGCATTGAAATTATGAGTATCGTGCCGCTTACTATATTATCGGTTATCTCCTTAAAGCGTGCAATATCGTTACTGTCCATATTATCAAGAAAAACATCTGACACATAGACGCAGTTATACTCGCTCATAAAAGGCACAATCTGAAGTGCCGCTGCAAAATCATCTAAATTTATATCACCGCTGTAGGTGTGAAAATTAAACTCGGACGGATTTTTACCCACTACGGCTTTTACAAGTTCCTCGGAATAACGCTTTACGAGCATTGATTCGGTTCCGTAGATTACATAACACGGAGAAAACTGTCTTGATTTAATTTGTTTTTTTAATTCTGATTCCGTAAGCTTTGCCATTTTATCCTCCGCTGAAAACAAATTCCACAGTATCGTCGGCGGTTGAGTATATTGTGTCACTTATTTGTTTAATGGAATAATATTCTTTGTCGAGCGTACTTTGAAGTCCTGAAAAAATAACGCTGTCACAATGAAGCAAGCCGCTGTTCTCAGGCACCGAATCAATAAGCAAATAATCAGCCTTTCGGTATTTTTCGGGCAGATTTGCAATGTCAGCTTCACTCGGGACGAACAACAATGTACTTCCGTTAATATTGACATACTGATATGTAACCGAATCTATGTTTATAACATCAACCGAAGATTTTGAATTCAGATTAACCGTAAAGCTGCAATTATCTCCGAATGTGTTTCTTGAAATTCCGTCATAATCTTCAAGACGCTTTGCTTTATCATCGCTGCTATCATATAACAAAATATTTGATATGTCAACTTCGGATAAAAGCTGAGGAATGTATCTTGAATATTTTAATTTTATATTAGGAACAATCACGCTGTCAACGGAAGAATAATCGCCGTAGACATCTTGAATAATTCCATAAGCACTTCTTGTACTTCCGCCGCAGGAAATAAACGAAATATTGCTTCCGCATTTTACAGCCGCAGATACTCCGCTCCCTACGCTGTAAACGCTTAGAGTCACCGTACCGTATCCGATTACGGAATAAACTGCCCATCCGAAAACAAGCACAACGGCAGATAACGCTGCACTGTATCTAACATAAAATCCCTTAGCCTTTACGGCATACCCAACGACTACGAGCAAAAACGACAATATAAACCACACATAAAAGTAAGGCTTATCCGAATTGACGACAGAGTAAGGCAGTGATGCAAAAAATGAAATTATAAACAAAAACAGTCTGCCTGCTAATGCGGCAATCAAAGCAAAAGGGTATGCAAGAAAAGAAACAAAAGGAATCAAATTAAAAATCGCCGTAAGCATTGCACAAACCAGCAAAACGCTTACTATCGGCTCCAGAAAAAGCGATGAAATCACAACAAACGGCGAAATCGTGTTAAAGGCTACCGTAGTAATCGGTATTATCCACAGCGAAGCCGCGGCGGAAACCGATACAAGGCTTACGACAGATTTGACTATCCTGTAAATATATCTGTTAGAAATATTGAGCTTTCTTAAAATGTAAAATTCAATCTTTTTAGCCCATAAAATTATTCCCAATGTTGCGGAAAATGACAAAATCATTCCTATGTCGCCCACAGCAAAAGGATTAAAAACCGTAAGCACTATTGCCGCCGCCCCGAGAGAATTAATTCCGTCGCTCCGTCTCAACAGTGCTTTTGAACAATATGTCATAACAGCCATAACTCCTGATCTGACAACAGACGGAGCAAAACCCGTAACTGATGCAAAGCACAGCACTACTATTGATAAAATAATGCAAACGGCAAATCTGTTTTTGACCGCATTTTTAAGAAGCAGCAGTACAAATGCCGTGATAATCGAAAGATGCAGACCTGAAACCACAATGAGAAAAGTTGTGCCTGTTTTTGAAAAATCATCTTTGACATCACTTTGCAGCGACTGTTTATCTCCGAGCAAAACCGCCTTGCAGAGAGAAGCCGTACCCTCGGGCAAAATAACATCAAGAGAACGCTCCATCGCTTTTCTTACACCGACGGCTATGCTGTATATTGACTGTTGCTTCTCACCCGTAGGTTCAATGCTGTTTTCGCTGATATCATAATATGAGGTTAGAAAAATCTTTCTGCTCATCAGATAGCACTCGTCAACTTTAGTTGTATTTAGTTTTGCTTTTATGCAGTCAAACTCTTCAATCTGCAAATCGCTCACCGATGTTAAATTGATTTTAAAATTCTCTTTTTTGCCGTTTATCTGCGTTACCGCAATGGTATAAAGGTTGCTCGATTCCTTAACCTGAATTTTATCGCAAACATATCCGTTGATTGTTATTTCTTTATCGGAATAATTATCAACTACGGGAGAATAAACCGCATTTGTGTAAACAAATATTGACACGCACGCTGTAAGAGAAACAGCCGCAAGTACAATCATAAGGCTTGAAACCTCGGACTTTATTTTGATTTTGCGTCTTAAAATCTTGAGTATAATCCCTGCCGAAATTGCAAACAAGGACAATACGGTTAACGACACGGTGACAATACTGTCAGAAAAATAGAAAACGACTGCAAGCACGGAAAGATAAGTCAGTCCTATCGTTCCAAGCAGTCGTTTCATAAGTTTCATTCCTTTTTGGCTGATTATTTAAAAAAGTCGAGTACCTCGACACTGGGTTCGAGCAGACAGATTGATATTATCAAATCTTCTCTGCCCGACCGTTTTCGAGCAGTTTCCTATAAAGTAAAAAGTCGAGTGCCTCGACACTGGGTTTGAGCAGACAGGTTAATATTATCAAACCTTCTCTGCCCGACCGTTTTCGATCAGTTTCCTATAAAGTAAAAAAGAGAGGAAGCTCTGCAAGATAATAAATATCAGTTCGTCCTCTGGCGTCGCCCTCGGCGAGCACAGCCGCCTTGCCTACAATTTCGGCACCCGATTTTTGTACGAGTGTTTCGAGAGCTTTGAGGCTGTTTCCCGTTGATATAACATCATCAACAATAAGCACTCTTTTGTCTTTTAAAAACTCTTTGTCGTTTTCACCGAAGTAAAGCTTTTGATGCTCTGCCGTTGTAATCGAATCGACCTCAACCTCAACGGGGTTTCTCATATATACCTTGACGCCTTTTCTTGCGACCTTGTAGTTTCTGCACCCCTGTCTTGCCATTTCGTAGCAAAGCGGAATCCCCTTTGCCTCTGCCGTTACGACAACATCGTGTTCGGGACAGATTTTCAGAAGTTCACAGGCGGCTCTTTCTGTCATCTCGACATCGCCGAACATAATAAATGCAGCAATATCAAGTTTGTCGTTTACCGCAAACAGCTCAAGCTCACGCTCAAGCCCCGCTATATTTATTTTGTATGTACTCATATTTACCCCTTATGCCATTTGTCCGCTCAGTTTTTTTCCTCCGAGAATGTGGAAATGCATATGCATTACGCTCTGGCATCCGTCATCTCCGCAGTTGTTAACAATGCGATAGCCGTTATCAAGTCCGAGAGATTTTGCAATTTCGGGAATTTTGGTAAAAATATGTGCAATTACATCAGAATTTGAATCGTCAATATCGTTTGCACACGAAATATGCTGTTTGGGAATCACAAGAACATGAACGGGAGCTTGCGGCTCAAGGTCATAAAACGCAAGTATTTTGTCGTCCTCATATGCTTTTTTTGACGGAATCGAGCCGTCAATAATTTTACAAAATATACAGTCAGCCATAACTAACCGCCCTTTCAAAAGTTTTTAAAATCTTAAGTATATTTTAACCCGTCTTTAAATCAAGGTCAATATATATTTACAAATAAATGGGTTTGAATTATTTTTTTGCGGTAATTTTCTTTTCTTCGCCGCGTATAAGTCTGCGAATATTATCCTTGTGCTTAACAATTACAAAAATTCCTATAACAAGAGCCGCAGCCGTAGAAAGCAAAACATAAGAAAGGCTGTATCCGCTGCTGCCCGAATAGTCAAAAATAAATGTCACAGCAAAGGTATAAGGAGCATAAAGTACAGCACAGATAATGCTTGCGGCAGATATAATCTTGGTAATCAAAAATATTATTAAAAATGTCGCTATAATAAGAAGAAACACACGCCAGTCCTCTACGAGCATCAAAGCCGCAGCCGTAACAACTCCTTTTCCCCCTTTAAAATTAAAATATATCGGGTAGGAATGACCGAGGATGCAGAAAATTCCTGCTATGTACTTTCCGCAGTTTACATATTCGTTTGACAGAATCTGCGTATCTGCCGTGATAAACGAAAAGATAAAACCTCCCAAAAGTACCGCAACAATGCATTTGAGAGCGTCGCTCACTATGGTAATTATCGCAGGCATCTTACCTACGCTGCGTAAAACATTTGTAAAACCCGCATTACCGCTTCCCATCTGACGAATATCTTTTTTGCCCTTGGTAACGATTTTTGTAACCAAAACGGCAGTATTAATACTTCCCAGAAGATAAGCAATAACTGCCGAGATAATAAACCGCCACCAGTTTTCCGCGATAAAACTCAAATAAAAGTCCATTTATTTGTCCCCTCTTTCTCTTATTATTATCCTGACAGGAGTACCTTCCAGACCGAAAGCTTCACGGATTCTGTTTTCGAGGTAACGCTGATACGAGAAATGGAAAAGCGAAGCGTCATTGCAGAAAAACACAAAAGCAGGCGGCTTTACGGAAGCCTGAGTCATATAAAAAATCTTGAGTCTTTTACCCTTATCCGACGGCGGCTGAACCCTTGTCGTTGCCTGAGCCAGAAGCTCGTTCAGCATACCTGTCTTGATTCTGCGGTTTGCCGATTCATTGCAGCTTACAATATATTCAAAAAGCTTATCAATTCTCAAGCCCGTCTTTGCAGAAATAAACACCTGCGGTGCATATGACATAAAGGCAAAATCCGTATCAAGCTTTTTGCGGAATTCCTGCATGGTCTTGTCGTTTTTCTCGATTGCGTCCCATTTGTTTACCGCAATTATACAGGCTCTTCCTGCCTCGTGAGCAAGACCGGCAACCTTTGTGTCCTGCTCTGTTATGCCCTGCGTTGCGTCAATCATAATGACGCATACATCACTGCGTTCAATAGCCATTTTGGCTCTGATTATACTGTATTTTTCAATATTGTCGTAAATCTTGCTCTGGCGACGCAGTCCGGCTGTATCGGTAAAATTAAATTTGCCGTACTCGTTTTCGACAAGGGTGTCGATTGAATCTCTTGTCGTGCCTGCAATATCAGACACTATGCAACGCTCCTCATTGGTGATTTTATTGACAAGCGATGACTTTCCTGCATTCGGCTTACCGATTACGGCAACATTGATTATTGATTCGTCCTCCTGAATTTCGTTGTCAAAATCAAGACACTCAAAAACTCTGTCGAGCAAATCGCCCGTACCGTGACCGTGAACGGCGGACACCTGAACGGGGTCGCCGAGACCGAGATTATAAAATTCATAAAATTCGGGAGCGGGCTCACCGAGAGAATCGCATTTGTTCACACACAAAACTACAGGCTTGTTTGATTTTTGGAGCATTTGGGCAACATCCATATCGGTTGAAACCATACCCGACTTGCAGTCGGTGACAAAAATTATTACATTTGCCGTGTCTATTGCAAGCTGTGCCTGACGACGCATCTGCGAAAGTATTACATCATCGGACTTCGGCTCGATTCCGCCCGTGTCAACAATAAACGCAGTCCGTGAGCACCACTCTACCTCACCGTAAATTCGGTCGCGGGTAACGCCTGGGGTATCGTCAACTATTGAAAGTCTTTTTCCTATAAGCTTATTAAAAAGCGTTGATTTGCCGACATTCGGTCTGCCGACTATTGCTATAACGGGTTTGCTCATATTTTAATCACCCTTTTCACTAAAATTATATTTTTAACAAGTTTAATCCGACAGATATTCACAATCAATCGGCAATTATTGCATTTATAAGATCTGTGCCGTTGTTGTTTACCGCACAAAGCTCAACGCCCAGAGAACTTTCAACATCATTTGTTGAAACATCATCAAGAAATAAATCGTTTTCAAACCGAAGCATCGATGACGGGATAATCAAGCGTTTTCCGATGTTTTTATTTCTTAGCTGTTTTATCAGATCTCCGCCCGTAACAAGTCCCGAAACATTTACTCCGCCGCCGAAAAAGTCATTTTTGATTGCCTGAGTGTTTATTGTAATATTAGGGAATTTTTCGTTTATCATCAACATAATGTTTTTCATAAACGGATAAACTCCCGTTCCGCAGGCTATCGTAACGGTGTGGTTAAGCTCCAAATCAGGCTCGTACTCCTCAAGTGCCCACTTTACATCATCGGTAAGATAAGCAATCATACCGACACCGTCCTCAAGTGCGGGAAAATCCTCGTAATATTCAGGCTTCGGAATGTCACGCTCAGCCATAATATAAAACTCGTCGCCGGCAAAAAATATTCTTCTGCCGTATTTTTGTCTGCATTTTTCCGCAAACGCCTCAATTAAATCGAGTGTTTTTGCGGCAGTTTCTTTGTTATAGGGCACAAGCGGATACAGTCCGTCTCTGTACGCCGTAAGTCCCACGGGTACTATTGCGGTCATCTCAACACCCAGATTTTCAAGGTCGGTCATTGTTCTGAGCAGCTCTTCGCCGTCATTGATCCCCGGACACGCTACAATTTGACAGTTAAGCGTTATTCCTGCGTCCGCAAAGCGTTTTAAGTACTTCAACGCATCTCCCGCAAAACGGTTATTCATCATTTTGCATCTAAGTTCGGGGTTCGTTGTATGAACCGATACATTAATAGGACTTATATGCATTTTTATGATTCTCTCGATTTCATGTTCGGTAATATTGGTAAGCGTTATATAATTTCCGAATAAAAACGAAAGGCGGCTGTCATCATCTTTAAAGTAAAGAGATTTTCTAAGGCCTTTCGGCAACTGGTCAATAAAGCAAAAAATGCACTTATTTCGGCAGGAATGCTGCTTATCCATAAGATAAGTTTCAAACTCAAGCCCAATTTCATCATACTCCGGCTTGCAGATTTTTACTTTTCTTACAGACTTGTCGTCGGAAATTTCAAGCACAAGCTGATTGTTCACCTGATAAAAGCGATAGTCAAGTACATCTATAATTTCATTTGAATTAATAGAAACAAGAGTTTCTCCGCTCTTTATTCCGGCTCTTTCAGCGTGACTGCCTCTTGCCACGCCGTGGATTTTTACAGCCACGCACTCACCCTCTTAAATCATAATATACGCACATATATTTTACACAAATTTATCAAAATAATCAAGAAAAAAGCAAAACAAAAGGGCGAACAGATAACTGCCGCCCATAGTGTTTTCGGAAAAAATTACTGCTCGTCTTTCTTTACGATAACCTGTCTGCCGTTGTACATACCACAGTTACCGCAAGCTCTGTGAGCTGCCATTAACTCACCGCAGTTAGGACATGTTGTGAGTGTAGGAGCGTTAAGCTTCCATACTGTTGAACGTCTTGAGCTCTTTCTTGCGTGTGATGTTTTTCTCTTTGGTACTGCCATTACAAAGACCTCCTTACAATATTTATATTAATCCATAAGCTGTTTAAGTATCTCAAGTCTTGAGTCAATTTGATCAGTCTCACAGGAGCAATCACCCTCGTTTAGGTTTTTGCCGCAATTCTGACACAAGCCCTTGCAGTCGTCTTTGCACAGATTTTTCTGCGGAAGCGAAAGCAAAATATCCGAAATAACAATCTCATCAAGCTCGAGTTTAAAATCGGGGGTTTCAATATAATCGTCGTTGCCGTCGTCAACCAAAGTCTGAGCAAGCTTATGCTCAAAGAGCATATCCATCTGCCTTGTAAAATCTACGGAACATCTGTCGCAGCTACGAGAATAGCCAAAACAGACTCTTACAGACATACTCACAAGACCTGCCCTGTTCTTTGCCACAGCGGTAACATCAACAGGAGTTTTGAATGGAAAAACACCGTCAATGTCAATGTCTGCAATATCAAGCTGATAATTAACTTGTTTTTCTTCGCCGTCATTCTGGAAGACTGATTTAAGTTCAAAAAGCATAGTAACACCTCTTGACCGCATAACGCATATCAAAACGCTGTTTATTATTATACAAAAGGTTTGTATCTTTGTCAACTGAAAAATACAATAAATTTGTAATAATTTCTGCATTTTTAAGTTGAAGTCAAAAATCAATCTCTTTTTTCATATTGGGAATTATACAGACATAAATGTGCTTATTATTCGTTATCCGAATAATAAGGATTTACAAAAATAAAAAGCGGCAAAGCCGAAGCCCTGCCGCCGAAATTACCGTATCAGTTTGTAATAGTCTGCTCTGTGTCCTTATCAAAGATGTGCATCTTGCTGAGGTCAAAAGCAATCTTAATATTATCACCGGGCTGAGCTGTTGAAGTAGGCTCAACACGAGCAGTAATGGGATCGCCTGCGATATTAACATAGAGATAAATCTCAGCACCCATAAGCTCTGTAACATCAACATTTGCTTCAAGCAGGCAATCTGACTTAGCAAGGAAATCAGGCTCATCGTGAACATGTTCCGGACGAATACCGAATACTACCTCTTTGCCTACATATGCGTCAAGCTTGCCGCCCTGTGCCTTATCAGCAGGAACGGGAATCTTGTACTTATCAAAGTTAAGTGTATAATTTGAACCGTCCTTAGCAACAGTTGCATTTACAAAGTTCATCTGAGGTGAACCGATAAATCCTGCAACAAACATATTGCACGGCAGGTCATAGAGGTGCTGAGGAGTATCAACCTGCTGAATGAAGCCGTCCTTCATAACAACAATTCTTGTACCCATTGTCATAGCCTCTGTCTGGTCGTGGGTTACATAGATAAACGTTGTACCGAGACGCTGATAAAGCTTTGAAATCTCTGTACGCATCTGAGCACGGAGCTTTGCGTCAAGGTTTGAGAGCGGCTCGTCAAGAAGGAATACCTTAGGATTACGAACGATAGCACGGCCGAGTGCAACACGCTGTCTTTGTCCGCCGGAGAGAGCCTTCGGCTTTCTGTCGAGATACTGCTCAATACCGAGAATACGGGCAGCCTCTTCAACTCTGCGTTTGATTTCTTCCTTGGGAGTCTTTCTGAGTTTAAGACCAAAAGCCATATTATCGTAAACGGTCATATGAGGATAAAGAGCATAGTTCTGGAAAACCATTGCAATATCTCTGTCCTTGGGAGCTACATCGTTAGCAAGCATATCTCCGATATAAAGCTCACCCTTTGAAATATCCTCAAGACCTGCAATCATTCTCAGTGTTGTAGATTTACCGCAGCCGGAAGGACCTACGAGAATGATAAATTCCTTGTCTGCAATCTCAAGATTAAAATCAGTTACGGCAGTTACGCCGCCGTCATAGATTTTGTAAACATGTTTTAAAGATACATTAGCCATTAAATAAACCTCCAATAATCCAAAAGTAATAAAACTTTATTACAAGTAACAATATACCACTTTAAGCCAAACTTTACTATACTGATTTTAACTAAATATTATTGATATATTTTATTAAAAAACTACACTTCATAAAAATTCATCATTGTTTTTAGTGTAAATTGCCGATAAAAATAGACTCTATATCCAAATTTGACATCAATTTGCAACAACCTATGGGCAATTTGCTATCTAAATACAAATTTCCGATTGATATTCGTTTAAGATGCACAACATTTATTCCACAAGATATAAACATTTTTTTAACTTGATGAAATTTACCCTCGCAAATAGTAACAATTCCCTTTTTATTTTGTGAATCGGTTATAATTTCAAGCTTTGCAGGCATACATTTTGTCCCATCGGCAAAAACAATGCCATTTTCAAACTTGTTTATTACATCGGCGTTTATTTCTTTATCAAGCTGTGCAATATACTTTTTTTCGATATGTTTTTTAGGTGACAAAATTCTGTGAGCAAAATCTCCGTCATCCGTAATTATCAGCAATCCCTCGGTATCCTTGTCCAGCCTGCCTGCTGGGAAAAGCCCTTTTCTTTTGTATTCTTCGGGCAAAATATCTATTACCGTCCTGTCAAAATTATCTTTTGTTGCGGACACTACGCCTGACGGTTTATTAAGCATTATGTATATATTTCTGCTGTAGCTCAATTTTTGCCCCTTTACCGTGATTGAACAATTTTCGGGCTGTACCTTGTATTCCGGTTTTTTTATTGTTTCTCCGTTTACGCAGACTTCGCCTTTTTTTATAAGCTCACGGGCTTCTTTTCTGCCTGCAATTCCCTGTGAAACAAGAATTTTATCAAGTCTTTCCATATTAAACAAGCGGCAGATTTTTACTACCGTACTCTCCGTTTGTAAGATGAGCACCGATTACTTTTTCTTTGTAAACAAGTAATACGGCAAACTGTGTACTGCTGTCTTTTAACCGACAGGTAATTTTTTGAGCTGTTTTCCCCCTGAATTTTTCAAGGTCGAGCCCAATTTCATTTTGAAGCTTGTTATATTCATTATATGTATCGTTAAATTCGGAGGGAATTTTTACCTCGCTATTGTCAACAACTTTATCAACGCTCAATCCAAACTGCTCAAGAAACCCTGCTCCGTCATCTTCTTTTTGAAAGGTCAGGGAGTAACTTCCTACCTCGTCGCAGGTTGCCGTGTCGGGAAAGCTGTTTTGCACCGACATCATACATATTATACACACTATTGCGGTTAATAAGGACGCGGCAGAAAAGAACACCGCTAATTTTTTTGACGGGGCAACCTTAAAATTTAACACAAACACAACAAGACCTCCGAAATCCTATATTTTATATATATAGGTATGCCGCAGGACTTGTTTTAATGATAGTATCAGACGAACAACAGGGACAAAAGGTCAGAAGGAGTTTCGGCAAATATCTTTGCCCCTTGATTTTTCATAGCATCTATGTTTCCGTATCCGTACTCAACTGCTATAAAATCCACCCCGCACTGCTTTGCTCCTTTTGCATCGAAGTGGGTATCGCCGAGCATAACAACAGAATTTCTGTCCGTTTCAAGATTTCCTCCCAAAGCCTTGACCGCATAAGGAATCAAATCCTTTTTGTCCTTTCGGCTGCCGTCAAGTGTTGAGCCGCACACGGCGTCAAACAGGCTCGATACACCGAGAAGCTCGACAATTTCTTCTGCAAATTTCTCGTACTTTGATGAGCAAACGGCAACCTTTGCTCCCTCTGCCTTTAATTTTTCAAGGACTTCCTTTATGCCGCCGTAAAGCTTATTTTTATATTTTCCTTTTTCTTCGTAAAAGCCCCTGTAAAGCTCAACGCCGTTTTGCGAATCTTCTTCGGAAAATCCGCAGACATTTCTGAAAGTATCAATAAGAGGCGGGCCTATATACAGGGTATAATCATCGAGGTCAGGAAGCGGCTTGCCAAGCTTTTTTATCGCATATTCAAGCGACTTTCTTATTCCCTCTGCACTTTCGCTTAAAGTGCCGTCAAGGTCAAACAAAACATAATTATACTTAATCATCGAATTTACAATCCGCCTTTAACTGAAATTTTTCGGACTTTACACTTACTCTGGTATGAGTGCCTTTTGCGATAAGTCCCTTTTTATCATACGCCTCAACCTCAAAATTAAACATTCTTCCGTCACTGCTTTTTAAAGTTGCTTTAACCGTAACCTCGGCACCCAACGGAGTCGGGCTTATATGCTCAATGGAAATCATCGTTCCTACGGTTGTAAGCTCGTCGCTTTTAAGCTCGCTCTGTGCAAGCTGAGCGGCTGCATTTTCCATAAGAGCAACAACTGCCGGAGTTGCAAGCACTTTAAGACTTCCGCTGCCCATTGTGCAGGCAAGATTTGCGTCTGTTACGGTAATTGTTATTGAAAATGTTTTTTCTGCCATAATTATCACCTTTCCTGTTGTTTAAAGAAATAAATTGTGATATAATCATTTTCGTAACTATGCTACCATAATACAATATAATTTTAAATTAAGCAAGCTATTGCAAAAATTATTTTAGGAGAGTTTTTGATGAAATTAGGTATAGTCGCATACCGTCAAATTTCACATAATCCTTTATTTCACTACAAAAGTCTATAAACGCCGATAAACACTGATGTTTATTAGATTTGTCACTTCAACAAATGTCAATAAAAATCAATGCAGTTTAATACTTAAATGGCGTAACAATGGCGTACGCCAACACCTGAATTGAGCCTGATACACAAATATAAGGACAGAGAGAAAATCAAATGATTGTTCTTTCTGTCCGTTTTTTATCCTAAAATCAAGTACCAAAAAAATTATTAAAAGTATAAACCCTAAAAACTCTCGACTAAGCATTTATAACCTCTCTAAACTTATAAAGTCTTTCATAAAATTGAAATACCCTCAGATTGTTATCTCTGAGGGTATTCCTTACTTTATTTGGAAAGTGGACTTATATTAATACCAACCTGCTTCTCTTACTACTACTGTCTTATAGTAACCTTCCTTAACAAGGACCTTCTCCGTCCAAGCTTCTTTTACAGTAATTGTTTCTGTCCAAGCGTCTTTAACAGTCTCAGTTTTATAGTAGCCTTCTTTGTCGGTGACTGTTTTGGTTCCAGTTTGAACTTTTTCTTTACAAGTTTTATAAGATACACAAGTATCACTGTCAAGATAATGCCACTTCACTTGGTTAGCATCGTCTAACCTTGCACCGCACTGATTACAGATATCGTAGCTTACCCATTCATATACTGGTTCTTCGTGGGTTACTGGGTTTACCCATACTTGCTTCGTCTCAGCTGGGTGGTTTACTTTTTTAGTTTCAGCTGGGTGGTTTACAGTTTTGTATTCAGGCTCTACCCATACCTGCTTGGTTACAGCTTCGTGATATGTCTTACCTTCGTGCGGGTCAGCTGGCTTAGGGGTCGGCTTCGGAGCTGGCTTCGCAGATGAACTACCACCACCGTTAGAACCGCTGTTATTAGTATTACCCTTGTTCGATGAAGAATTATTGCTGTTAGAGTTACCCTTGTTGGTATTTGTGTTACCGTTGTTAGAATCCTTAGGAGCTGTCGTTACTATCACATTGCTACCATTATTAACAGCCTCTACCTCGTCAGCAGAAATCTTTACCTTCTTGCCGTCCTCAGTTGCAATTTCTACTTCTCCCTTCTCGTTAGGTTCTATCTTATTTCCCTTGCTGTCAACAATATTGCCCTCATCATCAACCGAAAGACTTGCTTGCTGAATTTCATTGACCTTTTCTTCGGCTATTGTTTCTTCTACAAGGATTGTTTCATCTGTTGATGTGCTGACAGGCAATTCCTTGTTAAAACCGTTTACAATAAGAAATGCTCCTGCACCGCCAATTACCAATGTAGCACAACAGGTTATTGCGATAGCTCTTGCTTTTGTTGTAGCCATTACCGCCTTAAACGCTTTTTCAAATATGTTTGCGGAATTTGCAGTAACACCATTTACTGTAGGTAAATTAAGCTTGATATTTGGTACTGAAATATATTTAGCTTCTTCTTTAAAGATTGAACCAAAAAGCGGAACACATATTGCACCGTGCAGTTTATCACCGCTCCTCTTTTCGTAGTCCTCAATAGCCGTTTTCATCTTTGCCCGAGCTGAATTTAGCCTTGATTTTATTGTTCCCTCTGATACTTCCGCTATTTCGGCAATTTCGGCTATTGACATTTCATCAAAGTAATACATCAAAACAGCGTGATACTGAACATAGGAAAGAGCTTCTTCCATAAGTGCAAGCAATTTCTTACGCTTTTCCTCATTGGTTATGTATTCTTCGGGTATCATAAGCTCGTCTGTAACAGCTGTGTTTGCATAATATTCTTCGTCCAGTGGGATTTCTCCTTTCTTTCTCAAATAATCTTTGCACTTATTAGCCGCAATTTTTCTTATCCAGCCTATGAACTGTTCTTCATCTTCTAAAGATTTGATTTTCAGAAAAGCCGTTAAATAGGTGTCCTGCATAATGTCTTGTGCAGTTGTTTCGTTCTTTAACAAGCTTAAACAAGTAAACCATATTTCTTTTTCAGACAGCTTGTAAAGCTCATCAAAGGCTTTGTTATTGCCTTTTTTAGATTTGTTTACTAATTTTGCAATGTTCATTTTTTCCTCCTTTTTATTTTATATTTATTTAATTGATTTAGTAAGCGGTGCCCACTTTTAATAACTGTTTATAACAAGTTTGTTCGCCTTAAATAATCACCTCGACTTGCGAAAATTTAACTTGCTTTTATTTAAAGATAACCTATTTAATTTGTTATCTATATAATAGACGATTGAAAACTTGAAAAGGTTCATTTTTTCGAGAAATTTTTTTAAAAAATTTGAAAATTCTAAATTTCGCCTTAAAAACGCAGTTAATATTCTAAATCGGAAATAAAAAATGCGTAGTCCAAATGAACTACGCAGAAAAACACATAGCTCACTTGTTGCTACACAAATTTTTCAACCCAAATCAAGTGTGAAAATAAGAGCCTGTATTTTTACCAAATTAAAGATAAAAATACACACCTAATATGGGTAATAAAATTCAATTTGTGTAGCAATTTTATTTTAGCACATTGATTTAAAAATTACAATGGTTTTAATATGATTTTTGGATAAAAATGTTATTTTGTTAGTAGCACTTGCAGAAGTGATAAAATACATAAAAAGAAATAACCGTCCTGTATTCGCAGTACAGAACGGTTAAATATACATATTGACTAACTGCAACACAATAGAAAGTATTTGTGCTTGACAGTTTTTGATTTAATGATATAATATAAGTAGATAAGGCAAACCGATAGACGGTTAGCCCCAAGATAAATGATTTAAAGGAATAAACCGTTCAACTTTGGAGAGTGGCGGTTTATTTCTTTTTTATTGCAATGACAGTATAAAGAATAATTGCTAAAGCTACTATTATGTACTCCATTGGCAACACCCCCTTTAACAGGGGCAAGACTTAACCGCCTACCGTTTAGGCTCACCTTATCCGACAAAATTATAACATAACAATTTTTAAAATACAATATCTTAAAATTAAATACAATTTATATCAAAGGGAAACAACAAAATTTGCTGTTTCCCTTATTTTTTTGCTTTTTAGCAGTGTAATGCAAGCTCTTTTTCGTCTTTTGCGTTGTATTTCTGAGAGCCGAACAACTCACGGATTTCATCAAGCGTTAGTTCTCGCTTGCTTTTCTTTTTGTATGGCTCGGTGTGATAATACCAAGCTTGTTTTTTATGAGCATAGCGGAATTTTAAATCTTTTAAAATTTCTTTATGTTCCTTAGTGTTTCCTGATACCCATATCCAAGAACCGCATATTTCGACCTCTATGTCCTGTAGGCTTGTAAGCACATTGATTATATTGATAAATTCTTGTGGGGTTTCTGTTGTTTCTTTGGTGTAGGTTTCGCCTTTAGAATTGGTATGTATATTCTTTAAGCGTTCCCACATTATTTCATAATCGTTTTGCATAATCTTAAATTCTTCTGTATCACCTCCGAGGTCGGGGTGAAGCTGTTTTGCTAATGTTCTGTATTCTTTTTTGAGTTCTTCGGCTGTTTTGCAGTTAGTAAAGTATTTCATTTTGCTTGCTCCTTTGAAATTAAATTTAATATTCGGTAATTCCGAGTTGGTGGGCTTTAAAAAGTCCGATATTAAGTTATCACGCTATTTTTGCTCTCCTTTCTGTATTTTGGAATATTCGTTTAAATCGTCGTCGTATGGGCTATGGCTCATAAAAAGCGTAGGAAGCATTGGAAAGTCAAGTAGCAAGTAAAACGATACGCCGTCAGGGCAATACTTTACTTTACAATAGCGACCGTAGCAAAATATGAGCTAAAGCCTGCGTGACGATTTGAATATTCAGAACAGAAACTAAGCTGAGCGTGATAATGCCAAAATATCGGACATAAAAATAAAACGCTGTGAAGTCACAGCGTAAACCTTATAAACTTATATATAACAAACCGCAGAGAGTAGTCTTGTTGAGATTATCCTCTGCGGTTTCTTTATTATTAGTTATTTTCTTTTGCTTGCAGTTCTTCAAGAACGGAGATTAACACATCTATTTCTTCGGGGTGGAGAGCTGATTGATACATCATATTAAAGTCATAGTACATTTCTCCGTCATCTTTATCTTCATATTCATATAAGCAAATATTTTCTTCATAAAAGAATTCATTTTCCTTTATCATATCCTCAAAATTTTTATCTTCTAAGCTTATATATTCCTTTATTTTATCTCTAATTGCTTCCGTGGTATCTCTTGATGTTTTTGTTTGGTAATTATCTTGAAATTCCTTATTTTTACCTTGTTCTAATGCTAACTTCCAATTACCATATATTTTTCCCGTACCACAATACAATACATCTTCTGATACAAGTAAAATTCTTGATAACAACTTAAGCTCATCTTCTTGCAAATTTGGTTCTTTACACTCGCAAAGTTTCTGAATTTTACTTATCTTATTTGTATCTTTATCCCAAAATAGTTTAGCTATGTCATTTTCAGTTAAGCCTTGAATTTCCATTATTCTTGAAAAATTATAGCCAAAAATCTTGGGCGTTTTAATTATATAATTCTCAATAATTTTAATGTATTCATCTTTCAAATTATATATTCTTTTATAGTCAAGTGAAGAGTTTAAAGAACTAATATAATCAAGAAATTTTTCGCTTTGGCAATCTCTCAACATTTTATATTCATCATATGCTGAACTACAATATTTAAACTCTAAATTTTCATTAGGTGTTGAGCAATATTTATCTATAATTTTATAGAAATTTATATATAGACCTTTAATTTTCTCTGAATCTTCGTCTTTTAAAGTTTTTACTACTTTATTATACTTTTTTATATTTTTGATAAATTCTTCGTTTTTTTCGCTTACGATAATATTATTTCTCTTAAGGTATGAGTTAATTAACAATATTACTTGTTCTCCACCTTTTAGGTATAGCCCATATATATCGCTTTTATCTCTATAATGATACCTTTTTTCAAAAAGAATTTTTACAGGAGCAATAATTTCATTTAAACTCTGTAAACAACAATTAGGAGTATTAGAAGTATCAACATTAAATTTACTGCTTTTTTCTTTCATTGTTACACTGCATAAGTTTCCTAAATATTCGCATCGTTCTTCTATATCACCCTTAATCTTAAGCGTGTCCGAGATTTTGTTGACAACATCACTTATAGCATTTAGTTTTTCAGATTTTTCTTTTTTATCTGCTTTGTTATATTTCAAATACAAAGGATAAAATTGTAAGTAGTTACTAATAACTTGGTGAGCAATCGGACAAGAAATACAGTGTTCAATCATTTTTACATTCTCCATTCTTACAGTTGTTTGTGTAAAAGTTAAAAAATACAATATAGTTTATTATTTGGATGTCGGCAAAAAACCGTCATCCTTTTAAATTATAAGTAATATTTTTTACATTTAGTGATGTAAAAGAAAAATAAGGTTTTTTTGTGTATATTATGGGTGTCAGTTGAAGCAAAAGCAGATAAATAGAATTTTACACTTCAACTTGTAAAAGAATTTTTCTAATACACCTGATAATATGTGTTTGTAAAAGCAAATAAGATAACAAAACACAAAATTAAATTTTTTTCGGCAAAAGACCCCAAAATTTGGGTCGAAATTATCCATATAGTAGAAAGCATGAGAAATCATGTTTAAATAAAATTTAAATATTCAAGCCTGAGTGTACATCAGGGCGAGGATACGATATATTTGCAAACTACAAAATTTATTGTAGTAGTGCAAAATCGGTACCCTTTACCTCCGTACGCTCTTTTTTGGGTATTAACGGTGTAGGTACCGAAAAGCTCTAAGTATATTTTCTTCCTCGTCCTAACTGACAACTCAGGGGAAAGGACAACACAATGGGAAAAAAATACACAATGAGCGTTAACACACCAGACGGATTTGTTGAGGTTGAAGTATCAAAAGAAGTTTACGATTTTGATAAAAAAAACAATGACGAATTTGAGAATTTTAATAGACTGCAACGCAGCAAAAATTATTCATTAGACGCAATAGTTTACGAGGGCAGTGAATTTGGTTTTTACGAAACATATCCTTGTGAGGTAATTGAAGAAATACTTGAAGAACGAAAATTAGTTCAAAAATGCCTCATTGCATTAAAAAAACTTACTCCAATACAACAGCGCAGATTTATGATGTATGCTTTGAAAGATTATACATATGAACAAATTGCAGATAAAGAAGGCGTTGGCTTAAAAACAGTTTATGAGTCAGTACAATCGGCTTTGAAAAAAATAAAAAAATCTTTGTGAGAACACCCCAAAAAATGCCTAAATTTTGTCCGTATAGTGAAGGGAGTAATTTAACTGTGAAAAACATACGAGCACCTACAAATTTATTTAAAAATTAAAGCAAAATGATATATTTTTAAATTATAATGGAGGAAATTAATATGAAAAATATTTATTTTGAGCAATTCTCTGGCAATTTTGATAGCTTCGATTATTACATTAGTGCAGATATTGAAGAAAGCGGTGTAGTTAATATTTCTGCTTTCATTCATCATAATCGTATTAACTTTAGCAATATGATTAACGATTTTAAGGTTATGTTACGCTGTATTAAATCTCAGTTTGATTTAAATGATTGTAAGTTTGATTTATCGTCAGAAGAATCTACAAATCACAAAGACAAGTCATATGAAATTAGCGTTAATCCAACTGATAGTGAGATTACTGTTAAGATTTTTAGTGCTGATTTTAATCAGATAAGTCTTGCACAGAGTTTTGCGTATTCGGTAGGTTATATTCAAAGTCTTCTGTTACATAGTGAGGTCATACCTGATAATGAAGAAAACGAAGATGACTGATATTTTTTGTAGTTTCAATGCTCAGATAGAGTATACTTGGCGAAAAAGTATCTTAATCATCAAAATAAGTATTACTGTCATAAGTTACTTGTGGCAGTAATACAAAAACAGAGGTAATATTATGAAAAATTTTAAAAATCAACATTTGGTTTTAGTAATTGTAACTTTATTTTTGTTTGTCATTTACGGAACGCAATTTTTATGTAGCTCGTATGAAAATAATATCCCTATTACAGCAAGTAGAGTATTCAGCGGATTGGGTTTGTTTTTCTGTTGCGTGTTAGCAGGAATAGTTTTGATTTCTGTTATTTACTGTTTATCTAAATTTATCAGCAAAAAAGATATAAAAACAAAAATTCAATCTTGGTGTATAAAGCTATCGGAGCATATTAGTACTAAAAACATAAACACAATATATCCACCTTTGCTGTCATTTTTCTACTTTGTATTAGAACGCAACAACGAATTTTTGAAATTGCCTTTAGGCAAAGACTGTTCTGCACTTATTCCGAACGGATACAAACCAATTTATCGGCAAGACAGAGTATTTTACATTTTTCAGCTTGTAATGCCTGAAGAGCCTGCTTATGACGAAAAAACACTTAAAGAGCTTATCCAGTCCTATGTTGACAGCGAGTTAATTAACTATGGTATTGCAGGTTTAAAGTCCTACTTCAACAGTCGTGCTTATGGTGCTGTTCCAAGCGTATATGTTGACAGAGCTTATTATAACGAAAGTCAACATATGCTGAATTTTGCTCTTATCTACGCTTGTGCTGAAGATGATGTAAATTATCTTATCAAAGCAAGACAGCGTGATAAAGAAAAGGTTCAGGTCGAAAGGTCAGTATATGATGAAGAATTATGATGATACGCTTATTGTCGGAGTTAATCAAACAGGGCTTACAAATGGATTTGTTCTCCCTGTTAAGATTAATTTTTCGGCAGTTCCGCATTTGCTGATTGTAGCACCAAGCGGAAGTGGAAAAACCTATCTGCTTACATACCTTTTGGGGCAAATTGCACAGAAGCCTGTCAAATTAATTTTGGCAGACTTCAAGGGCATTGACTTTATTGAGTTTAACGGTTGTGCAAGCTATTACAAACATAGTGCTGTTGGAGAAGCACTTGATTATGTTTTCGGTGCATTACAGGAAAGAATGGCAAATGCAAACAATAATACAGATTTTATACCGATTTATTTCTGTGTTGATGAATGGTCGGGATTTCTCAGTTCATTATCTACAAAAAAGGAACAGGACAGCTATAAGCAAAAGCTATCAAATATTCTTATGTTGGGGCGAGGTGTCAAAATCTTTGTAATTATGGCACTCCAACGAGCAGACGCAAATTATATAACAGGGCGTGACAATTTCGGCAACGCAATAGGTTTAGGCTGTCTAAGTAAAGAAAGCATTTCTATGCTTTTTAATGATGATAAAGAGCTTATTCAGCCAAAGCCGAGAGGTAAAGGCTATCTTAGAACAGATGGCAAACAGCTTGCCGAAATTGTTGTACCGCAGTTAAGAGATGTTGCAAATACAAAAAAGATTATAAAAAATGCTCTTAACGAGCCAAAAGTTTACAATAAAAAGGAGTTTTAATAATGGATATTAAAAATGTAAAAATTGATGTATTGGGTTCTGTAGGCAGTAAACTATTGTTGGTAGATGTTACACCTTCATATGCTTATGTTGACGGTCACAGGACAAGCACTGTAACAGGATATAAATACACTGTTGTTCTTGAAGAGCGTATGTTTGATAAACTTAGCGTTCGTATTGACGGCGATAAGCAAATTGAAAAGCCTATGGACGGCAACAGCCGTATTTATGTTCGCTTTGATAATATTGAATTATCGCTGTATTGGACTAATGCAGGTCATCAGGTTGCGGCTAAAGCAAGTGCAATTCATTCAATTAATGAAAATATTAAGTCGCAAAAGTAATCGCTTCGCCGCGGGCGGTAGCACCGCAAAGGTGCAAGCCGCCCAAACGGCGGAAGCCGAAATCCCCTTACTTTAATGAAGGGGATTAAACTAGAAAAAGATAAATTTATAATTCTAATTAAGAATTATATAAATTAGGAGCTGATTTTATTGAATGGATAAGAAGTTATTAGTGTCTGTGGACGAATTTAGTTTAGTGCTGTTTCTCCCTGCCGAAGAAGTATGCGAAAATTGGGTTAAAGCCGCATATTTTATGATGAATGAATTTATTGAATTATCAAAGATTGAGTTATTGCTCGGTAAAGTTGTAGAAATGAATAAGAAGAAGCCACAGGCATATTCACAGGCATTTACGATTGAAAATGTTCCGTATTATTTTGCTATTGCTTTTCACGACACTTTTCAACATATGGGTATATTGGTTCGTTTCACAGGTCAGGCTTGGGCTGTTTATCAACAAAAATATTACGAATATTTTTGTAAAAGAATAAACATAGCTGAATTTTTAAAGATGATAGAAAGCTTGCTCTATACATATCGTTTAAGCCGAATTGATTTGGCGGCAGATTACATAAATTATAACGATTTATCGCCGCATACCATTTATAACAAGCTGAAAGACGAAACATACTGCGTATTAGACCATAATAGTAAGAATACAAAAAGAAAAATATCTGCTGTTCAGAACGATATGGAAACGGAAACATTTTACATAGGTTCTCGCAAGGAAAACAGTCAGCTATTGCTCCGTGTATATAACAAAAAAGCCGAACAAATTAATACAAACGGTTTTCGGCTTAATGAAGCTTTAGAATGTGAAAATTGGTTACGGCTGGAAGCTTCATATAAAGGCTATTACGCACATCAAATAACTGAACAACTTGAAAACATTAACAGTGATATAGAATTATCTCAGTTTATAGCAAGCAAAATTTGTGATAAATACCGTTTTGCTGATGTATCAACAGGCAGATATACAGATTTTACAAATGACTTGATTGCATTAGTCGGCAATAGTGATTATCCGGCTTTGCGTACGGAAAATCCTGCAAATAATAATCTAAATAAGAGTATAGCTCATATTATTTCAGGTTCGGGGTTATTCCCTGTATGTTACAAAGTAGGAGTGATATGGGGTACTAAGGCAGAGAAAGAGCTTTTTCAAATGCTATATGATGTGTATGACAAGTATTACCGAAAAGAATTTGATAAAAAGCCGCAAATACAAAGTTGGTTAAAAAAGAATGCTCTAAGTTTATCAAAGCAAAAACTTGCAAACTGTTTCTTGAGTTCTGATATAAGCAAAGCAGACATTGACGAGATTTTGAAAAATCAGCCTAAAGCTGAGAGTATATTTAACTTAACACCGATAAAAGCCGACAATTCAGAATACACTGTAATTTCTGATGAAGAATTTGAGCGGTTAATGACAGAATTATAATTTAACTATATGGGGGTATATATTATGAATAATAATAATTTAGAATTAAACGATTTTGATGATGAAGTTATCATTGATGAAGAAATGCAAAAAGTATTTGAGCAAGGTGACTTTGAGGGTGCGGTAAGACCAAACTATAAGCCGTATTCACAGTGGCGAATTAAGCAGATATTATTAGAGTATTACGGCATTGAGCTTCGTCCATATTTTAATTGGTACAAGGCTATGAGATACAGACCGTGTCAGCAATATGTACTTTACGATATGAGAACCAATGAGATTGTAGGTTATGAGCAAGGTTACACATTCGAGGAGCTTCGCAGTATTTTAGCCCCTTTAGATTTTCCGCTTCACGATGAAGAATTGACTAAGGAATTAAGAAAGCAAAAAAACAAGGAAAAGCAAAAATCAACACGCAACAAAAACGCTGAACGCTTCCTTGAAATCGTAAAACAAATTGAAAAGGAGCAATAACGATGGCTACTCCTAACAATCCCGAAAAAGTACCAATTTCTCAAAAACTAAATTTAACAATCCGTGAAGCGGCTGAATATTCCAATATCGGCATAAATCACATTTCAAGAATGCTGAATGACCCCTATTGCCCATTTGTTTTGTTCAATGGCAACCGAAAACTTGTAAAGCGTAAAGAATTTGAAGAATATCTATCAAAGAGCCTGACAGTTTGATTTTTCTATATCTATTTTATAAATACACATTGAGATTTGCTATCTATTGTGCTATAATATTGAATTGTATTAGGCTCTTTTCATTTTCTGTGAAAGGAGATTATACAATGGCTAAAAATTTAAAAGGCAAAGAACTCGGCAAAGGTATAAGTCAAAGAAAAGATGGAAGATATTCTGCTCGTTTCGTTTCTTCAAGTGGTAAAAGAATTGAAAAATACTTTGATACTCCAAACGAAGCTCGCCAATGGTTAGAAGATACAAGATATGAAGAACGCCACGGCATTACATCTACAACTACTGATTTATCCGAAATCATTACAGTTGATATGTGGTTTAATGAATGGTGGGAAAATATCATCTTTGACCTTGCCCCTAATACTCGCCGAAATTATGAAGAGCGTTATAAAAGAAATGTTCAGCCTATTATCGGTAATATGAACATTACTGATGTTAAGCCAATGCACTGCAAAAAAGTTCTTAAACAAATGGACAAAAAATATGCAGGCTCTACTATCAAACAAACCTACATAACTATGGGTACAATGTTCAAAGCGGCTTTAATGAACGATATAATTAAAAAACACCCTATGAACGGCGTACGGTATTCAAAGCCTATTCGTGCGGTTGATGACATTAACTTCTTAACAGTCGAGGAACAAAAGATTTTCCTTGACACAGCAAAATCATCACACAACTATAGACAATATGCACTTATATTGGAAACAGGACTTCGCACAGGTGAGCTTATCGGTTTGACTTGGGACAACATTGATTGGAAAAATCGGACATTATCAGTTATTAAAACGCTTGAATTTCGGTATAGTCAAAAATATTGGAGAGCAGGACCGCCTAAAACACAGACAAGCTACCGCACTATTCCATTAACTGACCGTGCGTATAACATTTTAAAAGAACTATACGAGGAACGCACAACACGGAAAGAAGCTGATTTGCTTAACCAAACTTTGGAATATACCGACAGAAAAACAGGAAGAGCCGCCAAATTAGTAATGAGAGATTTGGTATTTATTAACTGGCGAACAGGTGAGCCTACTAAAAATTCATCTTATGATACTCACCTATACAAGCTGTGTGACACGGCAGGAATAAAACGATTTTGTATGCACACATTACGCCACACTTTTGCTACTCGTGCAATCGAGTATGGAGTACAGCCTAAATGTTTGCAAAAGCTGTTAGGACATTCCTCTATAAAAACAACTATGGATAGATATGTTCATGTGTCAACTGATTCTCTTAATAACGCCGTTCAAACTTTTGAGAGGGCTTCAAGTCAAATAGCCTGAAATGGCGTAAAATGGCGTAAAATCAAATCTTAAATGCTTAAAAAAGCCGATAAATTAAGGAGATTGATATAAAATGAAATTAGGTATAGTAGGTTTGCCGAATGTAGGTAAAAGTACATTGTTTAACGCAATAACAAACGCCGGTGCACAAAGTGCCAATTATCCGTTTTGTACCATCGAGCCGAATATAGGCGTTGTTGCAGTTCCCGACAAGCGTCTTGACAAGCTTGCAGAAATGTATGATCCCGACAAGTACACCCCCGCGTCTATTGAATTTGTTGACATTGCGGGTCTTGTAAAGGGAGCGTCAAAGGGCGAAGGACTCGGAAATAAATTCCTTTCCAACATCCGTGAATGTGACGCCATTGTCCATGTTGTACGCTGCTTTGAAAACGATGATATTATTCATGTTGAAGGAAACATTAATCCTAAAAGAGATATTGAAACCATAAATCTTGAGCTTATCCTGTCGGATGTTGAAATGATGGAACGCCGAATTGATAAAACCAAAAAAATGCTCAAGGGAGATAAAAAATATCAAAAGGATTTAGACTTATTTGAAAGAGTTTTGGCAGCTCTTGAAGAGGGCAAGCCTGCAAGAAGCGTTGAATGTGACGACGACGAAAAGGCTTTGCTTTCCGATGTTGCCCTGCTTACGAATAAGCCTGTAATTTATGCTGCAAATATGAGCGATACAGACTTTGCAAGCGGTATTGAAAACAACCAAGGCTACAAAGCTGTTCAGGAAATTGCCGCCGAGGAACATTCGGGCGTGCTTCCTATTTGTGCTCAGATTGAAGAAGAAATTGTAGAAATGGATAAGGAAGAAAAGGAAATGTTCCTTGCCGATATGGGTCTTGAAGAAAGCGGACTTGACAGACTTATTAAGGAATGTTACGCATTGCTCGGACTTATATCTTATTTGACTGCCGGCAAGCAGGAGGTAAGAGCTTGGACAATTAAGAACGGTACAAAAGCACCTCAGGCGGCAGGAAAGATTCACTCCGACTTTGAAAGAGGCTTTATCAGGGCAGAGGTCATTGCATACGATGATTTGATCGCATGCGGAAGCATGACGGCTGCAAAGGAAAAAGGTCTTGTACGCAGTGAGGGCAAAGAGTATGTAATGAAAGACGGCGATGTTGTGCTGTTCAGGTTTAATGTATAAATTTATAAATATATTAACGGCTGTCGCATTTGATTTTGCGACAGCCGCTGTTTTTATATATTTCAGCCTAAACCGTATTTCGATGAATTTATCAATGCACTCTCAATTCTAAGCAATCTGTTATATTTGCTTACTCGGTCCGTGCGGCAGGGTGCACCCGTTTTTATCTGACCTGCGTTTACGGCAACCGCAATGTCAGCTATTGATGTGTCCTCGGTTTCTCCGCTTCGGTGGGAAATTATCGTATTATACCCCGCCTTTTGTGCTGTATCTATCGCCTCTAAGGTTTCTGTAAGAGTTCCGATTTGATTTATCTTTATTAAAATAGAATTTGCCGCTTTGCACTCAATGCCGTGCTTTAGGCGTTTCGTGTTTGTAACAAACAAGTCATCGCCGACGAGCTGAAGCTTATTGCCTGCCCTTTTTGTAATATCGGTCCAGCCGTCCCAATCATACTCTGACAAAGGGTCTTCAATGGATATTACGGGATAGGTGCTTGCAAGATTTTCAAAATACTGTATAAGTTCTTTGCATGAAAGCTCGGTTTTTCGCTTGGGAAGTTTGTAAACGCCGTCTTTATACCATTCCGACGCGGCAGCATCAAGGGCAATTTTTATATTGTCCGATGAATATCCCGCAGTTTCAACGGCTTTTAAAATAAGTTCTATTGCCTGTTCATCACTTTCAAGGCTCGGAGCATAACCGCCCTCATCTCCCACGGCGGTGCTTAGATTATTCTTTTTCAGAATATTGCCTAATGTGTGATATATTTCACAGCACTGTCTTAAACCCTCTGAAAAACAGCAGGCTCCGACAGGCATTATCATAAATTCCTGAATATCAATGTTGTTTGCCGCATGTGCTCCGCCGTTTAAAATGTTCATCATCGGAACAGGCATTCTAACCGAATAAGCTCCGCCGATGTAACGGAAAAGCGGCAGCTTCAAGTGATTTGCCGCAGCCTTTGCACACGCAAGCGATACAGCCAAAATTGCGTTTGCACCCAGCTTTTCTTTATTTTGCGTGGAGTCAAGCTCAATCATTTTATAATCAATTGCACACTGGTCAAAAGGGGAATCTCCGCACAGTGACGGTGCAATTATGCTGTTTATATTGTCAACCGCCTTTAAAACACCCTTGCCCATATAGCGGTTTTTATCGCCGTCGCGAAGCTCAAGTGCTTCAAACGCACCTGTTGACGCACCCGACGGAACGGACGCCTTTGAAAATGTTCCGTCACTGAGCAAAACAAAGGCTTCAACGGTAGGATTCCCTCTTGAGTCGATAATTTCTCTGCCGATTACTTTTTCGATAACTATATTCATAATATTACCTCCGTTGTTATTTTGGCAAAAAACAGCAGAGATATTCACTTTGTAAATAATATCAGTGTCAATATTTTATCGGCAGGCATATATTGTTACAAAGACAAAAAGGAGGATAATAATGGAACTTGTACCATACACAGTTCGCTCGGGTAACACGCTGTTTGGCATAGCACAGTTTTTTCAAACAAGTGTTGAGGATATACTCAAATACAACAACATTCAAAATCCGTCGCTGATTTATGTCGGTCAAACGCTTCAAATACCGGCAGGTTCGGCAGAGATTGATTACTATGTTACCCGTCCGGGCGACTCTCTGTGGACAATAGCACAGAAATACAACACTACAGTACCGCGTCTGCTTGAAATAAACAGACTTGCAAACCCCAATGTGATATATCCGGGTCAGTATATAAAAATCAGATAAAATATTATTTTAAAGTCTTTTTATATTTAAGGGCAGCTCAATTAACTTTTGAGCTGCCCTTTATCTAAATTATTTATTGTTTCTTCTGAGATACTCTTCAATTTCAATTCTGTCAAGCTCGCCCAAGTCATCGCAGCCTGCAAGGTACTCATTGTGGTGCCGCACCTCGTGGTGCATAATACGGACAAGCTGTTTATAAAGCTCATCATGGCTTAAATTTCCGTAAACACGGTTTATTGAACCGTAATAGAACACAATGGCGTTACCCAAAGAATTGCGTATGTATTCGCCGAGAATGAACAAGTCATTGTGCAATGCCTTTGGATGCACCTTAATCTGAGGAAGAAGTGAAATTCCTCCGTTTAAATCTCGGTACAGCTCATACGGCATTGAATCGGCAATTTCGTCGAGCATTTCTGCACATTTTTCAAAATCAATCATAATTCGACAAAAGAATTAATTCATCAGTAATCAAGGTAATCCTTGAGTTTTCTGCTTCTTGACGGATGGCGAAGCTTTCGAAGTGCCTTTGCTTCAATCTGGCGAATACGCTCTCTTGTAACATTAAACTCCTTGCCAACCTCTTCAAGTGTACGGCTTCTGCCGTCCTCAAGTCCGAAACGCAGTCTTAAAACCTTTTCTTCACGGGGAGTCAGTGTTGAAAGCACATCGGACAGCTGTTCTCTGAGCATTGTGTGAGATGCGGCGTCGGCAGGTGCAGGGGCTTCGTTATCGGGGATAAAGTCACCGAGATGGCTGTCCTCTTCTTCGCCTATAGGTGTTTCAAGAGATACGGGTTCCTGTGCGACACGCATAATCTCACGAACCTTATCAACGGGCATATCAATTTCAGCCGCAATTTCATCAGGTGACGGCTCATGTCCGTTTTGGTGGAGAAGCTGACTTTGAACTTTCTTTACCTTGTTGATAGTTTCCACCATATGAACAGGGATTCTTATTGTTCGAGCCTGGTCGGCAATAGCACGGGTAATAGCTTGTCTTATCCACCATGTCGCATAGGTTGAAAACTTAAAGCCCTTTGTATAGTCAAATTTTTCAACAGCCTTGATAAGTCCGAGATTACCCTCCTGAATTAAATCGAGAAACTGCATTCCTCTTCCGAGATAACGCTTTGCAATGCTGACTACAAGACGAAGGTTTGCCTCTGACAAGCGTTGCTTTGCCTTGACATCACCGTCGGAAATTCGTATTGCAAGCTCAATTTCCTCCTCTGAGGTAAGAAGCGGAACTCGGCCGATTTCTTTGAGATAAACCTTTACGGGGTCATCTATTGTAATTCCCTGCTCCGGTGAAGCAATATGGGAATCATCATCCTTGCTTTCGCTGAAAACAAGGTCAATATCGTCAATTTTGATGTCACCTATATCCTCAACGATTTCGATTCCCTGAGATTCAATGTTATCATAGAGCTTTTCAAGCTGTTCAGGCTCAAAATCAATCTCGCCGATTGCATCAAGAATATCCTGATTTGTAAGCTGTCCTTTTTGCTTTCCGAGATCAATCAGCTCTTTAATAATTGTTTTTTTATCCTGTGCAGGCATAATTCACTTTCCTTTCCTTGCTACTGCTTGTTTTTCCTTATCTTATCAAGATAGTCGCTGAGCTGCTGAGGCGACATCGCTTCAACATCCTTGCTCGACAGCTTTTGACTTTCCTCTTTGATTACCTTAATGTACTCCATCATCGCCGAATGGGTCGACGCAGCTCTTACCGACTGTGACAAGAGCTGATACAGTTTTGAAACCTCGCTTTGGCTGAAATCCGCAGAAACATTAGTCAGCGGATCATATCCGTTTTGTATTCTGCCGAGAAAATATTCGTAATACCTCCTGATAAGTGAATTTTGAAATTGCTCAGGCGTAATGTGCGAAGAAATCTCATCGGCTGAATCCGGATTATTTATCAAGTAAACTACGAGAGCCTCCTCCGCTTTTGAGCTTCGCGGCTTCTGGTAGTGTTCGGTATTAATTTTATCGTTTCTGCCGCTCAAATCCGTTTGAATTTTTCTGGCTTCTTTTTTTTCGCTTTCGCGGTACTGCTTTTTGTTAATCCTTGCAATTTGCTGTTTAAAGGCGTTTTTGTCAATCCCGAGTTCCGAGCAAATTTTTGAAGAATACAAGTCACGCTCTATGGGACTTGAAATACCTGCAACAATCTTTGCAGCCTGCTCAAGGTACGCAAGCTTTCCGTCAGTTGTCTCGATATTGTTCAAACCTCTGAGCTTTTGCAGGCGATATTCAATATCGTTGCCGCTTTTTTCAATAACCGCCTTAAACGCCGCAGGCCCGTCGGAACCGTGTGAACGAATAAACTCGTCGGGGTCCTTTCCGTTGGGAATTGTAAGCACCCTTATCAAAAGCCCCGCATTGCGAAGAATCGGTATCGCCCTTGCAATTGCTTTTTGTCCTGCCTCGTCGGCATCGTAGCAGATTATAACCTCGTCGGCGTACCTTTTTATGAGCATTGCCTGTTCGGAAGTGAGTGCCGTTCCAAGCGTTGCTACCGCATTTGTAAATCCTGCCTGGCATACGGCGATTACATCCATATATCCCTCACACAAAAGAAGCGTTCTTGTACCTGAATTTTTGGCAATATTAAGCGAAAACAAATTTGCACTTTTTTTAAAAACAGGTGTATCGGAGGTGTTTAGATATTTTGGTTTTTCATTTGTCATTATTCTTCCGCCGAAGGCAATTACATTGCCCCTAAGGTCAATGATAGGAAACATCACTCTGTCTGTAAAGCGGTCATATATTCCGTTTCCGTTTCTCCGCTTAACCGCAAGGTTAGCTGCAACAAGCTCGCTGTCCTTAAATCCCTTTGAACGAAGATGTTTGCAAAGAGAGCTCCAGTCGCCGTCAGCATATCCCAGTCCGAAGCTTCTTATCGTTTTGTCGGTAAGTGCTCTGCTGTAAAAATACTCAAGAGCCGATTTTCCCGACTGTGAGTAAAGTGAAGAATAATAAAATCGTGCCGCCTCGCGGTTTGCCTCATACACACGGGTGCGAAGCTTGCTCATACTGTCGTCATAGGAATGTTCGGGCAGTTCAAGTCCCGCACGCTGTGCAAGATGTTTTACGGCGTCAACATAATCAAGGTTTTCTATTTTCATTATAAATGTAATTACATCGCCGCCTGCTCCGCATCCAAAACAGTAAAAAGAACCGTTTTCTGTATAAACATTAAAGGAAGGAGTTTTTTCGCCGTGAAAAGGGCAAAGTCCAACCATATTTCTGCCGCTGCGTTTGAGATTGACATAGGAGGACACAACTTCCGTTATATCGTTTCTCAATTTCAGCTCCTGCAAAAAACTTTCAGGAAATGCCACAAAACCCCTCCTTTCTTTTTCCTATTAGCTTTTTACGCTTTTATTTAAAATATTCCTTTTTTATTTTAAAAAATAATATTAAATTGTGCAAAATCCGCTTTTAAGCTTTTTATACGCCGATTAATCTATGTTATTTTGAAGTTTAGCAGCTTTTAGGGTATTTTTCATAAGAGTTGCTATGGTCATGGGACCTACTCCTCCCGGAACAGGAGTTATGTATGAGCATTTATCCTTAACATTTTCAAAGTCAACATCACCGCAAAGCTTGCCGTTTTCATCTCTGTCCATACCGACATCAATCACGACAGCACCCTCTTTTACCATATCGGCTGTTACAAACTTGGGTCTTCCCACCGCCGCAACAAGAATATCAGCCTGTGAGCAAATTTCGGCAAGATTTTTTGTACGGCTGTGGCAAATTGTTACGGTTCCGTTTTCATGAAGCAAAAGCATACCCATAGGTTTGCCTACGATGTTGCTTCTTCCGATTACAACGCAGTTTTTGCCGCTGACCGAAATGTTGTAGGAATGAAGCATTTCCATTACGCCCGCGGGTGTGCAGGGAAGAAAATCATACTCGCCGAGCATAATCTTTCCCACATTTACCGCATGAAAGGCGTCAACATCCTTTTGAGGGTTAATTGCCTCGATTACCGCCTTGTCATCAAGGTGCTCAGGCAAGGGAAGCTGGACAAGAATGCCGTTGATATCGGGTTTTTCGTTAAGCTCTTTGACAAGCGACAAAAGCTCTTGCTGCGTTGTATTTTTATCAAGTGCGTACTCCTCTGATTTAAATCCCACTGCTTCGCACGCTTTTTTCTTGTTGTTTACATACACTCTTGACGCAGGGTCGTCGCCTACAATTACAACCGCAAGTCCCGGTGTAACCCCGTATTTTTCTTTAAGCTCAAGCGTTTGATTTTTTACCTGCTCTTTTACCTGAGCCGATACCTTTTTTCCGTCTATAATCTGCATAGAAAGAATCCTCCTTGTTTCTGTTTATTATTAAAAGTACAATTCCCGTAATCAGAATGGCAAGCGACAGAACCTGTGAAACTCTGATGTCCGCACCGAAAATCGGAAACGGAAGATACAGACTGTCTGTGCGAAGTCCTTCAACTATCATTCTTTCAAAACCGTACCATACAAGATATAAAAAGAAAATCTGTCCGGCATATTTTTGCCTGTACTTTCCGTAAAAATGGAGCAAAACAAATCCCAAAAGGCACCAAAGCGATTCATATAAAAAGCAGGGATGAACCGGCACCATTTGAGTGCCTTCGCTGACCATTGCCCATGGGAGATCGGTTTGAGTACCGAAAGCCTCCTGATTCATAAAGTTGCCCCATCTGCCTATGCCCTGTCCGAGCAAAAATCCCATCATTGCAATATCGAGAACAGGCAAAATCTTCATCTTCTGAACAGCCGCCACCGCAAGTCCGCCTGCAAGTGCACCTATTATGCCTCCGTAAATCGCAAGACCGCCGTTGTTGATGTATAAAATCTCAATCGGGTTTTGCACATAATATTCCCATTTAAAGATGCAGAAATAAAGCCTTGCACCCACTATTCCTGTTATTATGCCGACAAGTATGCAGTTTACAAGCTTGTTGAAATCCACATTATATCTCGGAGAACTACGCCATGCGTACAAAACGGCTAAGAGCAGTCCGCAGGCAATAATAATTCCGTACCAATAAATCTTGTAAGTGCCTATTGTAAACGCTACGGAGTTAATTGTAAATTCAAATCCCAGTCCGGGAAAGCTTACATTATATTCCATACAGACTCACCCCTGCGGCTCTTTTACAACGGACAAAGTGCAGTTGCACACATCAAGCATCTGCGAAAGTCTTTGCAACACATCCTCAAAGCTTGCGTTTGAAACTTCGTCAATGTAGGTAAACAGATTATTGCCGCTGAAGTGATAATCTATTATGGAGTTTGACACGGAACTTACCGAGTTGAGAGATGAAACTGCGTCGCCGTAAACTGCTTTTTTGGCAATTTCAAAATCCTCTTTTTTAAGTCCCTCTTTTTTCACTCTGCTGATATACTGCTTTATCATTTCAGCCGCCTGCTTGGGAGCTCTTGATTCCCCGCCGAATATAACCGAACAATAGCCGGGTCCCTCAAACAGCTCATAAGAAAACGAGCTGTTAATCAAATTTGCGTCCATAAGACTGCGGTACAGCGTGCTTGTGTCGGAAGCAAGCATATAAAGCAAAATATCGGTTTGTGCAAGAGATTTTTCATCGAGCATTTTATCTGCCTTTTCTTTAAAACCGAGATTAAACATCGGCATAGAAACCGGGAAAGTCTGTTCAACAAACTCGGTGTTTACCTCGTACGGTTCTTCCTCAAAATAATTTGTTATTTCGTGCTTTTCGCAGGGCTTAAGCATTTTGTCGGCTATTTTGAGCACACCGTCAACAGTTACATTGCCCGATACGCAGAGAGCCATGTTGTTTAAATTGTAAAACACATTGTAAACCTGATAGAGCTTTTCGGCTGTAATTTCGGCTATGGTTTCTACTGTTCCCGCAATATCAATTCTTACGGGATGATTTTTGTACATACCCTCAAGCATATTGAACATTACCCGCCAATCGGGGGAATCGTCATACATCTTGATTTCCTGTCCTATTATCCCCTGCTCTTTCTGAACAGTCTGTGCCGTAAAATAAGGCTCCTGCACAAAATCAAGGAGTATTTCAAGGCTTTGTTCAAATTTATCGGTACAGGAAAACAAATAGCAGGTTTTCTCAAAGCTTGTGTACGCATTGGCATTGGCACCTGTTTTTGCGTATCTTGCAAACGCGTCGCCGTCCTCGCTTTCAAAAAGCTTGTGTTCAAGATAATGTGCTATTCCGTCGGGGACGGTGATTTTTTCTCCTCCGTCAACGGAAAAACAGGTGTTTATACTGCCGTACTTCGTGCCGAAAACAGCATAGGCAGACTTATACCCCTCCTTGGGATAAACATAAATAACAAGACCTGATGAATGATTAATTTTGTAATAACTGTCGCCCGTTAATTCGGACTTGATTTCGGTAATATCCATTTTGGTACTCCTTTACTTATTTTTCAGCACATACACTGTATCAAGCGTCAGCTTTTTTGCCGCATCAATAATCTTATCCTTTGTTACGGCATTAATTTCTGCCGACATCTCATCAATAGACTTAAAATCACCGCTGAAAAGCTGTGACGAATACCATGCATTTATGCCGCTGACCGTATCGTTAGAGGAATTAAAAGAATTTACAACAGCCATCTTTGCGGCGTCTATCTCAAAATCGCTTATATTGCCGTTTTGCATTTCATATATTTCATTAAGGATTGCCTTTTCTGCCTTTTCCAAATTGCCGCCCTCAACGCCGCTGTCAATATATAGTATGCCCTTTTGAATATCATATCTCGAAGTACAATAATAGCAAAGGCTCTGCTTTTCACGCACATTGCAGAAAAGCTTTGAGCTTGCTGTTCCTCCGAGCACCGCACACATAAGTCGTGCCGCGGCAACGCCTTCGTCGCCCACAGCACAGTCCGTACGGAATCCGATAACAAGCTTTGACTGAGAAAGCTCCATTTCTTCAACCACACGGTTTACACTGCTTGCAGAGCGGATTATTTTGTTATCAAGCGTGCAGGGTGCTCTGTCTATTTTTGAAAATGCATCTTCAAAAACCTGTTTTGCCTTATCAGACGGGCTGTCGCCTATATAAAAAATCTCAAACACAGCGGTTTTTAAAATATTTTTCCACTCATCATAAAGAGATTTTGCATCAGCGGACTTTATAGCTTCACGGGTTCCGTAGCGTTTTATGCCGAACGCCTCGTTTTTGCACATATTCTTAATAAGCTGACCGCAGGCATAAATTCTTTTGTCATTCAATTCCGAATCAATAACATCAAGAAGCTGTCTGCGTTCCTGCTCGACCTCAGTTTTAGCAAACTCACCGTCAACAAGATACGGTTCAAACACTGCACCGCACAAAAGATTTGACAGCTCACAGGCAATGCTTTCATTGTCAAGAGCATATCTGTCGTCAATTCCCGTTGCCGACAGGGTTAAAATCTGTCTGTCACCGAACTTGCTTACCGAAGTTGCAAGATCCGCACCGTACAGCGAGCTTAATTTTCTGCTGAGCTGTGTAAAGTCGGGATACGCCTTACAGGAGCGGGTAAGGATTCCGCTTAAAAGGGCGTTTAACGACGCCGTTTTTTCACAAAGCGGAGTGACGATATTCACACTTATCTTCATTGTCTTAAAACGGCTGTCCTTTACGCTGTTAAAAAAAACTTGATTTGCAATTTGTTTTCTGTTTATTATACTCATAACATCAAACCTCTTTCGGTTTTATTTTTACAAAAGTACACCTAAAACATTCCCAATAATTATAACACAATTTCTTTATATTATAAAGCCTTAATTATAATAAAAATAAAATATCTGTAAAATAAAGGCATATTTTTTAAAAATAGGTATTGACAACTTAAAAATGCTATGCTATAATAGCACTCGTTGAGTTGAGAAAACAAAACAAAATATGCGAGTGTGCTGGAATAGGCAGACAGGCACGTTTGAGGGGCGTGTGTCTTCGACGTACGGGTTCAAGTCCCGTCACTCGCACCAAATTATTAAATCCGATAGATAAGCCAAAATTGCGAAAAACGGCTTGTTTATCGGATTTTTTAATAAAATATTTTTTATTAAAATAAAATATTTTTCACTTAAATTTAATGTTTTTAATAAAAATATCACACGAAATATCACACGAAATTTAACTATTTGCTGTAACATCTCTATATAAAAATATGGAAGATCAACTAACATTCATACAAGCGTAGATAATTGTAAATGAAAGAACCCCCCACAGCAAAAAGCCATGGAGGGGATTATTTATACATCTATTAAGTTGTGTGATCCTCAAAAAAAGCTTTCATAATTTAATCCTCCTAGTAAAGCAAAACGCTCGAATAGGGAAACTCTCACAACTTCCCCATTTAAAGTTTACACCAAAACTAAAAAAAAGTCAATAACTAAGTCTTTGGTTTTTGAATAGTTGTAATTGTTATTCCATTATCTCTTAAAGTCCAACCATTTAATTCTATTTTCACACCATTATCCTTATGATTATTTGGATACGAATCAGCGTGGTCCATAAATCCAAACGCATGTGCAACTACCCTATATTTATTTTCAGGATCTTCAATAACATAATCAACAGAAAAGTTTTTACAAGGAACGGTAGCTCTAAAAGCTGAAACTAAATCATCCTTTGGACATACTGTTATAATTTTCACAGAAATTGTCACATCTGTATCTTTTGACAATTTTATTTTATCTAGTGAATATGTTATCTCTTTTTTGTATCCGTTCTTTTTATTTAATTTATCTTCAACATCAGTTTCACTTTTAATGATTCTTGATTTTGCAATCGGATTTTTATTAACTACTACCTCAGAAATCTGAAATTTATCATTATTTTCGCCGGCACATGTGATCCTACCTAATCTGAAATATTTTATTACCTTATTATGATCGTATGATTTCAATCTGATGTTTCTTACTATTCTTTTCTCAAAAAAATCACCTCTATCTGTGACTCGTACTATGTATTCACATTTTTCAAAATAATAATCATCTTTTTTATAATCTTGTAACTTTTTAATTACATTTGAGTGCACCATATATAAAGGTTCGTTATCATTATAATATTGAGCTTGTTCTAATGCTTTTAACATCTTTTGCCTTGTTTCAGGTTCAAGTGATAAATAAAAATCTGGAGACGATATAATATCTTCTTTAAAAAAATCACTTAACATTTTATTATTACTTCTTACTTCAGTAACTAATGAAAAAATTAAATCAATACCTATAACTGAAATAATTCCGATAAGAATTTCCTTTACAGTATTAATTGTGACTAAATTTAATTTATTATTAATAACTACTTGTTCCCCAGTCTCTAAATTAGTTAAATAACACAGAAATCCATATACACATAAACATATAACAAAAATAACAATTAATAAAATTGTTGCTCCCTTATTCACTTTAAATCTATTTAAAAAAGAACTTACCTTATTTACTATTTTTTCCATTATTCTCTCCCCTTATGTGCTATTATATAACATAATTGTAATTATTTCAACAACAAATTAAATCCATTCTAAATAAACAAAATCTCCCCAAAAAGCAATAAAAGGCTGCTTTGGGGAGATTTATTAATTATTATTTTAATAGGGAGTATTCAATATGTTTTATTTATATCTTCTTTCTGATTTCTGCGGTCAGCTTATCAATAAACTTATCGCCGGCTATACCGTTCTCGTCATAACCCCACTTCTTAAGGCACTGATTAAACGCTTTAACAGAACCGTCACCGACTATGCTGTTTTTATCAACTCCCTGGGTGAGGACGCCTACATCCTTTCCAATCACCAAGAGACATTTCAATGCAAAAGAGCCGTCTGTACTATCGCCCTTTTTGTAGCCGCTGGTCTCAAGAACAGGTTTGGACGAAGACGCTTTGTAAGTCACGCCGTAATAATCGCAAATGCCCTTACAAATTGCTTCGCCAAATTTCTGAGCATTGTCAATGATGTATTTTGCATATGTCTTGTTATCGTGAAACTCACACTCGCAGTAAACAGCGATAGCCGTAGTATTCTGAATTTCTGCAAGTGTACCGCCGTAGCGGTAAGTGCCGAGGTATCTTGCTGTCTTGGTTGCGTTCACCTCTACGAGTCTTTTGTAGATAGCATTTCCTGCTTTCTTATTTTCGCCGCTGTTGCTGTAAATGAATACTTCTGTGCCTTTGCCGCCGCCTGCATTGGTATGAATAGGAATGTGCAAGTCAGCACCCCAGCTGTTACTTTCGCTGATTGAAGTATTCATATTCTGTCCTTTCGGAGCTTTCTTTACAGAAAAACCACAACGCTCAAGTGCTGTTTTAGCATACTCTGCAATACGGTTGCACTGTTCCATTTCGTTGGTGTTTCCCGCAGAATATGTATTGCTGTTCTGATTTGATGGGCTTAAATAAATTTTCTTTGCCATAATTATTTTTCCTCACTTTCTGATACTTCGGGAAGTCCCGCTACTGATGTCAATACAGACAAAACGCCTGCAAGCAGAGAAGCTGATCCCACGGCAAGCCAATTAACATCTGACATAACCGCAGAAACTCCGATTGTCGCAACGGCAGTCTGAGCCACGGTCTTGATTGCTCTGACTGCTGTTGCCTTTAGCCATTCCTTTGTGAAAATTGTTTTCATACTTATTCCTCGCTTTCTAAATATTCTTGAAATAATTTCTTATAAAACGCTTTTACTTCACCGTTGCCACCGGCTTTTATGTATTTTTCTCCTGCATTAAGCCTCTCGCCCATCGGCATATCAGGCGACATAATTATAATGCGAAGATTGTTAAGATAGTTTTCTTCGGTATGTTCCTGCAAAGTATTGAACATTTTTATAATTTTTCTCAATCTTGAAAGAACTCTACCTATGAGGACAAGTATTGCTGTTATCGCTCCCGCAATGCCTCCCCAAAACAGTAATATTTCTGCCATTGGACTGCACCTCTGTCTCTATTTATCCCCTAAAGATTAATCTTGTAGTATGTAATCTTGAAGCATCTTTTCCAGCCGTAAACCAAAACCGCATTGTGAATAGTCCGCAAAGCACATTATGGTCAAATCCCCCTCCAAAAGTGCAAAGGTATTCAACAGACGGATTTTCTATATTATTACCGTATCTATCTACTAAATATTGAGTATATAAAGCAGACGAGTAATATTCGTCAGAGTCGACAACTTCTATTGGGTTTCCTTCAGAATCAATATCTGTACACTTAGATGGAAGGACGAGTTGGCGATTATTAACATCATAACCCATTTGTTTAATCCAAGCTCTGTCCTTTCCATCGTCTCCGAGATATTTTTGCTCGGGAGCATTGTAATTGCATTTATGCCAGTTCTCTACGGTTTCGTCAGAATATTGACTCGGATTGAAAGTGTAATAATACTTCAAATCTTTAACTCTGATTCCCTCGAGTATCTCCCAAGCATTACCCCATATGTTTTCAATCCACCTATACCTAAATGTACTAAGGTTATTTTCATCGCTTATTCTACCCGTATGATATGCAAGTACATCACAAGTTCCTGTCTTTTGAGCTTGACCGGCAACATAAACACTATCCGAATTAATATCTATTGAATCATTAAGCGGCACATCAAAAGTTAGATTTATTGAATCGCCAACCCTTGAAACTTCTGTTATCGCAATGTTTTCTTGTAAAGTCGTTGTTCCTTTGCAAATTAACACTATCTGCCCTACTCTAAAATTCGATGTTCTGCTCGTTTCCTCGCCTATTCCTACCGATACTTTATTTCTTGCAGAGTTTACCCCTGTTATGGGTGAATTGCTCGAAGAAAAATACGGAACAAAGCTAAATCCTTGCATATATGGGTCTGTGTTTCTGTCCGCAAACTCAACAACAAACAACTGCTGGATTGCGTGTAATGTTGCATAATCCATGCAAGTCATATTGATTTTATTAGCTATATTGCGGTAGGTAGAAAGGGTAAGCCCCGTTTGAACAAGTTCTCCGCTTTTACTGTGAATCGTAGTGCTGCTTGTTCCATTAAACTGATAAGGAGCAATATATATATAATCAAGTTCATTACCGTTGCTATCAACAAACGCAGGCTCAACATTAAATCCACTCTTCGGTTCTCCGGTTACTGCCCAAGTTTCAATTTCACCCATCACTTCTCTGTATGAGTAAAATTTTGGAATTTCTACCATAACATTACCATTTGCACCATCCAAGGAAAATCCATCTTCGCCTTCATATACGATGGTTTTAATTCCGTTTTCATCTACTGAAAGATTGCATCTTCTAATTCCGCACCATGGGAATATTGAGTCAAAGTCATTTCCGCCCTCATTATAAAATGTGCCATTTATTTCAAAGTTTGTATTAAGTCTTGATGCACTTTCAATTCTTTCACCAGTAGATATGGGCTTTGAATTATTAAATCTTACGCCGTATATTTTTGACTTAGTGGATAATTTATTTTTCTCATCTGAAATTCCTATTTCATGTTCAATGTTGTTTAATCTTTCTACAACTGAGTTTGGAATGCAACTATCCTTGAGTTGTAATGTCGAAGAGTATAGCTCGAATTCTGAGACTTCTCCTTCGGCAATCATAATTCTTTCGGCAAATTCCTGATTGTACTCTCCGTCTTGCGAAGTGAGATAAAAGTAGAAAACAATATATTTTGCATCTGTTCCTGTTACAAAAGTTGCACTTGTCAAATCATTGCGGAATTTAACATCATTAACCGTTACGCCGTCAGCAGGTTCTACATTTGTCGTACCATAAATGAATCTTGACGAAATTGGCGCTTGCCTGATTATTGTATAAGTCGTATCGGGTTTACATTCAACATATCCGAGCCTTGAAGATGGACTGTCTACGATTGTTTTGGAAGCACCGTCAATGTTTGCAGGAATGACACATATAGGGTTAAACTTATTTGCACCAGTTATTTCTTCAGCAAATGAGCTCACATCAAGGAAATTATTATTTGCCTGCTCCTTTGTATATGCATCGGTTATCCCGTAGCCTGCAAGCGTTGCAGCTTTGTCGGCTTTATCGTTACTGAGATTTTCAATATCCTCATAACACGGAGCTACATAATTGTTATGGTAATCATATAATGCAGCAATGCTTGGATAATCTGTTTCAGTTAAATTTTGAAAATCTACTGTTGCAACTTTATTAGACAGATTTTCTTTTCGGTTGAGGACCGCATCAGCTTCTTCTTTTGTATAAACAGCCTGATTGTCTGCCTTGTTTGCAACCACCTTTTCAAGTGCTGTCACGCCCTCGGTTGCCGCTTCGATTCCGTCGTCCATATGATTGAGGGTTGCCGCACTCAGCGGAGGTGCCCCGCCGTTGACAAAATTAAGCTTGCTGTAAGAATTCATTATCAATTTCATCCTTTCCTAAAAATTCTGTTCCTTTTGCACTCAAAGAAATTCTCATTGAGTTAATTCCTTTGATTGTCCGTTCAAAAACAAAGCTTTCAACTGTTTCAACATCGTTGTAGCCTGTTTTTATTTGAATTTTGTCGCCCGGTTCTATCCACCACCTTCCGAATACCTCAGCAGAAAAAGGTCTGTACGAAAACAAATCACCGAAAATATAGTTATTTCCTCCGCTGTTAAAAGCAACAACGAGATTTCCTGCATCGGTACAACTTTTTGTTATTAAATTATCGGAAATATACCAGCTTGATTTTTCGGACGAATAACCGTAATCTTTGTTTTGGTCTTTATTTTGAGTAAAACGAATACGGTTTATCGGTCTTGTGATATATTCCTCAAATTCAAGGTCGGCATACTGCTCAATCACCTCATCTACTGACTTTTTTTCGGTTTCAGTTGAGTTTTTTTGCTTATAAAGCTTTACAAAATTAAGTACTCCTGTTTCTGAGATGACAGCAAAACAAGAATTTAACTCGCAATATGCTGACAGCAAATCCGCGAATGTTGCCGATTTGCTGAAAGCAGATGTAACCAAGTCGTATTCAATTAACGGTTTTGTACTGTCATTAAATCCAATCGGCAAACGCCCGCTGCCGATATAAAGACCTGTCGCAGTTTCAAAAACATCTATGGTAACAAGAAGCAAATCCCGCAGAGTAGTAGTACCCAACTTGAACGAATACATGATATAGTTCTCAATCCAATTTTTTACTTTTGTCTGCGACATAACATATATGTCGTCATACGCAATGATTTCTTTTACAGCTCTGTTTTTCTGCCGAAGGGAGCTGTTAATCGTCCCGCTGAAAATTTGCTTTTCTATTACGGCTGTTCTCATTCCCGGATATAAATCCTCACTCGGATAAAGCGTTTCGCTCGGGAATAATTCTCCCGATGAATAGGTTTGCCTGACAAAAACATTTATTCTTTTGTTGTTAAGTGCCTGCTCAATGCCTATGAGCTGAATTTTTAACTGACCTGCAATGCATCCGCCGAGTTTAAATTCGCTGTCATCGCAAACAGACTGTGTTAACTCAAGACTTTCCGACAAAACATTTTCACTGCCGATTTCGGAAATTTCCGTATCCGAGGCGTTTGGAAACCGAATAATTACTTCACGGTAAATGCTGTCGTTTAAAAGGTGCTTCTTTATTTCATTGTCAATTACAATCATATATAAACACCCCTTAGTATTCTATAAGCTCCACGGTAATCGGGTTGTATAAAATATCCTCTGCCGAAGCGTCCATTACCTGATATTCAATATCGGGAATGTAAAAAAAGGCGGTCCTGTAATCATTTGTTTCGTCATTCCAATATGTAACGGAACATTTCCTTTGAGCGGTATTTACAATGCTTAAATTTATGATTTTTTGGAGGGTAATTTTTTCATTAAGGCTTAATATATGAGTTGAAAATGTTATATCGGTTTTGCCGTTGGGAAGCGTAGAACGCTGTAAATAGCCCGTATTATCACGCTCTGCGTCGGTATCAAGCCTTTGGTTCGGGACAGAGCTGTATTCAATAAGATAACTGTTCGGTAAAATATTTGACCCGAATTTTATTAAAAAGCCTTGGTAATTGTTCGCCATGTTTTTCTGCCCCCTTATGCGAACGCCGACTTGCCGCCGTGCCGCTTTTTGTAAAGCTCGTTTTGCTTTATAATTTCATCAAAAATTTCCGAACCGTTTATTTTAGCCACAAATTCATAACTATTGCCGCCTTGATTTTTGAATATAACAAACATTTCATACAGCCGTTTCAAATAGACAAGCATTTCTGACAGAATTGTCGCGTCCTGACTGCTCGAAGTGCAGTCTATCATTCCCTGAAGCTTTGAGAGAGGAGAAATAACCTCAGGATCACCCGAAGAAGCTCCGGGGTTGTCACCTACCACCGCAAGAGTGGGAGCTTTTACGATTGCACCTTTTGCAAATCTCGGCAATTTCACCTTTTCAATCTGTCCTATATGCCACTCTTGACCGAAAATCTGACCCACGCTGCTTATTGCAAAATCAATGCCGCTTGAAACTGCGTTGATTGCAGATATAAACCCGTTTATAAAGCTTTCAAGATTTGACATTAAGATGTTAAGAGGATCTTTTATAACAGTCCAAATACCTTTGAAGATGTTTGAAAAAACTGAAGTTATGGGACTTAATTGTTTCTTTATTTCGTCAATCATAACTTTAAATACAGATTTAACTTTACCCAAAGTTCTAGAAACGCCGTTAACTAAACCCAAAACAGCATAAACACCTGATTCATAAGTTTTCTTTGACGGCGAATGCTCATCTAATCCCTCTTTACCGTTTAAACTGTTGAGATATAATTCCGCTGTTTCTAAACCTTTTTTCTTAACCTGTTCTTTATATTTATCGACCCCATTATTCATTCCAAAAACGATATTTGTTCCTGTTTTTTCTGCTGTTTCCTCAGCTTTTAGGCTAAGGTTATCAAGGGTTTTCCATTTAGAATTCGCTATATCATCAGAAGTAATAAGAGAAGCATTATAAGCCATTAATACAGCTGAAGCATCTTCATAATTGCCATTTACCACGGCCTGCATTCTTGACAAGTCTTCGTTGTTAACAGCAAGCTGTGCTGTGCTTTCACACGCATCATCATATGATGATGCAGCTTCATCTAACTTACTTTTTAAATCTTTGTACTGTTTTTTCAGATCGCCTACGGTCGCATTTTGAGTAGCTCCCTTATTTTGCCAAGTGTAAAAATCCGGGTAATTAAGGTCATCTTCTGAAAAATTCCATTCATTCTTGAAATCGTCAAATTTCTCTTGTGCTTGTTTGTAAGCAATTGCTGACTCTTCAACCTTTTGTTGAGATTTAATCATGCTTTCTGTATTTTCTTGCATAAGATTTGACAACGCATTTGAAGCAGCGACCTGTTTGTATTTTTGTATTAATTCATCCAGTTTCCCCATTATTTCTTCTGCATTTTCAGTTAATACAATTTTGCCGTTATTATCTTTTTTTATATATTCATCCCATGCAATTTTAAAATCGGGGTACTTTTCTGAAAAGTAATCTCCAATTGTAACTAATTCTGCTTGTTCCTCTGGTGTGAGATTAGCTTTAGAAAGCAATTCATCAAGTTGATCCCTATAATTGTCGATAACTCCCATTTCAGCAGAAGTATTGCTTAATGAAGTGCCTATAGATTCGCACATTCCATTAATTTCGTCTTTGCAAGAATTAATTTTATCAACAGCATTTTGCATATCTGTTGACACTTCATCAAATCCAAGATCTTTCCATTTTTGTTCATTTGATGCTTTAATAGCCGCAACAAGTCCTGCAATAGCTGCAGAAACTCCGGTTACAACAGCAGCTATTGGATGTGCACTTATTACACCCACAAATTTTTGCATTGCGTTTTTAATTTGGTTTATTCCGCTCGCTATAGCTGTTCCTGTTTTAAAAATAATTAAAGATGTACCTATAGCTGTAATAGCACCTGCAATACTACTTAGTGTTTCTTTTTTTAATCCTTTGACTACTTTACTTAAAGCACCAAGAGCCTCAGCAAGCATCTCAACGATTTTAGGTACAGCATCTTCGATAGCCCATTTCGCAAGCGGAAGCAATATGTTTTTATAAGCAGATTTTAGCTTGTCACCGCAGGCTTTTAAAAGCTCCCTGAACGCTTCGCCCAAATTTGCAACGGCTGTAACAACAGGTGAAAGGTCAAGGCTTTCAAGCCATTCAAGACGAATCTGCGACATATCATTGAGAAATCCTGTAATATCCTCGACAATGCCGAGTATAGTTCCCCATATTCTTTCGCCTGTTTCGTTTTTCTCCCAGGCTGATTTTATTTTCTCTCGCAGTTTCGCGGTGAATTCGTTGCAGTTTTTTATAATATTGAGAATATTAGTCCAAATTCTTTCTCCTACACCGTCATTCCATACCTTTCTGAAATCTTCACCTATAACATTTATAAGATCAATAAGGCTGTTCCACCTGTCAATTATTGACTGCACAACCTCATTTCCGAGGTTTCCTTTGTTCCAAGCTCTTGTAAATGCACCCGCAATATCCCCGATAACATCAAAACAATTAGTCAAAAGCCTTTTAATATTTTCGACAACCTTTTCCCCAGTGCCGTTGTTCCAGACATTTACCCATGATTTGCCTATTGCAACAACTGCGTCTTTAACATTACCGAAAGCGTTTTTTATGCTGTCGATTACCTTCTTGCCTTTTATATTCCAGGCATTAGTAAAATTATCTACTGATTTTTCAAGTGCAGATGCAGCACCGTTGCCGGAAGACTGTGTTTGCGTTTTTTGGTTCAAAGAATCGGAGGTATTTTCGGTATCATCTTTTGTCAGTATATTGAGCTTATCAAACCCCGCAACACTTCTTTTTGCTTTTTCGGCACTTTCTGCTACACTGTCAAGAGCCGATGCACTGCTATTTGCTTCTCCTGCAAGACTTTCGGCAGAGTTTATCCCGTCTTCCATGGCTAAACTCATACCTCCCGCACTTGAAGTATCTGCGTTTCCGAAAAACTGTTCTGTCAGAGCCTTAAACTTTTCGGAAACGGTTGTCAATCGTTCAATCAGAGAATTGACAACCTTTAAAACAGGGGCAAAAACATTGATAAGACCCTGCCCCAAGGTTGCTTTTAAACTGTCAAATCTTAACTGCAAAACTCTTGTCTGATTTGCCCAGTCGTCTTGAGTTCTGACAAAGTCACCTGCTGCGTTTTTTAATTGTCCCTGAACAAAAGCAAACCTTAAAGATACCTTTTCAGCCTCGGTCATAGCGGATGTGGTTTTGCCGTAACCGTTTGCAAGTGCATATGCATCAAGAGCCGACTGCGTCATTACAATACCTAAATCTTTCAGCGTTTCCGTTTCGCCCGAAAATACCGATTTCAGTTTTGTGTATGCCTCATCATGCGTAATGTTATAAAACGATGCCATATCCCCTGCAAGGCCTGTTAAAGCCGTTGCCATATCGTAGCTTTCCTGCTCTGTAAAGCCAAATGAATCAGCCATTGAGCCGAACGCACCTACATACCGCTTTGCCATTGTTTCTGACAAGCCGAATGACTTTGACGCATTTTTTGCCCATTCATCAACCTTGCCGCTCATTGCAGTAAATGTAACATCTACCACATTTTGAACCTCCGACAGATCTGAACCGAGGTCAATACATGACTTTGCAAAAGATGTTATAACGGCAGTTGAAAAAGCTGCGGCAATTGTCGCACCTATTTTCTTAAAGGAACTTGAAATCTTTGTACTTGTCAAATTAGCTTGGGTTTGAATTTCAGATAATGATTTTTGAAACTGAGCATTATTAAGCACCATATCAAGAGATATTGTTCCGACCTTTGTGTTTCCCATATATACACTCCTTTCTCAAAAAAATTGCATAAAAAAAGCGTACATTTTGAATGCACGCTTAAAAGTAATTAATTTTTCACAAAACTTCAGCCACCCCGTTCGGAGTGGCTTTGTTGTTGAACCATATAATAATGTTGTTATTCAAAAATTTACGAGTAAGAGTTAAGGTGTCCAATGGCAGTTTGAGCATCCGGGATTGTCACTGTATTCATTTACAGTGTGACATTTCGGACATTCCCACTTATTGTCTGACACTTTAATATTTGAAATTATATTTGAATCAACTTCGCTTGTATCGGCTTTTTTCTGCCCCGCTCCTAACTCCTCTAAGTAGCCCAATATACTGCTTATTCCGCCGAATATAAGGCACAAAATAACAACTGAAATTATGCCGTACAATGCAACCGCTAAGCTGTGCATTAACCCAAATAAAATAATGTTTGCTATAATCCCAACTATTGCAATAATCCAAGTTATCGCATTATAAATTTTACTTATCATAGCCACTCTCTCCCTTTATGTTAATAATAGTAACTTTACGAACATAATACTATATTAATTGTCAAAAGTCAACAAAATTTTGTAATTAATGGAAGAGTTTGTTATTACATTGAAGAAAATATATTTTGAAATTCTTTTATAACATTTTGCATATCTTCTTTAGAGATTGTTTTTGCTTGTCTTGATCGCCACTTGTTTCTTATTTTATGCTGAGAAGAAGTAAAATTCTTTAAAATATTTTTGTCCGTTTCAAGGCGGATTTGTACGGTTCTTGCAAGCGGCGTATCGGGACCAAGCCCCGATAGCAGCGAACGAAATTCCTCCCAAGTCATTGTTGAGAAATCTTTTGAATAAATGCTGACCCCGTATTGCGACTTAAACGATGAAACGATTAAATCAAAATCATCAACTAAGTCGTAGCCGGGGTCTTCGTTTCCCCCTCATTGCCGCTGTTTACAACAAACTGTGCGGCTTCGGTAACAAGGGTTGAAAAATCCTTTATTGTCAGTTTTAAATCTTCGATTTTTTTCTGATTTTCTTTGCTGAAAAGAAGTTTGTACATCGTCAGAATATTTCCTACCGACACACCTTTGCCCTCATTGTCAAAAAGAGCAACTACCTTTAGAATTGTAACGGCGTCGTTGTTTACTTCGATAACAGCGTCTTTTATCCGAACAGAGGGTTTTTCTTCAAAATTGAGTTTATCTGTAATATCAATTATTTTTGACATATTGTTTTCTCCTTAAATTCTTTGGGGCGGCTTGAATTTAACCGCCCCGTAAAAAATGAAATTGTGTGTTAATTTTCTTAAACCGAAGGCGGTGCCTCAGAATAAACAGGCTTACCGTTTGACATTACCTCAAATTCAAGAGGAGCCACTCCGGTAGATGCACCGCTTCCGTTTGCGGTAACCGATATGACGGCGTTTTCAAAAAGAACACTTGAGCCGTCGGGAAAATCCCACTGAAAATCTCTTTCGCAGTCTCTGCCGTTTGAGTAGGCAAGACCTGCGACTGCGTCGTTTCCGGGGTCACCGAGAGTGCGTTTTGCCGTTACGGAAATCGTAACCGACTTTGCCGTCATTAATCTTGCTGTCCAGCCCTGTGCTTCAAACGGCTTCCATTCCTCTACGCCGTTGTCAAAAGAAACGCTGAATTCTTCGCAGTTTGCAATAGTTGTCTCGGCTTCGCCGTTTGCGGTTGCCGCAATTTTAAACTGATTTTCGTAGCAGGGAAATACTCCTGTCTTTGCTGCCATATTTTTCATATCCTTTCATAATATAAATTCATTTCAATGACACGCTCATATATACCGTACTCATCCGTGCCCACATCAACAGGCTCAGGCACTAAAAGCTGTATCATATATATTTTCGTATCATCTATTTCAACATTTTTAACCGTTCGCAACGCTTCAAAAAGCCTGCGTGCCGCGGTTTCGGCTTCGTTTGCGTTATTGTTCCAATGTATGAGAAGTGAAACGCCTATTATGTCATATGTGCTGTTTTCACCGATTGCGGTAACAGGCGAATCACTTTTTTTGAGGGTATATACGCCGAGAGATTTGTCCTGCTTGCTGTCAAGCTTACCGATGTAATAATGCTGTGCAATTTTAAATGACTTGAGCCAGTCTCTGATGTTTGAGAGTGTAATCAAATTCCCGTCACCTCTTTGTAAAATTTTTCAAACGCTTCAACACAAAAATTCTCACGGGTGCCGCCCTTTAGCCACGGGTCAAGCCATTTTCCTCCTGCAAAAGCATTTTCACTTCGGTCAAAATTGTATTCGGGGTGGTAGTAAAGACGCCTGGCGTAAGGAGTATTTGAAATAATTCTTGTAACTCCGTTTGAAGAAAGTGAGTAGTCCGCATAGGTGTTTTCGTTTTGAAGTGTTCCCAGTTCAAAAGGCATAACCTCGGCGTTTTTTACTTCGGTCAGCAATGCGTCTGTTGTCATTTCAAGTGCCTTTTGAGAGCCTTTATCAAGCTGTTTAAGCAAACCGAAATTCAAATTGACACTTGATTTTACATTAAATACACCCATTAAATCACATCCAATTCCGTAAAATTGACTGTTCCGTCGGGGTTTCTCGCCTTAACGCCCTGCACTATATTCCTCTTAACGCCGTTAATCAGCACATAACCTCCGCTTAAAGTCGGAAAATTCGGAGCAATATCGCCCGAAATCAGAATTACACCGCTCGTTTTTACAATCTTTTTTTGTGCGTCAAAGACTGTTTTTGACTTGTCCTGATAATTGCATAGTATTTCACCTGCAAAAAATGTATCCGACGGAAACAAATCAAAGGACGGATGCACTTTGCGGCACTCAAAAACTACAACGGGTGCTCCGTCCTCTGTCAGATCCTCACCGTAAACGGTAATTTCAACAGGTGTTTTGCAGAATTGCTTTTTTATAAGTGACGGAAATTTCATTTTCATCACCTCATAACGCGGGATAGCACAGCCCTGTCGACCTGAGCAAAGCATAAATGTCAAAAGGAACAGCCACGCCGTTTACCGTCCTTAAATTCCAGCCCTGATCAAATGACATAGACACACCGTTAATTGAATAGCTCGACAGATATGTTTGAATTAAATCGGCGTTCTCAATCTCAAAAGCAGTAAGTCTGCTGTGCACTTTGTCGATAATTCTTCTTTGAAGCTCTGTCAATCTTTCGTATTCAATTCGGTTATATGTCAAAATATCAATATGTTCGGCGGCTTGAATTTTGCTTTTATCGTCTGTAAGGCCTGCTATGTATGTTGAATACATTTTATCAGTCCTTTTCAGTCTGAGAAGCCTTGAGCTTTTTTATATCTGCCTTAAGCTTTTGGTTTTCGGCTTTCAAAGCCTCGTACTCCTCAAGCGAGACAGATGAACCGCTTCCGTGCTCTACAAGCTTACCTTTTTCGTCAAAAATATCAAAGCCCTGTGCCTTAAACACCTTTGCCTCTTCACTCGTAACACTGTAAACCTTGTTTGCCTTTATAGCTTTCATAAAATCACTCCTTATTCTGCCGCAGTATGAACAATAATTCCCTGCTTCAAAAGCTCATCAATACCGAATGTTCCGTTAAGTCGGCGGTTCTGGTAAAGATAGTTGTCGGCGGTTCTGCTATCGGAACCGGGAGTAAACAGCTTTATATATGAATATTTAACTCTTGACACCTGTGCTTCGGGGTCAATGAGTATGTAGTCTATCTGCTTTGCAGAACCGTCGGCAACACAGCCGTTTGTAAAGTTATAAAGCGTTTTAAATCTTGAACTCGGAACTTCGATGATTTTCTGAATATCATCAACTGTTCTTACACGGCGGTCAATACTGCCGTTTCCCGTGGCCTCAAGCGTTCTCTGAATTCCCTCTGCCTCTTTGAGAAGTCTTTTATACGCAGGGGTAGCGAAGAGAATAACTCTGTCAAGGGGAACGCCCGCGTCCGACATTTTCTCAAGGTTATCGTCGAGGTCACTGAGCACATTTGCGGTTGTCAAAGCTTCTGTCTTGATAAGAGCACTCACCCTCTCGGCTTCTGCATAAAGCTTGCTGAATGTGTAACAGTCAAGCTCGGGAATTGCCTGCGTATTTTCAAATCTTTTCTGGATATTTGCTATCGCAACCGTAAGATTTGTTTCGTCAACATCGACAGGGTCAATTATAAATTCAACATCTCTGTCGTGGTCAAGCACCTTTGTTTCATATTCATTCTGATATGTGCCGGAGTTATAATTACCGCCCCTGGTGTGGTCCTTGTAACCGCTTACGGAAAGCTTAGGAATTTTAATTTCCTTACCGTTGACAATCTGAATGTCCTCGTTTGAGCTAAACAAATCAGAGCATGTCAGAACCTGACCGTAAAGCTCTCTTAATGTGTTGTTAAAAATTGCAGCATATTCAAGTGATGCCATAGATTAATACCTCATTTCTTTTTAATTTTTTGGTTTGATGCCGAATATGCTTCTCAGCATATCGTCAGTTGTGTTGTTTTGATTTCCTCCGTCACCGCCGATGACCTGAACGCCGCCGTTTTGGCCTTTTTGTACCGATTTAAGTGCAGGAATATCATCAAGCACCTTTTTAACAGCTTCAGACAGCTTTTCAGAGTTTAAATTTCCTTTGTCGTCTGCCACCTCTTTAAAATCAGCCATTTTCAGAACATAAGGGATTGACTTTACATCAACTCCCTGTCTTACTGCTTCAAGAGTTGCGTTTTGATTGATTACAGCCTTAAGCTGTGCACTTTTTGCGGCTGCAATATCACTTTGAAGCTTGCCTATATCGGGTGTATTCTTCGCTTTTTGTTCCTTAAAAGACGAAATAGCCTGCGACATTTCGTCAGCCGACAGCCCTTGCTGTTTAAAATAGGATTTTAAAACGGTGTCCTCAGCCACCGTCTGTTTACCTGCGATTAAATTTGCAAGTTTATCATAATCAAACGCGTGCTGATAAGATGTATTCTGCTGCTGATTTGATGACGGCTCTTGTGTCTGTGTGTTTGTTTGTGTGTTTGCTTCGCTCATTTTTATAAGCTCCTTTCAGTTTTTAGGGTGTCTCCCTGTTTCAGTTTTCAGAGTGTCTCTCTTTTACAGTTTTTCTCGGTGTCTCCCGTAGTTTTACGCCTTCGGGCATTTTAATTCGAGCAAACAGCTTCTGCGGCAGTGTAAAGCTTTGTTTCCCGAATTTAAAATTATGTGTAGTTTTCAGGGTATAAAAAAGCACCTTACAAATCGTAAAGTGCTTAGTTTGTGTTTTCTGTTGTCTTTGGCTTTGATTTGCAGACAATCTTTGCATAACCGAGCTTTTCAAGCTGGTTTGCTCTGTCGCTTTCTGTCTCGAACTCTTCGCCGACCCTGCGAAGAATTAAATTGTTCGACTTATCATAAAAGCGTTTTAAAACCTTTACTTTCATTTTTTCTCACCTCCCAAATCACATATAAATTTGACTGTTTTTGCCATTAACTTAATTACCGCAATCACCCAAGCCGCAGCAAAGCACCCAACAGGGATCGCAGCACCGTTTGCCGCAAGAACATAGAGTAAAATCAACAATACTGTCATAAAAGCCTCCTAAATGATATAAAAAATGGTATAAAAAAAGCACGCTGATTGCAAAGCATGCTCATTATAAATATTAACTGCATAACAAAACCGCCCTCGTTTTACGGGAGCGGTTTAATCAGTTATTTCCTCATATCCAAAACCATTGTTGCACTCTTTTAAAGTTTTCACATCTACAGGTCCGAAAATATACTCTTTCGGTATTCCCTGAGGAAAGGCTTTACATTTTAACGGTTCTTTTACAGAAGAACTTTCAAAACAGTTTTTGCAGCATGGGCAATCTGATATTATTACCGACATTATTTTTTCCACCTCTCTATAAATTCATCAATTAAGACTTGTGCATCTTTGTCTAATTTACCCCCACAACGAGCTTTCGCAAAAGCTTCTGCTATACACTCTGCTCCGTCCAAAGAAGCGTCTGCATATTTGGAAATACCATAAACAATTTTCTCTGTAACTTCTTTATTTTTTAATAAAAAACCTGCATATGTGCTTACATCTTGAAATGTCATTACATGAGCCATTTCGTGAGCTATAAGTCCCTCAACATTATTTGAAGATAAAATCTGTCTATCATAATTTCTCATAATACGCTTTTGAAATTCTTTTTGTGACCCCATAAAATCATAATTAGAATTTATTACAATACGTTTAATAAGATCTCCGTATTCGTTTCTGTCAGCCTGAAATTGGAAAGGAACATTTTTTTCTTCCTCTCTAAGTGATTTCACAACAATTTCATCTATTTTAACTTCATAATCATCGCATATTTTATTAATAGCCTTGGAAATTTCATCTTTTGTTTCGCTTGACATACTTCTAATTTTATCAGTATCAGCCGGCAATTCTATGTTTTTTATTATACCACTTTCAGTAGATTTTTCAACAGATTTTATCGACTTGCCGTCAATATTTTCAAGTACTTCGGCCTTGTCCTTCCACTCCTGTTTTCTCGCCCCTGCAAAGCGTTTATTGCCCTCGTCAAGACTGTATTTTTCGCGGCGTTCAAAGCGTTTTATCTGCCTGTCGGCATAATTCTTTTTTTGCTGTTGTACCTCCCTGTTTTCCATTTGTGCAATTTCTTTCTGCGTGACGGGCTTTACTGTTGTAATCCCCTCATAATATGTACTGGTGCTGTCTTTGCAGTTCGGGTGAAAAAGTCCGTTTTCAATAGCTTTTGACAGCAGAGGATATTCTTTACTTTCCGAACTTCCTCCCGAATAAACATCATCTGTAAACACCTTGCCTATATACGGAGAACATTTCGGGCAGCCCCCCTGACGGGAATTGACTACCACCGTTGAAATGCCCCACTCCTGCCGTTTCTCGCCCTCTCCGTAGAGGTATGCCCGCTTGTTTGCCGTCCTTATTGCCATTTTTGAGTAATCGCCGAGCGTATGCCTTGCACCGTTTTTATACTCAACGCAGTCAAGACCCGCGTCAAGCAAACTTTTGCAAGCCATATCGACTGCCTTTTCATATGTTCCGGCTCCCGTGTTTGCATACACCTGAGCATTAAATATTGCTTTACGCTGAACATCGTCTTTTCTTCTCAAAATTGCCGTTTCGGCTTTTTCCAAATCGTCGGTTGTCGCTTTGATAAGAGCATCAAGTTTGCGGTCGTTTAATTTAAAAAACTCCGCCGCACTTGTTTTCGGTATCTTGTCTGCTTTTTCAAATCCGTTTTTAATCGCTTGCAGTATTTCGGCTTCCTGCTTTGCGTTTCCGTCCTTTCTTGCTCTTTCAAGCATTTTTGCAACTTTGCCGTTGAGCTCTGTAAACTGCTTTTTAAATTTCGGGTAATTCTCTTTGCGGTATTTTTCAAGACTTTTAAGCTGTTCCGACTGCCATTGAGCCCAATTATATCCCTTTTCGGTTTCTTCCGCTCGGTGTCGGGAAAAATTCCTCATCATACTGTCAATAAGCTCATTTTCAATTTCTTCAAATGCCTTTGCAATATCATACTCGTTTTCCATGCATTAAAATCCTATAAAAGGTAAATCGTCAGTTTCCGAGGTTTCACTCAGCTCGGCTATTCCCTGCTCCTGTTTAATTCTTTTTACTTCTTCTGCTTTCCATTCATCACTTTTGCTGTCGCCGTAAAGCTCATCAACGCTTGTCTCAACCGACATAACACCGTTTTGCCTTGCCTTGCCCACTATTTCAACCTGGCTTTCAAAGCTCGGATTTGCATATTCGCCGAAATTAACATCAACTTTTATATCGCCGATAACATTCCCCGTTTTGATTATACTGTCCGCATTGAGGACAGCATTTACAAGCTGCGGCAAAGCATTTTCAAGCACCTCTATATATGCCCGTCTTGTATAAAGCGTTGCTTTTTCCTTTTCTCTTTGAGCCTCGGCATTGTCAAGCTTCTTAACATCAATGCCGAGTGTTGACGGAGATACAGTACCCTGCAAACACATATCAAGTGCAGTTATGTAAGCGGATAAATATGCGTCGCTCTGAATCTGAGGTGATTCCGTGACTATTCTGTTTTCGGCATTTTCCGCCGCATTATCCCCGACAGCAATAAATCTGTTATCAAAAGGATTCGGAGTAATCGGCATAAGAGTATCGGGGTCTCTCGGCACAAGGGATTCAGGTACATATGTTTGCGTCCTGCAAGCCCTTAAAGCGTCCATCCATTGTGACCACGCTTCGTCCACGCTGTCAAAGCTGTCCTCTTTGCTCTCAATAAGGCCCTTTCCTCTGCCCTCAAAACTTGATGAACCCAAAATAACGGGGACCGCCCAAATGAGCGTTTTTTCAAAAGTTACGCCCTCACCGACAAGGTCGCTTGTTACGGAGATTTTGTGAAGATCGCAAGGCTTTTTGTTATCGTCGTAGAGATTGTATTTTATATAACCGTAGCCGTAAACCTCTTCAAGCTGGTATGTGCGGCCCCTCTCGCTGTAATCTGTATAAAATTTAATCTCTTTAATTCTGCCCCTGACATATTCAAATTTTACTCTTTCGGCAGGGAGCCATTCGATAATGGGATTAAGCAAAACAGAAGCGTCATATGAAATTTTAAATGCACCGTCACCGACTATTCCCAAATCAGAAACACATTTTGCAAGCGTCTTGCTGAATTTGTTTTCGGCTGCGATTTCTTCCCAGCGTTCGGCATTTGATGTCGTGTTATCCGTATCAATCGTTACGCCGTTGTATTCCGACATCACAATATTAGTCATTGCGTCAACCATAAGGCGAGGCAGACCGATATGAATTTTTCGTATCTCGCGGCCGTATGTCATACGGGATTTCCAAAACATCGTATTAGGTGCGTCGTTTAGCTGTGAATAAAGCTGCGTAAGCTGAAAAGGCTTGCCCCCGTACCAAATGCGATTTTTTGCACAGGAAGCGTAAAAATCCGTGTTTTGCGTAATTGTGATTACAGGATTTTCATTTGATGTTATATTCAAAAACTTTCTCAATCCGTTTTTAATTGTGTCTATCAATTTTATTTTCTCCACCTCCGATTTTATTTACAAACGGCAGCCACGCATACTGCCCGCTGTTAATACAATGATCGTTTTTGTCTTCGGGCGTGTTATCCTGACTTTCAAGCCACGAGTAGCTCTCAAATTCCGATATAGTGCTTTTGCAATGTTCTAAAATAAAGAAGCAGTCAACAGCAAGCCAACCGATAACTAAGTTTATTCTGTCGATAATTTTTGTTTTCTTCCACGCGTTATTAAATACATAAATACAGCCATTAAGCCGTTTGTACTTATTGAGTTCCGTAAAAGTTGCCTGGTCTGCACTGTCTATAAAAACATTGCGTGCAAAACCCCATTTGCTTCGATTCTGTTCAAGAAAATCAATATAATTTTTGACCGTGTCGGACGGAGCTATCGGGGTTTGAAGCTTTGCATTGTTATAAACCTTTTCATCGAGCTGAATACACTTTCCCCTGTTTGTGATACCGAAAAAAGTCATTGCTATTGTGTCAGGCGATTTTTGAGAATATGCGGTATCAAGCCCGCCTGAAAACAAAATAAAATGTTCATCATTTTTGATGTTTAAAAACTTTTTAGCCCAAAGAGCTGATTTAATATGCCGTGAGCGTTCAAAATTCGGAAACACAAGTCCCGTTGCCCGTCCTCTTAAACCTTGAATTTTGTTTTTCCAAAGCTTTGTCCCTTTCGGTACATTAAGCTTGATTTGTTTAATTTTTTCTTCGCTTAAACCTAAATTGTGTGAAAAAGAAAAGAACCAATGTACCCAGTTCGGCTTTGGTTCTTCACTTAGCATATTAAGTATTTCAACAGGTGTTTCGTCCTGCCATTCCTTTAACGGACGGGAACAGTTTATATATTCCTTGTACACGGGCAAATTCGGGTCGTCGGGGTTAAGAGTTGCCAGGAGATAATCACATCGCATAGAAGCCTCTCTGACATATTCCATATCGGCGATGTTGATTTCATCAATGTACAAACAACCGTACTGACCGCCGAGAGCCTTTTTCCAGCGGGCTTTGTTATCATATCCGAGAACATATATAATCTTATCCCCTTTGCTTGTGTGCAGAACAATGTGAGGAAGGCTGTACTGCCCTCTGCCTTTTGAGTTGTACTGAACAAGCGAGCCGAAAATATCAATAATACCGAGGTCCTTATTGATTATATTTTTTTCGATAGTACCGAGGTCAAGTCCTGAGAGGATATGTATTTTTTTATTAGAATTTGCACATTTTAAAATAAACTTAAACACTCCGACGGTAGTTTTGCCTGCGGCGGTAGTACCCTCAAGAAATTCAACTGGAGCGGTGCATCTTAAAAATGCTTTGTACTTTGAAGATAAAACAAGCTCACTTGACATCTTCGCTCATCTGCCTTAACAGGTTGTCAAGCTTTGATGTTTCAGCTCTTACAGAGCCGTTGAATTCAACCTTTTGCAAATACTCGCCCGTCATTTTGTTTAAGGTGTCAACTGCACGAATACGGTCAGACGCCTCGTTGCCGTCGTCTTGTGCAATTTGTGAAAGCAGGATCTGCCTGTCTTTTGCAGTCATAATCCGTTTATCTTTTGCTTTTTGAGTAAGCTCTTCTATATACTGCGAAACTCCCACATTTCTCAACAATTCATAAGCCCTTGAATTGGCGTAGTTCTCCGAATATCCCGCATTAACGGCACTTTGAACGGTATTACCGCTCTGTGCATAATATTCGGCAAATTTACGCTGTCTCATATTCAGTTTATCTTTCACGGCAACACCGCCTTTCTTGAAAAAGTGTAAAAGAAAAGACAGCGCATTGCTGTGCTGCCTAATAACAAACACCCGGATTTGCACCGAAGACCTCTCAAAACTGAGTACACTCCTCTTATACTATGGTTTGTTGTTTCTATTATTCCATATTCTGTTTATGTTGTCAACCATAGTGTGTTTTGTAATTAATTCGTGCTTGTCCATATTTCACCGAGAAAAAACCGCCTGCATTTTGTAGGCGGTTTTCCGAGAGAGATATGTATCATAAATAAGGAGGATTTTAAATCTTTCTGCATTTTATATTATAACACACTTATTTGGGACAACGGGACAAATTTACCAGTGGTACCTGTAACACATTTTTTTGATACTGTCAACCGTGTTGTTCCCTCCGACCTGCGTTGCAATCTTTGCCCAGCTGTAATGCAGGCTCAACCGCATAAACAGGCAGTTTTCCTCAAAAACATCTCTTGACAATCGGTTAAGGGCTGAATTTCTGAGTATTTCAAGATTTTGAATTTCACGCTGAATATCTGCAATTTGCGTTACCGCGTTTCCGACCTTATCCGATGTTGTGCCCGAAAAAGATATATCAGACATTTTAACAGAAGTGTCTGTCGCTTCGTTTTCAAGCCGAACGACCTTTGCTTTAAGATGTGCTATTTCTTTATTTATCAGCTTTATTTCCTTTACATTCAAGCGATTTTTTCCTCCTCAGAATGATTTTTAATAATTTCAAAATACCGAAGAAACCTCCGACTACCAAAGCTTCAATTACTCCGCAAAACACAAAAATCAAAGCAAAAGCCTCAAGGTCGGTCATTTTCATTCTTCCTTAACAATTCTGGGTTGTCATAGATGTTGCCGATTATAGCCGAGCGTTCGCAAAAAAATATATCAAGTTCATCAGCAAGCTGTGAGCCACCTTGTATAACTTCCCACCTGTTCCCAACCCATATTACTTCGTAGTTTGAAAATTCTCCATCATCGTTTTTAAAACTGAGTACATCTCCCTCAAAAATCTTTTTGCCGTTCTTATCAGTTAAAACTGTGTATTGACCAACGGTTTCGGAAATAACTTCAGTCATAGAAGCTGTCCCATTGTTAATGATAGTTTTCTGAAAAAATATTTCAGAAACACATATGTAATATTTATCTTTTGAAATTATTAAAGGTCCAAAAACAAAACCATTTTCGCAATTATCCCAATTTATTGCTTTAAACACATAATAATCTGTTTTGTCTTTAGGCTTTCCTCTAAACAAAATTTCTCTCATTCCTGCTCACTCCTTATCCATTTTTGCTCCGCAGTTGCAACAATAATTAGTGTTCACATTATTGCTATAGTAAAAATACCCACACTCGGAACATTCTCTCATATTTTTATTAATAAGCCACTTCCCGTGCCTGACCTCCTGCACATCAGCTCTATGATAAGCGTTAATGATCTGTATCACATCACCGTAAGTAATTGTTGACTGAGTATCTTTGAAACATTTTTCAAGAAATAGTCCTACTAAGCCGTCACGCTCAATATATTCTTTTTCAGACATTCTTTTCACGCTCCTTCAACGCCCTCTCGGCTTCTTCTCGGGTTAAAAATACGGTTTTGCCAATTTCATCAACGGTAAAATCAATTTCGGCAAGTAACTCTGATTAATTTGAAGAAATACCGTTAAAGGTAATATATTCGTTATTAGGGCTATCCGAATCATAGCTAATAATTATTTGTTCAATAAAATAAGGTAATATTCGGTATAGTTCTTCACAATAGGAATATACTACATCTCCAACTTTACACGGCAACTCCACAAATCGGTTGCGGTCTTTGAAATAATCACAACCCTCAATATACATTTCATCAACTGGCTCTTTTTCAAATTCTTTTGCTATTACGCAAACATCTGCTTTTATGCAATTTTTGCAAATATTTTCTTTGACGTTGTCGTTTCCTAAACGAACTGTAGCTTTACAACTTGCCATTGTTATTCTCCTTATCTGCCTGTACTGCCAAAACCGCCGCTTCCTCTTTCGGTGTGTTCAAGCCTATCAACTAAATCAAGGCTCGGTGCAACTATAGGCAAAATAACAAGCTGACTGATTTTATCGCCCACTTCGACAATGTAATCGGTGTCGCTGTGATTATAGAGCTTTACTCGTATACTACCTGTGTAGTCTACATCAATTACGCCCTCGCTTGTCAATCCGTGTTTTACATTAAGTCCGCTTTTGCTCTTTAACATTCCGACTGTACCGGCAGGCAACTCAATATGTACTCCTGTGTCAAATACTGCACTGCTTTTCGCCCTGATAGGTTTTCTTTCTCTTGAATAAATATCAAGTCCTGCGTCTGTTTCGTGTGCCCTTGTTGGCATTTTTGCGTTTTCATCTAAAACAATTCTCATCTTCTTTTTCCTCCTTATTTTAAAACGGTAAATCGTCAGCTGCAGTTACCGTGCTTATCGGTCTTGCAATTCTTCCTGTTGTGTTTTCATACGATACCTCGCTGAACCTTTGAAACATTCCGTTGAAGTTGTAATTTATGACGCCTGTGTTTCCGAACTTGTTTTTATCAAGTATCAGCTTTGTTTCGGAAGGTCTTGACTTTCCGCTTTCCTTGTCGTTTACATACGGTCTGTGCAAGAGTATTACATAATCGCTGTCCTGTTCAAGTCCTCCGCTCTCTTTTAAGTCTGACATCGTGGGTGTTTCTTTTCCGGCTCTTGTTATCTGCGACAGCACTATAAAACAGCATTTTGTCTCCTTTGAGCATTTCTTAAGCTGCTGACTTATGTAATCAATCCTCTGTCTGTTGTCGGCAAATTTTTTCTGCGTCGTTATTATCTGCACAAAGTCAATTATCACAAGTTTCGGTCTGTGGCCGTACACATATGATGTTATCCGCTCAACATCATACATATCATCAATCACGGTTATGTTTTTATAAACATCAAGCGTTCTTTCGACTTTTTCAAATTCAGCATCGCTTAGCCTGTGCTTATGGACCCTGCCGTACTCAATTTCAAGATTATCTGCAATTATCCTGTCGTATATCATTCTGCCTGACATTTCCAGACTGAAAAACACACTCTTTGATTCAAAGCAAGCCTTTAGTATATTTATCGCAAATGTTGTTTTACCTGTTGACGGTCTTGCACCTATCGTCGCTATCGTTCCCTCAACAAATCCTCCGCAAAGCAAATCGTCAAGCTGTTCAAACCCCGTCGAAACGGTTTCAAACTTTTTAAAAAACTCCTGCAAATATTTTTCGGAGTTATCGGCTGCAAGCTCCGTTCTTTTTTCTGCCTGCCTCGCAATCTCTTTGAGCTCGGCAGCGGATACAGTCGGAGAAAACGCAAGCGACTGCGTCTGACTTAACAGCCATTTCTGCGTTGCCTGTCTGACAAAGCTGTTTACCGTTTCTTCTGTATTACTCCTCATCGGAGCATTTTCGCAGCCTGAGATGACATATGCCTTTGCTTCATCGGATAGGCTGCCGATTATCACCGCTTTGTCAGCCTGCGGATTTTCGGAAATTTTATTAAACGCTTCTTTTGCGGGTTCGTCGGTAAAGTCATTTTTTTGCAGCTTTGCAAGCAAAATCAAGCGAATGTCATTAAACAGCAATAAAGCTCCGATTACGCTTTGCTCAAATTCATCGTACTTATTCATTAAGCTTACCTGTCTTTATTGCGTAGGCGATTATTTTATCCTGCCAGTTTTCCCAGTCGGCTTTTTCCGATTCCATTAACAACATAAACTCATCGCAGAAATATGCGTCGTCACATCCCGTATATTCTTCGTAGAATTTTCTTATCTCGCAAAACTCGGGTTTCAAAGCAGGTTGCCCGCAAGGCAAACCTGCGGCAGAAACCTCCTGTCGTAAATTAATATCTTTAGATATTAATTTACTTTTGTTTATTTTATTTTGCTTGTTTTGGGTTGTTTTGGGTTGTTTTGGGTTGTTTTCGGTTGTTTTGGGTTGTTTTTTTGCATTTTGATTGCCCTTAGGTGCTCCGCCCTTTTTACCGTTCTCGCGATTACGCTTAATTACCGATATATATTTCTTTCTGCCTTTATCAATTCCGGGCTTAAATGCATTAAAGGCAAGTCTTACAGCTGAATCAAGCTGACTTTGGTCTATGTCCTGATTTTCGGCATATTCAAACAACAGCTTAAAAAGCTTTCCCGCTTTTGTGTCGCTGAGAATATTTACGCAGTCTTTAAGTGCGGTATCCACCATAAAATTCGGCATTGCTATGTCTTTTTCTTCATTCACATTTTTCCCTCCCGTCAATCAGCCGTGCAATCTGTCTGCATTTCTCACAACCGTCAATACAGAGTTCTGCGTGTCCTAATATTTTCTCAATTTCCCTGTGCCGCTTTAAAATTTCAAGCCAGAGAATCAACTGTTCATAAATTTCTCTGTAACCTAACTGATATTCTTTTAATTCATCTCTCGTCAGTTTATTCTGGTGATACCGTTCAATGCAGACATCGAGAGCGTAATAATAGAACTTTTCAAAATAATCGGCTTTCTGCGGCAATGATTTTTTCTGCTTTATAAGCTTTTCGATTTCAAAAGCCGTGAGCATAAGTTTTCGGCCTCCTCTAAGCTTCTTAAAATTATGTATTCATATCCTAATTTTTCTACGGCAGACTGAAAACGCTTTTGCTGCTTGCTCTGGTGTCCCGAGGGCGTTTTTATTTCTATAAATATTGCTGTGCCGCCCTTTGCAAAAAGCGTTAAATCCGACAGTCCCGGCACTCCTGTGACTATAGGAGCACCGTACTCTGTAATATAGGTCCCCACATTATTCCTGAGCACCAACCCGACTTCCGACAGCTTTACACGGATAGCGTTTTGCAGCTGTGTTTCCTTTTTTTGTGCCATTTAACATTCCCCTTGCTTTTGCCTGATAATATGCCCAACCGGGCTTGTAGCCCTTTTGTTTGGCATATTCCTGTAATTCGCTCATATTCCGACATTCGGCAGGCGTTAAATAATTCCTCACCCTGCGCTCAATTATCATTTTTTCATCAACTTTAATAAGTTTTTCGTCCTTTTTTACTGTTTGTCCTTTTACTTCAAACTTAAAATCGCAATGAGGACAAACTCTTGCAGAAGCAGGCACGACGCTGAAGCAGTTACAGCAGGTTTTTACAGGCGCTTCGCCTTTTGTTCCTCTCTTTTTTCTGCCCTCAAGCGTCCACTCTCTGTCATCGTCGGGAAGTCCGAAACGCTCCCAGTTATCTGTGTGGTCAATTATTATCGCACGCTTATCGGGTTTATATCTCATACACCGCATAGATTGCTGAATATACAGCGTAAGCGATTTTGTAGGTCTTGCAAGAATTGAAACCTCACAGTCGGGAACATCAAAGCCTTCGCTTATAAGGTCCACATTTGAAAGAATTTTTATATCTCCTTTTCGGAAATCTTCTATTATCCGCGAACGCTTGTCCTTTGGAGTTTTAGCGTCTATATGAGCCGCTTTAATCCCGTTTGATTCAAATTCACCGCACAGCTTTTCGGACTGAGTAATCGCCGCACAGTAGGCGATCGCCTGCTTACCGTTTGCAAATTTCTTGTAGTGATTTACAATATCGCCGTAAATTTTCGGCTTATCGTAAAAATCAAGAATATCTTTTGTGACATAGTCGCCGTTGCGTATGCGGAATTTCTGCTTTTGCATTTTAAGCGGCGGGGCGTAATAATCATAGGGTGCAAGGCACTTGTTTTCAATCAGCCATTTTGCACTCGCCCCGATTATTAGTTTATCGCTTATATCGGAAAGTCCCGAGCCGTCAAGCCTTACGGGAGTTGCCGTCACTCCGAGCCGTCTGACATTGGGAAAGTAATCGTAAATCTTCCTGTATGAATTTGCCTTGCTGTGGTGGTTCTCGTCCGTAATTATCAGCGACGGCCTTGCAATTTTGTCAAGCCGTCTGCATACGGTCTGAACCATACCGATTTTGCAATATTTCATTTTCACGCGCCACTGAACAAATGTGTTTGCGATTTGTTCACAAAGCTCTTTTCTGTGCACAAGAAACAGCACATTTTTGTTTTGTTCGGTAAACTGCTTTGCGATTTCTGCGATGATTACGGACTTACCGCCGCCGCAGGGCAGCACTATACAAGGTGCTTTGTAACCGCTGTCCCAACAGTTATATACCTGTTTTGCAAGCTCGCTTTGATACGGTCTTAACTCGCCCATTGTATACGCCCCCTCTATATACACGGCATTTTTTTGAAAAATTGCATACTTTTATGCAATTTCCGAAAAAACAATTAAAACGGCAGGTCATCTTCTTCATCAACAGGCATATCATCAAAGCTGTTGTTCTGTGTCTGCTGTGAACTTGCTGATGAATTGTTCAGATACCTAGGTTCGGGAATTGTAAAGTTACCCTCTTTTAAGTCGGCAAGCGTAATCAGCGAAAACGGCTGTGATGAAAAGCCGCGGCTTCCCTTGTAGTCGTACTCCTGTTCTCTGAAAACCATTCCTACACAGCAGTCTTTGAGCAGTGCTCCGTCCCATTCCTTTGTAAAATCAATGTTCAGGTGACTGTTGCTTTCGCAGATTTTTTCGAGTGCGGTTTTCATCTTGCGTTCGTTCTTTTCATCGTATTCGTTTCCGCTCGGATACCAAAGTCTGAACACACCTTTATACTTTGCCTCACCCGGATAAGTTATTTTGTCGTTTGAAAATTTTTTGCGGTAATAATCCTTGTATTCCCCGTCTGCAATATCAAAGAGAATACAGAGTGTGTTCTCCTGCTCCTCTGCTCTGATGATTTTTACCTTGTATGCACCGACAGGAAGTTTTACATTTTCGGTGTATGACTGCACATTGTTGTAATTTGTAAAAGCTCTCATTTTATTTCTCCTTAAATTTCGTAATATTCTCTGATAGCCGTATCAACGGCCTTTAAATCGTTGTCAATAACAACGCTGTCAAACATTTCCTCGGGCGATTTTGAAATATCCTTACCGTCTGAATTTGTGATGAAGTGATGTCCTGTTTCATCTGTAATGCAGCGTAAAGAGATTGTTACCATACCCTCAACGCAAACCTTCTGTTCAAGAAGCCTGCCCATCATTTTAAGTTTGGTGTTGTTAAAATCATCGGTTTCTTCGTGCATAATTATGTAAACAATCACATCATCAGGCAAGCTTGTTTTGATAAACTCAAACAGCCCCCAAAAGTCATTGGCAATGTTATCGTAAGTTTCATAAGCGTTTTTGACCTGACCTTTTTCACGCATATAGCGGTTTGTAAGGATATACCCCGCGTCGTCAATAACAGCCGTTTTTGTCGGCATTTTTAACAGCTTGTCTTTGATTTTACAGACATTGTCACTTTTCAGAACATAAAGAAATTTCTTTCTGAACGGAAGAAACTTACGCTCGACATTAACAAGTAAAATTTCGTCTTCACCAAAGTTTTTAAGACTGCGGCTCTTTCCGCTGCCTGATTTGCCGTAAATTAATACAGGCATTCCCATTATTTATCCTCCTTCTTTTCTCAATCCTACAATCTCACCCGTAAATCCTATCGGACAATTTTCGGGGAGTTCTGCACAAAACGGATTGTAAATCATCTGACCCGTAAGACGGCACCAAAAGCGTTTGAGGTCGCTTTCCGACCTGCAAAACTGACAATTCTGACATTTGATTTTATCCTCCGGAAAGTAAACAGGAATTGTCGCAACACCTTTGGTAAACCACTGCACGCCGTTTTTAAAATCCTCTGCCATATTATAAACCTCACGAAAAATTTTCTTTGCAATAATCATGCAAACAATCGTTACAGACATAATCATCATTTTCTCTGAAATAAACAAACAGCGTTTCACATTCGGTAAAATATTCATCGCCGCATTCGCAACATTCAACAATCTCTCTGTACTCGCTGTTACCGCAGCTCGGACATACAAAATAGACTTCGTTATATCCTCTGTCGGGCAAATTTGATCCGAATTGGTGTTCAATAACTTTTTTAGGTTCGTCAAACAGCCGTCCACAAACACCGCATCTGTACATCAGAAATCCTCCTTTATCGCCTTACGAAAAAAATATGTAAAAATGCCGAACGGCTTAAATCCAAGTTTTTTGCATACTCGCCTGTGACGCAGGTATCTTTTCATCATTTAAAATTCCTCCTCGTATAATAAAGTAGTAGTTTTTAAAGTCCCTCTTCAAGGACAAA
>DXYF01000035.1 GCA_019415945.1 Clostridiales bacterium
AATTTCAGAGTTCTCGGATTGATTTACCACTTACTTTTTATCATGCCTCCTTTTTAATGTTTATTTAAATTTCAACTTTTTCTGTTATGATTTTTGCAAGGGTATTTCCGATATCATCAATTTCCTTTGTATCGTTAATCGTAATTACGTCCAGCATATCCCCTCGTAAAATCTGTATTTCATTTGTCTTTTTCACATTCTGGTTTTTCTCTCTTGTGTCGGCAATTAATACAGCCTGCGCATTAATTCCGAATTTCTCTGCAAGAGCGGAAAGCTTAAAATAAAAATCCTGCTCAATCACATTTCTTGATTTACATTCAACAAACAGGCTTCTGTATCCGCTTGTTAAAATGCAGTCGAATTCACTTCTGACTTCGGTATTATTCCAGCATATCTCATAGCTTCCAGCTATATCATTAAATATATGATTTTCAAGACATTTGTGGTAAACATAGATTTCCAGCAATCTGCCTGCATTAGTCATCAGCTCCTTAATGCTCCTTGTTGCATAGGTAAAGCCAAAGCTTCTAACGCCGTTATTTATTTTTTCGTTATATCCGGTAACAAAGCCTTTGCGGACAAGCTTTTTTATTACGCCGTTAATCAGTCCGTCATACTTTTCAAAATCGGAGTAAGCATTCATCGAAATATTTTTTACAATAAGACTGTTGACAACTATTTTTATTCTCTTATTATCCGTAAAGCAGACAATATCCTCGCTGTTCATAAAAATATAAGGATTGCTGAACATTGAATCAAATTTATCCTTGTAAACGGCAGGTGCAGATATTTTCAGCTCAAATGAATCTGTGGTGTAATAATTGATTTCCGATGTGTCTGCAATCAGCTCTACATCGTTGCGCAAAAACACAAATATTTTATTGACAGCGTTAAATGCAAATGACGGAATAATGTATGACAATTCAATATAGCTTTCATTTTTATTGTCAATACTAAAGACTGCAAGCAAATCGTTTTTATCTGAAACGGCAGACAACAGCTCGCACATCATTTTCCACGCCGTCGGATTTTTGCCGTAAACGTCCTTCCAAAGGCTGTTGTACTCCTTATAGAATTCAGGAATCATTTCCCTTTTTCCCACAGAGTTTTTCATTGCAAGCATATCTGAAACCTTAAGGTGCTGAGATGCTTTGATATACCTGAGAAAATCACAGCCATGAGTTTCAATGAACGTTTTATTTGCAGAATTAAATTTGTAATACGGAAATTTATTATAGATTCCGCTTCCCAGAAGCAGATAGGACAGCTTGGTTTCGTTAAGCTCAATTGCGTCAGCGGTTTCACCCTTTGATAGCAATTCCTGTTCAAATACGCCTGCTATTTTATCATCTGATTCTGTGACAAAAACTTTTATTCCGGTTATTCTTGTGCTGTATTCATGCTTAAGCCTTTTTACAAGCTCTTTGATTGTTTTTTCCAACCCGCTGTCTTTGCTACAGCTTAAAATCAGGCGTATCTTTGATTTAAGTCTGAGATGCTGTTTATCAAAAAGATTAATCACATAGGCTACCGCCTTTTCAAATTCCGACAGCTCCTCCGGGTTACTGATATGACAGAGGTACGTGACCGTTCCGGGATTGATAACTGAGGCTGAGGCAAAATTTCCGAATATCTGCGTATTGTTTCCGACAGAGAAGGGTATAACTAAATTCAAATCTTCCCTGTAAGTCAAAATAAACGGAATATAATCCACAAGCTCTGCATCAATCTGCTTATAATCCTTATATTCCGTACTTTTCAGCACGGGCTCGAACTTTGAATCCATTATATTTATTATAGCCTGTATTTCCTGTTTCTTTCTTTTGTCAAAGCTTTTCAGGGTATCTTCAAATACACTTTTGAGAGCTTTGTATGTATAGGTCTGCTGAATATTTCCGTTGCTTATCAGATTCATACAGGCAATCCACTCGGAAAACGCTACATCTGCTTCTCGGTTATTCTTTATCAATTCCTTGATTCTCAGCGGATATGTACCTGAAAGCAATTCGTGATAATTAACCTCCTGCGCTTTCTTCTTATACGCGCGGTGAAGATATATCGACGCCTTATCCAAAGAGTCTAACTCATCGATTTCATTTTTCGGCGCAGTATCCCATTTGGTTTGATTAACACCGGAAAACTTTTCCTTTAAGGTCTGCTTTGATGAGCTTTTTACCAGACACATATGCAGTTTTTTCTTTTCGTCCTTTGTTCCGTTTTCAGCGCAGTCATCAAAATCGTCCTTGCATTTATAGCCCTCGCATATTTTTTCTGCACACCATCTGCGATGCTCAACGGCAATAAGCTCATTTCGCAGGCTTTTATCGTTCGCTATACATTCCCTGAATTTCTCCGCAGCACTTAAGCAGTTTTTCATATCAATTCCTATGCTGTGAAGCTTGTACTGAACCGATATCGCATTGGAAACAGAAGAATTATAGTTATACGGATTCTTAAACTTTGCCCTTTCCTTCTCAAAATCCACATTCAGTCCGCACCATACAAGATGGGCGTTAAATGCCATTCTTTCAAGCTCTTTACAGGATTTTTCCTTTGAAATATCCTCGCCGATAAACACCGGATTAGCTTTGTTACTGCCCACAGGCTTTTTATCCTCAACGGCAAAGTTTACCGAACAGTTTCTGCAAGTCTGCACGCATAAATCGGCAAGCCTTCTGTTCAGCGAATCATTCTGAATTGCGATAAAAATATAGTGCATTTGTTCATTTCCGACAACCTTTTTTATCTGTTCACCGTTGTAATTCGTTGAATTTCTGCTATCGTCCGACCTGAATTCGGTTTTTGCAAACGATATGTCGCCGTAGGTTTCGCCGTCGTTATTCGTACCGTTGATATTAAAAAACTCACTCAGCAAAGGTCTTGCTTTGACATATATTTTTTTGTCTCGTTCAATTTCATTCGACACAACTTTAACATTCAGCCTGATTCTGTGCATTTGTCCGACCTGAAGGCAGTAATCCAGAAATCTCTGAGAATAATTTCCAAAGCCGATTATCAGGATATTAAGCGTATATTCTTTTTCAGGCAGGTATTCGTACAAAGGCTTTTTATGCAAATGATACTCTAAAGCTGTGGTTGAATTTTTGGACTTTTTCTTGTCAAGCAAAGCTTCAAATTTTCTCAGCTCCAGTTTCTGACCCGAAACAACATCGTCCTTATATTCGGACGGCAGAAGATATACTAATGCTTTTCTTAAATCCCTGATAAGCTCTTTACAGCTCTGATATCTGAAACGAGGTAATACTTCAAGGCATTTTGTAAGAATATTTGATAATTCGTATTGTAAAAAAATGTTGCTGTTTGTTTCTGACGCCTGTATCAGACGGGAGTTCTCAACAAGCTCCGGTATCCTGCCGAAATATTCTCTTGAATATCCCGCATTACAAATTTCGTCGGTAATAATTATTGAAGAAAACAAGGTACAGCCGATAGAGTATATGTCACTCCTGTTGTCCGCTTCGCCATTTTCAACCTCGGGTGCCATAAATCCCTCTGTGCCCGACATAGAAGAGAATCGACTTTTGAGCGAATAAATAGTATTGACATCAAACAGCGAAACGCTGTCGGTAAGCAATTTCTTTCCTCTTTTCAAAATGCCGAAATTGCTCGGCTTTAAATCCAGATGCAGAAGTCCCTCCTCGTGCAATATATCAATACATTCAGTCAGCGACAGAATTGAATTCAGAATTACGAACAAGCTGTGCTCCGGAGCTTTGTTTACGTTTTTGCGGACATTGGCAATATATTTGTCAAAGGTTTCTATGCCGGGATTCTCCGTCCAGATATATACGGTGGAATTTTCAATTACATTGCCGTTAGTATCACAGCCTCGGTAAATGCAAAAATCCGGAATGAAGGTCTTGAAATCAGCGTTCAGTTCCCTGTTCTCCATTATTTTTCTTAACATTCTGTAAGAAAAAATAAAATCTGATTTTGCTTTTTCAAAAAGTTCTGCCTGCTCTGAAAACGGCTCCGATGGAACAAGCTGGTTTTCCGCTGTTCTTTTAAGTCCGAAGCTGTAGTCACTTGAATCAGGATTAAGAGGATAAAATTCCTTAAGATTACCCGACTTTTTCTCAACGTCCTCCACCGCATCATAGCAGACGCAGGAACCGCCTTCGCCGATAACGCCTTTTACAATGAATTTTTCGGCTTTCCCGTTTTTTATACCGGAATTTCCGTCTCTACAAAGATAGATAACCTTTTTTCTTTCTCCTGAATCAGCGTCATTTATTAATTTCATATTTTTCCTGTACTTATTCATAAAAACTCCTTTTCAAGCTTAACCGTTGTCTGACTTAAATATAAAGCACACGTAACATAACAGAACAATTCTTCAGAAAATATCGTTTATTTTACAGTAGGCAAAAATTATAATGACACTGTCAAAAATATTTTTCGGACTTATTTTCTGATAACCTGATTCTTCAAGAATTTTGTTTAATCCACTCTCAAAATCACTGTATATCCTGTCCAGTCCCGTATTTATATTGTCCTCACGGCTCAGACATTTATAGCAATACATATAGTAGTATGCCGCAATCATTTTAGTACGTGTTATATGGGCATTATCATTAACCTTTAAAACCTTGTCTGTTTTTATCTTCAGCTTTATTCTGTCTATCAGTTTGCAGAACCTTTCGTCAGAGCTGTAGGGTTCGGGCAGAACTACAAAGTCAAAGTTATCGCAATAACGTATGTAATATCCCTTATGACAATATTCATTATGTCTTTTGTCGATTTCGTCAATTAAGTTTTTGTATTCCCTAAAAGCCGTTCTCTGCTCACCTGAAATTTCGAGTGCACCCAGCTTACTGTTGTCGTCGCAGTAAAAATTATCTGTAATATAATTTTCAAGCTCACCTTCTTCAAGTCTGAAAACCTCATCGTTTACTTTTTTGCTGTAATCTTCCGTAAACAAATCAGCTTTGTGATTCCTGCCTTTGCCTCTTTCCAATTTTTTGATTTTATCAATAACATTCTCTGCGTGACTTAGCTTTTCTGCCGGCGTCAAACCCTCTTTATTAAGGTAATAAAGATAAATCACCTCGGCAAAGTTTTTATAATTAATGCTGTAGCCGCTCGGCTCGGCTTCCATATTCTTAGATGATTCAGCTGATAAAAAGGATATAAGATTATCGCTGTAATAATCCTCAAATAGTCTCTTTTTTATATCCTTTTGTTTGTCATAATCCTCCTGATCGGTACTGCTGTAGTATTTCATATTAAACGCAAAGGCAAAATAATACAACGGTTTCTTGATTGCTTTGCTTTTCCCGAACCTTCCTTTTGCTAAATTATTGCTCCGGATAAACCATTTGTTAAATTTGTTGTCTTTGAAATCTTTTTTCTTTTTAGAGAGTTCACCGTTGTATTCATTCTCAAGTTTATGATACTTCCGGTATTTTTCGGAAGCTACACATTGCTCTTCATAGGTTTCGATATAAATTTCCTCGAATTTCTGACTGAGTTCATACGTCTTTTGTGTTTCGTACTTTTCCTCAGCCTTTACAACATTATTAATAAGACGGAAAATCAATTTGTCATCATATTCGATTATTAAATCAACAAGCTTGCTCCTTACTCCGTCAGACAAACGGTGATGAGAAGCTATGATATGCTCCGTCATATTATCAATTGTAAGCTCACCGCTTTCCTCAGCGGTTCCGTCATATGCGCAATTATTATATTCGCTTCTGATCATTTCAAATAATCTGCCATCTGTTTTCTGCCATTGCATACCGATAATATAGTCCAGAATTTCAATATCGCTCCACTCAGGCTTAATCTCCTTAAAAAAGCCCCGGAACAGCGTTTTGCTCATATCCGAAAAATTAAATCCGTTTAAAGTTTCGATATCATTTCTGAAATACTTTATACCTTCCATACCGTTTTTTCTGCAAAAGTCGTAATAAACAAGCATCAGCTTTTTATCGGAACGTCTGTCCTCCTTCTGAATATAGCTCTGAAAATTCCTTTGTATTTGTTGGAACGTAAGCTTTAGCAGACTCTGTCCCCTTTTACGATTGATCTTTAATACCTCTGAAATCAGCTCCAGAACAACAACGTCGGCATTATCGGAATATTTTTCAAATGATGATATTATTTTCTGAGCCAGAGCCTTTTGCTCGGTCTTTTTAAAATCCAGAAGGTCGTTTACGATAAATATCCCGGTAAATTCTTTAAGCCGTTTCTTGTAATCCGGCTTCTCCTCAATCCGATAAATATAGTTTTCAAGATTAAAATTATTGCTTTTCATCAGATTTAAAACAAACTCATAAATCTCCTGTAATTCTTCAGAACCGCTGTAATTCTCTATCAGGGCAAACAGGCTGTTATTATCGCTTTTTCCGGCAACCGAGGAAATAATCCGGCTTAACCTTTTTTTATTTTTCTCCGACAAAACGTCATATCCGTCATCGGAAAACTTTTTTATGAATGCTTTTATTTTTGCCTCAGGCGACTTTCCTTTGAACTTTTCCAAGTAGGTTTTTTCTTTTTCAAGCTTTTTAACGGATATGATGCAGTTTTCTTTAAGGCTTTCAAAATTCTTGTTCAGATTATCCTCAATAATTTTTTTAATTATTAAGAGTGTTTCTTCATCCGGCAGATTCTGATTAATCGTTTCCGCAAGCAAATCAGCATATTCTGCGGGATTTTCGGAATACATATTCTGACACAACAAATCTGATAGAGTTTCCCTCTCTTTGTCACTGAAAACCAATATTTCCCTGTACACTTCCAACATCGTTAATACTTCATCATCAGCCGAGATTTCAAACTTTATTTCGTCAAATAATGAATCATTAATTTCTTCATATGACATTGACGCTAACTTTTTGGAATAGATTTCTTCGTTAAAGTATGGGCTGTCCGATTTTACATTGAGGTATTTTTTGAATTGCTTGAGTATTCTGACCCGCAGAGTATCATCTGCAAATTCGGGATCTCCCAGCTCGTCTACGATTTGGGCAATATATTGTTCCGCACTTGGAAACAACAAATAATTTTTATGAATCTCATCCCAGATTTTTTCATCAAGACCGTCTGTCGTGTTGGGAATATTCAGTGCCGCAACAAGTGCAGTATATCTTTTTATTTTATTGTGAATTTCTGCATTTTCATCATAGGCTACATTCAATGCGTCAAACTTTTTTTCAATTTCATTCACAAACTGCCTTTTTATTGACATATCTTCTGTAGCTTCACAAGCGTCAAGCAAGCTATAGAAGTCAGTTTTACAAAGCATTGACAGGAAATCGTTCTGAATTTTTTTCTGTAATTTTTCCATCTTTTTCGTTTTAACTGCACTGTACAACATAACAACACCTCAAAAACAATTTTATGGTGATAATTATAACATACTTAACAGTTTTTCGCAATATTCTTTAGAAATTATATCTTATTTTGACCACAAAACTCGAAACAGGTCATATATTAGTCAAAACCGACTCGGTGATGAATTATCCGGAATTTTTCAGCAGTTTATGCAGTCCGGACTGTACCTTAACTCAGCACACGGCACAGTCCGGACTTTTCTTTATGTCAGATAATCATAAATCTGAATTAATTTATCGGTAAGCTTAATGCCGTACTTATCCGTATTGGTTTCGGAAACAACAACTATATAGTCGTCATTATAACTGCATATGGTCGCTTTTTGTTTGAGGTTAACAAGGTCGGCTGTGCCTGTTTTAGCCCTTATGTTCATTTCAGCAGGTATGCCGTAATTTTCGGCAGTTTCAAGCAGAATGCTGTCAAGCTTTTTCATAGTTTCATTGCTTACAACATTTTCCGACAGTACTTCTTCCTCGGTTTCGCTGAAAATTTTAACCGAGGATTCATTTTCGTCGTAAACGGAATCAATAATATGCGGCTTGTAGATACTACCGTCACAAACTCCCTGCGTTAACATTGCGAGCGAAACGGTTGAGAATAATGTCATTCCCTGGCCGTAAAATGCTGATGCACGGTCATATCTGTATGTTCCCAGATCATAGTCTGTTCTGACAGTACCGAAATCACAGTCAATATCCTGATTGAACATAAATTTTTTTATCATATCTTGTATCGTTGCTCGGTCAACCTGCATTGAAGCTAAAGCAAAATACACATTTGAGGACTTGAGAACTGCTTTTTTAAGGTCAAGCATACCCATTATTTCACCATCACAGTTCCTCACTTCTCCCTCATTGTAAATAACGATTCCTGTTTCGTCATTATAAGTAAAATCCTCATTTCCGCTTTCCAGAATACAGGCACAGCTGAAGAGCTTGCTTACACTGCCCGGCTGTTCGTTGATATTGTATTTTGGAAGCCATAAACCCTCAACGCTGTTATATTCAGCCATCTTTTCATCAGACAAATCATTGACCGAAAAAACCATTTTCTTATCTGTTGAAACCAACGCCCTTATCTTTCCGCTGTTACGCTCAATCACAACGGCAGAGCCGTCTGTATCCTTAAGCAACTCTGTACAGAGATACTGCAAACCGTTATCTGTCGTCAGCTTTATTGATTTGCCTTTGCCGTTGCCTGCGTCATCATACAGAACATCAAACTGAGAGCTGTGCAGACCGAACGCACCGTAATTTTCCGAACTGTAGCCAATGACATATGCATATTCATCGGGCAGTTTTCCGTTTTTCTTCGGCTCAGAATTCTTCTGAATGATTTCGCCGTTACAATCGGAAAAATTACCGCAGATTATGGTATTGTACTTTATCTCGTTCTCTGCGTCCTGCCTGTAATCCTCAACTGCCTCTGATTCGTAGGAATTTATAGGCAAGACCCCTGACTTTGATATTGTGGCTACTATTGTAACCATAAATATGCACACCGCAAAAATTGAAATGATTTTAAACCTTACGGACTGCTTCATTTGAAAAATCCTCCTTTCTCTCTGATATATATTCACTTATTCTGCCTGAGCCGCAAAAGGCAAATACAGCCAGTGTAAAGGAAACAAGCTGAGAAGCCCCGCCACTGCTCAGGAAAAAGCAGTTGATACCCGTAATCGGAAACAAACCAAGGTTTACGAGAATAATAATTGCGCTCTGGAACGTGATAAACAAAACCGATACAACAGACGCTTTTCCGTCAAAGTCGCCTGTTGTATTATCTACAGGCACACAGCGGTAAGTCAGATAAGCAAGAGCCACAAAGGCGATAAGAAAGCTTACGGCTATACAAGCACCTAAGCACTGCACAAGGGAAGCAAAAGCAAAGTCATTGCTGTGAGCAGGGATATCCACCATATCAAAGTTGCCAAAGGCTGAGCCGTGACTGATAGCTTTCATAGCCTGTCCTATCTGATATCCGTCGCCGCCCGTAAATCTGGTGATTAAACGATTGACTACATACTGAATTACACTTTCTCCTGTTGTACCGCTGTTGCTGTTGAGCAATAACAACACGACAATTCCTGCCAGTGCAATAAAAAACAGCGTTAAAAAGAAAAACAGTAAGACCTTTTTGTTGTTTTCAAACACAAATACGCCCGAAAACAGCACAATCAAAAGTGCAAGCAGAGAGCCGAATTCAGCAATCAGAATTGAACCACCTATGTTTATGCAAAGAAATACATCTAAAAACACAAGTCTTTGTTTATTGCTTAAATTTGCAGTGTACAAAAGGGCGAGAAAGCATACAGCCAGAATTTTAATCAACTCTGTAAGCTGAAACGTCATTCCGCCGATAACCAGCCACGCTCTGGTATAATCCAGTTCCTCGCTCGGTGGCTGAATCAATAGAACTGCATATATCAGAACATTCATAGCGATGACAAGCCACAGCAACAGCTTTTTTCGTCTGACCTTTGTGACAATCAGTTTAATTACGGCATAAATCGCTATTGCGGCATACATAGCGAATATGTACTTTGAAAGGCTTGAGGGCGCAATAACAGACATAAGCGTCAGCGAGCAGACCGTTATGTAGCTGACGGCAAATACCATTATCATATTTGCTCTGATTAAAGCTGCATACAAGTAATAAACAGCAAATACAGCCAGAAACGGAATAAGGCAACCCATATAGGCGTTGAAGCCTTCTTCTGTTCTCACCAGAAGCAGAACAGCAAACGCCGAGGCAATAGCTACAGTACCTGCGAAATACTGCAATGCTTTGCAAAGATCTGCTTTTCTGAGAACATCTGCAATATATTTTTTTGTCATATTCCTGACCTCCGTATTCTAAATAATACGTCTTACAACCGTTCTTTGCACCTGTTCCTGTGCAGATTCTCCGGCTTTCGGAATGTTAAACGTAATCTTTTCGTCACCTATGTAAATCGAAGTTCCGTTTTCAATTGAAATTGACTTGTTAACCGGATCACCGTCGGGTGTTAAAGCCACTCCGTTGCTGCATTCTTTATGTGGATTTAAAAATAATCCATGGTCATCTTTTGCAATCGTAAAGCTTTTGCGGGACAGATGGTTATAGACTGAATCCACAGTAAGCTTGTTTGCTCTCAGTCTTTCGGGAAGCAGTTCTTCTCTGTCATCCTCACTGCCGACAAGCAGTCCGCCTTCCGGTATCTTTTCGATGTCATAGGTTTTGCCCGTGCTTCCAACGCTCATTGTCAAAACTCTTCTGCGCTTTATAACGGTTTTGTTATCACTGTTATCCGTTTTTATACCGGGAATTACAAATCCGGATTTTTTCCTTTTACCGAATTTGATGCGGTCTTTAAAAAACATATGGTAAATAACCGTCAATCCTACTGCGATTACAAAGATTCCTGTTAATGTTGCTAAAAAATTGTCCATAGTGTCCTCCTGAATTTTAATTTTTCCTGTTTAATTACAGGATTTTCAGATTTTTTTAAGTTTTATTGTGATTGATTTTTTTCCTTTTTTAACGGAAGAAAGATTCCAGCTTTCGGAACTGCGTCCTGAAGAAGCAACTGTACATTCAAACGAATCATCCTTCACTTTTGCCACGTGCTTGTCCTTCATCAGGTTAGCAAGCCAGACTATTCCCAAATCGTCTTCCAGCCTTTCGGGAGCCGAGGCCTCGATAGTACCTTTCAGAAACTGACTTAGCTCGTAATTATTTTTAATGTCGGCACTGCTCAGGTTAGAAATTGCTTCCTTGATGTAGGAATAATCTCCGTCAGACATAGCCTTTTCAAAGCCGTCTGTAGAAATAAAGATATTGTTATATTTTTTCTTGAATTTTCTGCATACAAGGTGAGATAAAGCGTCGCTGTCCGTAACAAAATAAGTTCTGGACAAGTCATCGTCAATGTTTACCGACTCTGACAGAATACGTGTTTTTCCGTATTTGTCAACAGCCGCTATAAATCCGTCACCGATGTGAGCAGTGTAAATTTTATTTTTGTGAATCAGCACAGCAAGCATTGTCGTTGAAAACTCCTCTACGGCAATGCCGGTTTTTTTGCTCAGTTTAAAAACGGAACTGCGGGCAACGCATAAAGCAATATTGCCGAAATCGGTTTCGTCCATAGAGTCAATGTCCGCTTTCGTGATGTCGGTAAAATAATCGGTAACAGCCATACCTGCCGTGACTGCGCCCGGCTTTCCGAATACGGCTTCACTGCATCCGTCAAGCACTACGGCTATCACACTGTCTGCTCCGATATGCTTTACCGAAGTAAAGTCCTGACATTCAACTCCGATTTTGCGGTGGTAGTTACCGCTGTGCGTCATCTGAAAATAATCAGCCATTTTAAATTTCCTCCTTAATTTTTTATGATATTTCAAAAACCGACTTCTGTTCAGAAATATCTGAGATAATTCTATCAGTTATTTTTTTCGGCAATTCTGAAGGGTGGAAATTATCAATCAGCGTTTTTACCTCCTTTAATTTCACAAAAAAAATCTGTGTTATTCTTATACTGCAAACAAAATATGAATTACGGAGGGATCACAGGTGAAGGATATTTCAAGCATCAATTTAAAAAGCTTAAAAAAACAGCTAAGTAAAAAAGGATATCACTTTAAAAATAAGATAAGCTCAGGAGGCTATGCAACAACAATCACGGTAAAAAAAGGTTTTTGTGGCAAAAAAAGATGCGCCAAAATTTTTGTTGACGGCAACCCAACTGAAATTCAGGCTGAGTTTAATACAATGAAAAAGCTTTTTTGCGCAGCGCCCGACAAGTTCCCCGAACCGTTTGATTTGTTTGAAATTACTGTCAGCTCTGCAACTTATGACGATGTCAATTACCGGGTGTTTGTTCTGGTTATGGAACTGCTTGAGCCTCTGCACATTCCATCAGATTCAGGCGCAGACTTCTGGCTGAGGTTTTTAACCGAGTTGACAGAGTCGTTAGTTGAAATGCATCATATTGACTACAACCACAAGGACATAAAGCCCTCAAACGTTATGATGAAAGGAGGACGCTTTATTCTCATTGACTACGGTATCTCAATCGTTACAAACCAAACTCTTTGCAGGACCAACACCTTTGCCGGCACAGAATATTTTGCTTCTCCCGATGCGTTGGAGGGTAAAAACTCCAAGCGTTCGGATATTTATTCTTTGGGTGCGACGGCAAGAGCACTGATTCTTCACCGTACAGATGAACTCATTACATATGACAGTCACAATAATCCTGTCAGCCTGAGCTTCCTCATTGAACAGAAAAGAAAGCTGAAGCCTATGCAACCTTCAGACGAAAGTTTCAGATTCATCTGTAATGTTATTAATAAAGCAATGAGCTTTAATATAACAGACAGATTTCAGTCGGCAGTGGAATTGCTCAACACCTTAAAACCGATTAACTCTTTTCATACACTGAAAAAATTCAGAGATAAAAATCCTGTTTCAGAAAGTACTGCGGATTTTTTTGAGAATAGCAATTCACGCACTATGGAAAATGAATATGTAAACGTTGATTACGCCAACGAGAAAAAGCCTGAAAAAACATCAGTGTATATTCCAAATCAGTATGATAAGGCAAAAACCGATAAAGCAGAATCAATGAATCCCGACATCATATACGATAATATCACAAAAGCAAAAAGGTACATTGAAAAGGGTAACTATGATACAGCTTTGGCACAGCTTAATAATATTGAGCATCCGATTGCAGATTTTCTCAGGGCAAAAATTTTAAAGGAAAAAGGCCACGGCTCCTATATGATTCACCTTAAAAAAAGTGCCGAAAAAAAATATCCGCCCGCTATGCTGGCGTACGGTATGTTTACAGAACAATACAGCTATGTAGTTGAATCAGCAAAGATATACACCAAAGCGTTCCGTGTTGTCGCAAAGCTGTTTCAACAGGGAAAGATTGATAAAAAAAACCTTTATTTCACTCAACAACAAAAACCGCTTCGGCAATATTGACGAGCTCGATAAAGCATTTATAAAACAAACGAGCGCAAAAATACCACCCATATAAAAACTGCTTTTACAAAGCTGTTATACTATTATCATCCTTAAGGGGTAAATATTTTTGAAATTCAGGAGGAATAATTATGAAAGTAAGAAAATTAAACAAGGCAAACTTCGAAACCGATTTCACAACAAAAAAGAAGGGCAGTCTGGTTGACATAAAAAATAACACGGCAGTTACCTCTATAAGGGAGCTGAGAATTATCCTTGATATTTCAGGCTCCGTAAAAAATTATTACGAAAAAATGATAAGCCTTATAAAGGAGTCACTTTATATCATTAAAAACCCTCTTGGCTGTAAAATTATGGTTTCCATCAGTGTATTTTCAACTAATCACCGAGTCATCGTTCCTTTTACGAATATTAATGACTTGAACATCGAGTCGATTCCATTTCCCGATGCATACGGATACACAAGAACCGGTCAGGCTATCCTCGAAAGCGTAGATGAGGTTATGTCTTACTACGAAAATCTAAAACGTGCAAAAAAAGAATCAGGCTTGGAGGTCTATCCGCCAGTTGTTCTATTGATCACCGATGGAAAAACTTATGGTGGGCAGAACGAAACTGACATCAACCAAAATTGGAACAAGTACAAACAGGCAGCCTTAAAAATACAGTCGCTTGAAAAGCTCCCACCTTCCGGCCTCGACAAGATAGCTTTCTTCGCCTGTGGTTTGGAGGCCATGATTGGCTCCGCATCAAAACAAGAATTACAAATGCTGACTCATTATCCCGAAAGAATTTTTACTGCTTCTAACAGTGAATTCCTCAAAGACTCGCTTGCTCAGGTAATGTACTATACAATCACAACTCCAACCCAGGTTATATAATACAAGGAGGTTAAATATGTATTACTTTTCAACAACAAAAACAGGATATACACACATATCAAACAATAAACGCCGTGATGACGCTGCTGTGTGTCGCAGACTAACCGACAACATTTTATATGTCGCCGTTTCGGACGGTGCAGGCTCCGCCTCGCTCTCTTCAATTGGTGCTTACACCGTCACCGACGGTCTTGCAACTGTGCTGTCCGACCGTGAAATTCTCAAAAAGTACTTACCGGAGAAGTTATCAAGGCTTTCTTTGGATGAAATTCTTAACACCCTGCTTAAAAAAGAAAACGAAAAACATTTTAAAAAGCTTATAAACACAATCATCCATACGCTGATATCTCAGCTTTGCTGTGACTCAAATCTTCCGCACAATATTTTCTCCGCCACTCTCGTCTGCTGTTTTGTAAAAGATGAAAAAGAAATTATTGCTTTACACATAGGCGACGGATTCATCTGCGTCTATGATAAAACGAAAAAATCGGCGAGCTTTCTTTCAAAGCCTGATAATATAGGCGAAATGCTTAACCAAACTTACTTTGCTACGAGTTCTGACGCTTTTTCGCACACCAGAATCACCTATTATAACAAAGATTTTGACGGTATTCTTATCTCGTCCGACGGACTGAATAAAATCTGGGATGACGCTTACCTGACCGAAAATCTTGTGCCTGCGCTTGTCAACGAGGACATAAATGAGGATTTTGATTTATACAACTGCCTATTTTCAGATTATGACCAACAATACCCCTCAGCTGTAACCGATGACTGCTCGGTAATTTTACTCATCAGGGAACAGGATACTTCATCTGAATACGACGGTTCGGCAAATCAGACCGACAACAATACTTCTTTGCAGGAACACAATACAGAGTTTGCTCGCTTTATTAAATCGCTCTCACTGAATATCAATTCAGATATTGACGCAGACAAGCTCCAGCATATTTTATCACCTGACAAAGGCAGTCTTTTCATCAACAATCTCAATATTTATCTGAAAAAGCCGGGTATTTTCGAACGCAAAAGAGCCAAATCTCTAAATAAAGAACACCGTAATGATAAAAAGAAAGGAAGCGAATCTGATTATGAAACCGTCAACAATTTGCAGGATACCTCTAAAGGACTTTCTAAAAACGGCAAGAGATATAAGGAGTAAGGAACCTGCTTTGTATGATGCGAGCATTGTCCTTGACGCCTGTGCTGTTACAACTCACATTGACCGCAGCGCCAAAAGAATCATAAAACACGAGCAAATCCGTATAAACGAATATACGCTTTATGAGCTTGAGCTTCTGTCGCAGTTTCCTGAAGGCTTGTTCTATAAAAAGTCCGTACAGCTCCTTAATCTTGTATATGATGATTTTATTACTGTTGATAAAGGTCTTAATACAGCGTTGGCACAGTACAATTCGAAACTGAACGGATTTATTTTCGTAACTGCCAGCAGACTGAGGGCTATTGAATATTTAGAAAGCATCTTTTTTTCTGACAGTGCTGTTATTTTTCCCGATGAAGACGGAATAAATTTAACCTACTGTATTCTGAGCAACGACCTTAAGCATCGCAAACAATTCATCTTATCTATGAAAAACTCAGCAGGTAACATTAATGAAAATATCGCTTCTCCCATTACATATTCAAACACAGGCGAAGTAAGTATGGAAGGAAAAAAATACAAATTCTATGCCAAAGGCGGAGAAGGCACCTTATTTAAACGCAATGACACTATTCTTAAGCTGTATAACTACAAAACAAATAATCTCAAAGCTGAAAAAATCTCCCTGCTGATTAAGGAAGAAAAAAAGCCGTCAGGCATTAACTCTTATGTTATGTTTCCGCAGAAATTGGTTGACTACAAATCAAACTCAGGATACACTATGGAGAAAGCTGAGGGAGTAACGCTTACAAAAGCTCTTAAGGACATTTTTTATATGAAAATCATCACGGAAAAAGCAAATGAGATTTTTAAAAATATACTGTACGTTGTACTTGAAATAAATCTGAGGGGCATCGTACTGTCAGATATATCGAGCGACAATATTATGATAAATAAATTTGGCGAAGTGTTCTTTTGTGACATTGATTCTGCTCAGGTGAGTCACAACAATCTTTACTATGCAAGCGGTTGCTACAGACCGAAAGCTTCTGCGCCTAAAATAGCCAAAATAAGCATTAAGGAACCGAACAGACTCTCTTCATATATCCGCACGCAGGAGAATGACGCTTTTTCGCTGGCTGTATTGCTTTATGAGATATATATGGGAGGTTGTTCACCGCTCCATGCAACAGGCGAGCTTGGCTTGGCTAACTTTTACGAAAACACTTTTCCGCTGAATTATTACACAACTTCACGCTATGGAGTTCCGGCAAGTGTTCTTAACAGGTGGGTGAACCTTGACCTTGAATCCAGAATATTCTTTGTAGATACGTTTTCCGCAAAAATCAAACCCTGCATAGGAATGTTAATTAAATATGTCTTTGGGAGGACATCTTAAATTATCGGTATCAGTAACAACAAAAGCGGTTTATCTCAGTAAAAACTGTGACAAGCCGCTTTTGTTAATAAAGTATTTAATTTTTCATAGTTAGGCAGTAAATTTGCAATTAAACACAAGCATCTTTATTTCCTGTACCCATTTTCCTGCAACACTCTCAAAAGTTCGCTGAACCTAATATATAGCCTGAACAGATGCGTTATTAATAACAATGTCTTCGTTGATTTGTAATACGCGTTAAAAGATAAGACATTTATGAATCTACACTTTGAATAGTAGAAAGCAAAAAATCATATGCTTTTTTACTTCCGCAAACCAAACTGGTTGGAAGAATATATTTAATTTCTTGCCCGGACCAATCACTCATCTGACCACCACATTCTCTTAATATCAATCCTGCAGCTGCATAATCCCAAGGCTTGAGTTCTTTCTCAAAATATCCATTGATTCTGCCTGAAGCGACATAGCAAATAGTCAAAGCCGAAGAACAGATTCTTCTCAAATCAAGACAGCTTTTGAAAACAGTTTTTGCTATCTCAAATGCTGTGTCAGCATGTTGTTTTCTGGTAGAACCGGCGCCAAACTCTATAAGGCAGTTTTTCAACTCTCTGTCGCTTATAGCAGGTAATTTTTTTCCGTTGTAAAACGCTCCATTACCACGAAATCCGACAAACAAATCATCATTAAAAGGATTATATACGACGCCAAACTCAATCACTTCATTAACGCACAATGCCAATGAGACAGAACAAATATTGTATCCATAAACTAAGTTAGTTGTGCCGTCAATGGGATCTAAAATCCATCGTGTAGACACGAACTCTTTTTCATCTTCCTCGCTCATAAAGCCAATTTCAGGCGTAATTATCAAAAGCTCTTTTTTTAGATAATTACTGATTTGGAGGTCAACTTCGGTTACATAATCTGCTTCACCCTTCATTTTTATTTGATTCCTTAACGATTCATCAAGAACGATACTCTTAGTGCTTTTAACCGCTTCAATAATTCTGTCGTAATCAATACTTATCATTTTATTTTTCCTTTTTTATCAAGTTTCATAAATTTCTTCTGCACTTATGATTAGTTGTATCCATAAACTCTGAAATAACTTGCACCGCAATTCTGTGCAGCCTTGATTCCGACATCGGAATCCTCAAAAACTATAGTTTGCTTTGAAGTTACCTTAAAATAATCCATTGCTATCTCGAAACTGTCAGGAGACGGCTTAGGCGTTTTAATATCCTCATGCGTAATTATGAGGTCAAATCTGTTTTTGTCAGAAAAAGCCTCGAGAATTTCAGTAGCATTTTTTCTATTAGCATTTGTTACTAATGCAATGAAATACTGATTTCTGATTTGTTCTATGATGTTAAATAGATGGTTATTCCTTTTAGCATACTTTATATTATCAGAATAAAGAGTCTTTTTTATCGAATGAACATAGTTCATTTCATCTTCCGAGATACCTTGTGCTATCTTTGGCAAAAACAATTTATAATGAATTGAATTACAATACTTACTGTAAAAATCAAGATCTACATCGACATTATAATTAATTTGGCTCAATGCTTCTTTATATGAACGATAATTGACCTCTTTTGTGTCGTACAATGTCCCATCTAAATCAAAAATCGCTAACAACTTATTTGTCACACTATCTCCCCTATTTCATCAATATTACTTTAAATAAGTATAACTCAAGAATCCGGAATTTTCAATATAAAGTCGTTTTAAATAAATGCAGTTACTAAAATATCTTTACAATCTTTGAGTCTTGAATTATAATTAAAATAGTAGTTTAACGCAATTATATTGATTAATTGGTGAGGGGTTCCAATGAAAATATTTATGAGCTACGGTCATGACGAATACGAGGTCCTGGCAAAAAAAATAAAACGTGATTTAGAAGAGGAAGGCTTTGATGTATGGATTGATAAGGAACATATCCGAGGAACCGCAGACTGGGAAAACGCTATTGAAGCAGGTATAAATTCGTCTGATTGGGTTGTCTTATTAATGACCGAGCACTCTGTCAGACGACCTGATGGAGTTTGTCTGGATGAAATTAGTTACGCTAGGTTTTTAGGCAAGAATATAGCTCCAATAATGATACAGGATGTTAAACCTCCACTTTGCATTGCCCGAATTCAATGGATAGATATGAAAAACTTCATAGTTACCGGGAAGCCCTATTTTGATGAAGAAGCATATTTAAAGCGAAAAGAGGAACTGCTCGCAATTCTTCACGGGCTACAAAAAATTAATTCTGAAAGCGGACAGTTATCATTACGTCAAAAGCTAAACCCTGTAGACAACGATGTTTTCTCTGAGTTTTTCAGAAAGGAATTCTACGGAAGAAAAAAGCTTATTGATAAATACGATCAATGGTACAAAAGTGAAAATCGGATTCTATGGCTTCGCGGTAATGCCGGAACCGGTAAAACTTCGTTTATTGCACACATAAGTAATTTAAGAGAAGAGATTCAAGCTGTACATTTTTGCAGATACAATGACAATGAACGAGCTAATCCAAAAAGAGCGATTATGTCATTAGCCTACTATATGTCAACACAGATTCTGGATTATCGTGAGGAGTTGATCAAACTTCAAGACTTAGGAAAGCTAATTGAAAAGAGTACAAGCAGGCTGTTTGAATATCTTATTATTGAACCTCTCCAAAAGATACAATATCACAAACAGCCAATGGTTATTATTATTGACGCCTTAGATGAAGCAACCTTTAACGGCAGAAATGAGCTTGCAGATATCGTTGCGTTTCATTTCTTAAAAACACCGCACTGGTTAAAATTAATTGTTACAAGCAGAAACGAAGCACTGCTGAAGCGTAAGCTATCTCCTTTTCTTTGCATTGATATTTCCGATGACAAAGAAAACCACTCAGATATACGAGGTTATCTTTCAACCTATTTAAAAGATTATCTTCCGACAGGAAAAAGCAAAGATCATATTTTAGATGTAATTACACAAAAAAGCGAAGGACTGTTTCTGTACGCCAAGACAGTTGCTGATGAAATAAGAAAAGGAAAACTGTCTGTTAAAAATACTGATGAGTTTCCGGACGGATTAACTGGAATATATCTTAATTACTTTAACCGCATTTTTGATAAAGAACAATCTTTCTCCTACAAAAAAGATATCAGACCTGTGATGGAAGTGCTTTGCACAACATATGCCCCCATAAAGCCGGAAAATTTGTGTGAAATATTAGACATAGATGAATATGACATTGATGATATTCTGGAATTGTTGCAAGAGATGTTTCCAATCAAAAACGGATTCATCGAACCATTGCATAAAAGTCTCATCGACTGGCTGACTACGCCTCAAAACAGCGGAGAATACCGAGTATCAGCAAAAAAAGGTCATAAACGTTTTTCTGATTTTCTGCTCAAGTATTATAATATGGATTATTGGAAAACATATTCTATAAAACATCTTTGTAAGCATCTTCTTGCCGGTGGCAATTACCAAGAAGCTATCGCCTGTCTAAACGATTTATCCCGACAGAACACACGTATTTCGATTATAGGGTTAGATAGTGCTCTGAGAGAATATATTCATGAAATCACAATGCTTAATTCGGTTTCCTTCGATTATGTATGCAGTGTATTCAGCAATAATACCTTTATATCTCTTTTTTCTAAACACCGCAAGTTTTTGTATAATTCCGGATTATACTTTAATCTAAAGATATGTGGACTAAGTGATTTTCTCAAGCAAAAAAACAACAGTTGGGATATCAACGCTGAAATCGGAATCTCGTATTATTATTACATAACAGAAGAATTCAATAGAACTATTGAATTAGTCACCAATCTGTTATCCAAAAACGATCTCGATTTTGTGATGGAGGAAGAGCTTCTGAACCTTATCGGGCTATGTTATCGAAAACATGTTGATTTTGTAAAAGCCAAGGAACAGTTTTTATCTGCATACAAAATAGGACATGAGCATAATGAATCTTATTATCAGTCCACTGCTCTAATCAATCTTGGTAAAATATCTTACCACGAGCTTGATTGGGACTCGGCTGCAAAATGGAACAAAAAAGGTATATCTTGCCTTGAAGATGAAATAGCTAACGTGGAGAACAATGATTACAAAATAACTTTATTATTGTTTTTGGCTGAATATCATCGTCTGGTAGCAGAATGTTTAATATGGTCAGGCAATCTCGCCGAGGTAAAAAAAGAGCTTGATGAAGCAAAAATAATTTATAATCAAATCTCTGCTCGTGACAGATACTACATACGATTCTTATACACATCAGCCTTCGGTCGTTTACTAAGCGGTGAGTACCAAAGCACATTTGATGAATGCGGTTTACTTTTTAAGCAGGCAACCAGCAAATACGATAAATCACAGATTCTATTCTATCAATCCATAGCTGCTCTAAAACTCGGAATGAATGATGGGGCAATTTTGTGTGCAAAGCAGGCGTATGAATTGGCTATCAACATTGAGGCCTGGTTAGAAGCAGAAGAAATCGCTACAGTAGCTACTTTAGCCGGTAGCCTTGAGTTGCTTTCGCAAAATCCGGAAAACCCATTTATTGAAAAATGGATTATTCACGCACGTTCATTTATCGAAAAACTTTAATGAGGTGATTTTATGCAATTATACTTATTGGGATGTAACGGTTGGATTCCGGGAAAGAATGAAACAAGCTGTTTTCTGATAGAGCACAAGAACAAGCTGATTATGCTCGACTTAGGAACCGGTGTGTCTAATCTTTCCAAATACAAAAGTATTCTTGATGAATATGACGAATTAACAGTTATACTTAGTCATTATCACCTGGATCATACTATTGGAATCATTTATCTTTTACCATACTTAAAAGATAAAAAGCTTGTTATCTACGGTCCGGGAAAGCCATATTATTCTATGTCCACAGAAGAATATCTTTCTGCATTATTGAGAACAGAATTTTTTTCAAGGCCATTACTTAAAATCGCAAAAGAAGTGAAATGCCACGACTATACAACAGAAGGTTTTAAAATAGGCGATGTTAAAATTGATATAAAGAAACAAATCCATTCGTCTCCGTCTTTTCAGATTTGCATTGATAAGAAACTCATTTATGCAACAGATACAGCTTTCCAAGCAGATTTGTTTTCTGATGTTACTGCTGACTCTGTTCTATTGCACGAATGTTGGGATGTCGCTGATTTCGGTAACGCTAAGCACTCATCGTTACCGCTGCTCATTAACGGGTTAAAAAACAAGGGTTTACTAAAGGTTATCCTTATTCACCTGAATCCGGAGTGGACTACTACCGATGAGAAAATAATTAACAATCAAATATCCGGGACTAATTTTTGTTTAGGGTATGATGGTATGTCTTTTGACATTTAATGTCATTATTGTTAGTAACAAAGCAAAAGATGTAACTGCATTCCATAAAAGAATCGGTCTGCGAGAACGCTCTGGACTCTCAGGTCTGCTTCCCGATATAACTACAGTTTATTCGGCAAACTTTGATTGCCAATTCAGGCACACATGCCGTGTCCCTACGGATGTCGAATACTCCCTTTATAGCTGTATGCCAAAGCTTGAACTAAAAGAATGGTAAAACGGAATTTACAAAACGCCAGCCGTACAAAGCAATATAGTCTTGACATGTTTTCATGTACACGTTATTATATATATCTCCTATAAAAAGTCAAGTGGTAGTTAACCAACTTGCTGTATTTTTAATATT
>DXYF01000036.1 GCA_019415945.1 Clostridiales bacterium
TCAGAGTTCTCGGATTGATTTACCACTTACTTTTTATCATGCCTCCTTTTTTGAATTTTTTCATATACCCGTTTGCACCGAAACAAATTTGCAGGATTTTTGCAAGTCCGCTCGGTACAGTAAGCCATTATAAATACGACTTTTGGGTATGTCAACCTAATTTAAGGGTGCAGTTTTGTTAACATTGCACAAATATCACTCCTTATTTTTCTTGTTTAGCATTATAAAACAAGTCTTATCGCTGATTTTTCCTGCAAAAATATGTTCAATTTGCAAGAAATTAATCGGTTATGATTTTGTAATATTTTTATTACTGTTTTGTCACCATTGTATGCTAATTATTACATAAATATTACAGCAATAATATATGACTATTTTTATGGGAATTATTTTAATATGTTGCACTAACAGACTAATATTCGACAATTTATTGCTGTGCTAAATTTTTTCTTTTCTTTAAATCAAGCTGATATAAAATTTATTTTGTAATATTTCAGCACATAAAAAAGTCGAGTGCCTCGACACTGGGTTCGAGCAGACAGGTTGATATTATCAAACCTTCTTTGCCCGACCGTTTTCAAGCAATTTCCTATAAAGTAAAAAGGTCGAGTGCCTCGACACGCAATTCGTGAAGACAGGTTGATATTATCAGGCCTTCTTTGCCCGACCGTTTTCGAGCAATTTCCTATAAAGTAAAAAAAGACAGCGGCACTAAACCGCTGTCCTCAAAAAATTATTAGTTTTTAAACATTATCTTGCTTATTCCGACTTTTCTTTAAAGGCAAAAAATCTTTGTCCGATGTAATTGAATGCAACAAATAAACAAGAGCCTATAAGCATTGACGCATTGCCTGCAAACTTCTCAACCGACCAGCCAAACATCGTAACAGAATTAACCGTACAAACCCAATTAACAAGCGGAATGGCAATTCCGTATGCAAGTCCGTAGCAAACCGCAATGTTTACTGCAAATTTAATTACAGGCTTAATTCCCTTTTCCTTGTTTTTGAATGTAAAATGTTTGTTAAGGAAGTAGCTTAATATACTGCCCAAAATGTATCCTACAATAGATGAAAGCCACTCTCCCCAGCTGCAGAGGTTAAAGAACAAAAACTGAAGTCCCATACCTACCAAAGTATTAAGGATTCCGACCATGATAAATTTCCAAAATTTAATGTCAAAAAACTGTTTTATAAAATCTTTCACTATTAATTTTCCTTTTCTTCATTGTTTTCTTCCTCAAAATTTGAGTGCTTTGTAATGTATATGGGCCTGTCCTTTGACTCCATATATATTCTTCCGATGTACTCGCCGAGAATACCGATAGACATCTCGGTAATGCCGCCCAAGAACAGCACCGCACAAAGAGTTGTAACATATCCGGGGGTAGTTATTCCGAAGAACAGTGTCTGGACAAGAGTTATTATAATATAGATAAGCGAAATCAGAAAAATAACGGCTCCCATCACTGCGGTAAATCTCAGCGGTGCAACAGAGAAACAGGTAATTCCGTCTATTGCATATTTAAAAAGACCGGAAAATTTCCAAGTGGTAGTTCCGTGCTGACGCTCAACCGTTTTAAATGAGATCCACTTTGTATTAAAGCCGACCCAAGAAAAAATTCCCTTTGAAAAACGCTGAACCTCACTAAGCTCAAGTATGGCATCTACCATCTGTCTTGTCATCATACGATAGTCCATCGCTCCGTATGGATTTTTTACATCTGTAAGTTTGTTGGAAAGCTTGAAAAACAGCTTTGAGAAAATCCCTCTGAACTTGCTTTCTCCCTCACGGTCATCACGCTTTGTCGCACAGCAGTCATAACCCTCTTTTTCAAGTGCTTCTATCATCTGCGGAAAAACACAGGGAGGATGCTGAAGGTCAGCGTCCATAACCACAACATAATCAGCTGTTGAATGTTGAAGTCCTGCATACATTGCAGCCTCCTTGCCGAAGTTACGGGAAAATGAAATATATTTTATGTTATTAAATTCCTTTGCAAGCTTTTTCATAACAAGGTATGTTTTGTCACGGCTTCCGTCATTTACAAGAATGTACCTAAAGCTGTAATCAGGCAGGGAATCAATGACCTTGTTGGTTTCACTCACAAAATACTCAAGTCCTTCCTCCTCGTTATAGCAAGGAACGATTAAATCTATTGTTTTCATGTATATCACCCTTTTCACCAAATAATTATAACAAACGCCGACAAAAAAGTCTATAAATTTATTTAAATAATGCATAAAAATAACAAAACAGCCGAAGCAAACTAATGGCATTTGCTTCGGCTGTTTAATCGGTGCAGTACCGCAAAATACCAATACACGGACTGCAATATAATATTTTTATTTGTCAGACAATTTCCGCCTAATTTACAAAACGAAAATTCAATACAAAATTTGAGTGATTAAAAAACATATTGTGACTTTAAAGCTTTATCGATTCAGATTTAAAATCGTCTTTATTAAAATACTGAATCAATATTCTTGTTAGCCGCTACATCATCAACCTGATCTATCACCTTATTAATAGCTGACTTATGAACATGACCTACGGAGTTTCCGTTTACCGATGCAAGATAACGAGAATCTCCTGTTTCGTAAAATGTTACGGTGTCAGTACTGTTATCAGATTCATATGTATAGGTAACAGTTAAAACAGCAGTCTTTTCACCACCGCTAACCTCCTGATCGGCAAGCTCGGTGTAGGAAATGTTTTGGAAAAGTGTTGAAAAATATGAAACATCTATTTCCTTATTATTATACTTAACGGTTGTTACAGTTGATGTTGTTTCGTTGCCCTCATCGTCAGTTGTTGTAACATCCTTTGAGCTAACGCTGAACACATATGTCTTTGAACCGTTGTTTATGCTAACCTGTGAAAGTGCCGTCATCTTGGGGCTTAACACATACTCGCTCAAAAGCTTTTCATAGCTTGTAGTAACCCACGGCAGCTTTTCTGATGACATTACATAAACAACATTTCCGCCTTTTTTCATTAAATATACATTACCGTCGCTGTCGGGCTTTGAACTGATAAGATCAACGGTTATGTCGGGATATACTGCACTTACAGCCGCATACGGCTTTGCAAGTCCCAGCTCTGAAAGCTGTGACGAAGATGGATTTACCATTTTGACGCTGTCTGCATAAAGACCTCTTATGGCTCCCTCAACAAGACTGCTTTCACTTTCGCTTGCATATCGTTCTGAAGGCTTAACAATTTTATATGACGCAGAATTCTTTTCGCTGTCGTTTGGAACAAGCTCGATTTCCTGTGAAAAGGCAGTACCCGAAAGCTTTATTGACGAAGCCTGACTGCTGTCCGAATCGGATGTCGAATCGTTAATTGTAAGGCTCATAAGGTCGGTAAGTCCGTAATCAAACGCACTCACAGAATCAGTTGTCACAAGATAAACTGCGTCGCCGTCGCCGAACTTGATATATGTGCCTGCACTCTGAGGAGCGTCGTCGCCCACATATATCACAGCTTTTGTTTTGTCTGAATATGTAACGGTGACTGTTGCCCTCGGTTTGTCAAAGCCGTACTCGGAAGCCTTTTCCTTTTCAAGCGTAATAACCTTGGAAAAATCAAGCTGTGCAGCCGATGACGCAATTATATCTGCAATACCCGGCTGCAGCTCAAAGTCCTCATATCCCTTTACGGTGTAGACTGTTGTATCGGTTTCTCCGTCCTCATTAGTAGGTGTGTACGAGGTTATATCAAGAGTTCCCTTTGTGTTTTCAAGATGAATACTTGATATCTCCATTGTATCGTACTCAACGAGCACACCATAGCTGTTGTTTTCAATTTCTCCGTTTTCGTCGGTTAAAATCTCCGCCTGATGAACGCCGTCTTCGTCAACCGACACATTCATCTTAACACCTTCGTCAAAAGTTGCAGAACCGTCACCGTCGCCCGTCGGCAGGAAAATAAGCAACAGCATTAAACCGATCAGCAACACGGCCGCTGCGGCGGCAACAATCAGAATTTTAGTGTTTTTTTTCATTACCTGTTCCTCCTGTGAAGCCATACTACAAGACCTGTTGCAAGAATTACAGCAGGAAGGACGAATACAAATATTGCAATCATTGCAGACTGAGTTGTAACATCAGTTACGCCGAGTTCATTGCTCTCAAGCGACTTTGATTCTATTGTAATACCCGTGTCTTCCTTATCTGCAATAGTATTTACAACATTCATAAAGTAAGCAGAGTTATTGTAGCTGTTAAAGCTCATTATTGATTCATTAAACATTGCGAATGAACCAAACACAACGACTCTTGATGAGTTGTCATCATTATTTGTCTTAACACCCTCGGCTGCAACGGTAACGGGTTCGCCCGTCATTGCGTCCTCATAATTCCAGTTTTCGTCAAACTCATACGGCTGAACACCCGCCTTGTCAGAGGTAGTAAGAATTGCGTGTGCCATCTCGCTGTCGTTGATAATAATATTGTGAGACTGATTTACGAAAACAGGAATCTTGGAATTTTTAAGGTTTTCGGTATAGTAATCTGTGTAATCTACAATAAATGCATACGGAGTAGAACCGCTGACAAGATAATCTGTGTTTGTTTCAAAAACAAAACCGTCGTCAACCGCCATTCCCCACTGGTCAAGAAGATTATCTATATTCGGGGTATCAACCTTTTCAACGGTCGGTACATAAATAAGAGATCTTCCGTATTTTCCGTCATTGTCAAGCCACTCCGAAATTTTCTCGGCAGCACTCTCGTCAAGGTCAACTGACGGTGCATAAAGCATTACAAACTCTGCGTCCTCGTCTATATCCTGCGTTACAAGTGAAATTTCATTCACCTCATACGCATTGTTTTCAAGCAAGGTTTTTATCGCAGAGTAATCCTGCTCGTTGTTGCCCGTAATCATATCAACAACAACTTTATCCTCAGCAGTTACATTCAGAACAGCAGTTACAACAGCCTGCTCAATCGTTGTGCCTGTAAACTGATAAGAACCGTAATAGCTGTAAACCTCTTCATCATACTCAAAGCAATCTCCAACCTTGAGCATTCTGTACTGATCTCCGCATACTACAAGCATAAAATTGTCGTAGCTGCTCTCACCGCTCCAGTCAACATCCGGATAGCTCGATGAAAATGTCGGATTTGACGAAAGGTCAATATATTCAATGCTGATTTTGCCGTTTGAGTTGCTCTCCATTTTCTCAAGCAGATTTTTTGCCTGAATAAAGTATGTTCCCTGATTATCAAAATCGCTCTCCGGCATAAGAATATATAAAGTTACATCTTTGTCGAGATGAGAAACATAATCTACCGTATCCTCCTGCAACGCAAAAGAATTATTGGCTGTAAAATCAAACTTTAAATCGGGGAACCGCTCAACAAGCAGTCCGCATATAACATTAATAACAATAACTATAGCTATGACAATCGCCACTATTGCAGCCGCCATAGAACCGTGACGAGCCTTTCTTGATTTTAGAAAGGTCTTGAAGCCGCCGTTTTTTCTGCCCTTCCTGTTGTTCTTTTTGTTATCTTTTTTGCTGTCATTTGAATTGTCGGCAACAGTTTTTTCCTCCGTTTTGGTATCTGGAGTTTCGTCAGGCAAAATAACCTTATTTTCTTCGCTCATCTAAATAACCTCCCTTAGCTCCAGCGTCTTTTTTCCAGCACACGAACAGTAAAGAACAAGAACAATCCTGCAACTGTGAGGAAAAATACAATATCGGTAATGCTCAAAATACCGTATGTAAAGTTTGTATAGTAGGTAAGAGGATTAATTTTTTCAAGCACAAAAGTAACCCAATCAATAGACAGCATATCGCTTATGTTTTTAAGAAATGATATAAGAAGTCCGAGTGCCATACCTACTACTGCGGCTATAATCATACTCTCTGTCAGAGCTGAAATAAACACATTAATGGCAATTAATGTTGCACCCAACAGAATAATTCCGAGAAATGTGCAAAGAATTACAGGCCAGTCGGGAGCGGCAAAAAATGAAATTACCACAGCGTAAACAAGGAAAATACAGCAGCAAACGGCATAAAGTATAAACGCACCCAAAAACTTGCCGATTACAATTTCAGTCAGACTTGTTGGCGATGTTAGCAATGCCTGATCTGTTCTTTGATGTTTTTCCTCCGAAAGAGTTTTCATTGTAATAATGGGAATAATAAACATTATAATGTAGAACATATTTCCGTAAACACCTGCAAGGCTTGTAGTGTTAAAACCAAAGCAAAAGTATGTAAAGAATATGCCCGCAAAAACAAAGTATGCTGCCATTACAACATAGGCAGTAGCAGAATTAAAGTAAGAGGAAAGCTCTCTTTTTAATATCGCGGTCATCAGCCCTTACCTCCGTTTTTAGTATAATCAGTCTGGTCAGCCGCTGTCAGTCTTAGGAACATATCCTCAAGCGTTTCGTTGCCCGACTGCATATCGAGAATCGGACATCCTATTCGTGACATAGCACTGAAAACATCTCGGCGGATATCAACGCCTTTTTCGTACTCAATCATATATTTTGTAACATTATTACTCATATTTTGACCTTTGCTGATACGAATAACGGCAGGAATTTTCTTTATTGCCGAAACAATATCAGCAGGAGATCCTTCTATTTGAAGTGCCAGCTTTTGTTCACCCGAAACAGCAGTCGAAAGCTCATTCGTTTTTGCGTCTGCTACGATTTTACCGTTTGAAATTACTATAATTCTGTCGCAGGTAGCAGAGATTTCGGAAAGCACATGAGATGAAAAGATTACAGTGTGCTTTTTTCCGAGGCTTTTAATAAGCTTGCGAATTTCGATAATCTGCTTGGGGTCAAGACCGACAGTCGGCTCATCAAGAATGAGCACGGGCGGATTTCCGAGCAGTGCCTGAGCAAAACCGACACGCTGACGGTAACCTTTTGAAAGATTTTTGATAATGCGGTTTGACTGATTTGAAATCCCCACCAAACGCATTACCTCTTCAATATGCTCGTTTTTAGGAAGCTTTACCTTTTTTAGGTCAAACATAAACTCAAGATACTTCTTCACCGTCATATCTGCATACAGCGGAGGAATTTCGGGTAAGTATCCGATTTTTTGTTTTGTTGCCTTTGGGTCTTCAAGAATTTCGCTTCCGTCAATGGTAACGGTTCCGCTTGTCGACGAAATATATCCCGTTATCATGTTCATTGTTGTCGATTTTCCCGCTCCGTTAGGTCCGAGAAAGCCGAGAACCTCACCTGTTTCAACGGTGAAGCTGATGTCATCAACGGCCTTTATGTTGCCATAGCATTTTGTAAGGTTTTTAACCTCGACCATGTGACTTTTCACTCCTTAAAATTATTATGTATGAAGTCTGCTTTTGCTGATAATAAAGCAGATTTAAACATTCTAAATTATACTATAAAAATTGCCTTTTGTGTATAATTTTTTTAAAAAAACAACCCTCATTCACAAAATTTCAGTTTTTCGTCACATAAGCAAATTTTACAAGAATTAATTAACAAAAACAGTAAAGAATATTTATTAATAATGACTATAAAAAATGAAAAGAAGTGTTAATATGGATTACATTAATGCGTTTTGGGTCGGCGGACTGATTTGTGTAATAGGTCAAATACTTATCGACAAAACAAAACTTACACCTGCCCGAATACTTACAAGCTTTGTTGTTGCGGGCGTTGTACTCGGAGCACTTGGAATTTACGAACCTCTCGCCGAATTTGCAGGTGAGGGTGCCTGTGTCCCTATCAGCGGATTTGGTTTTCTTATGAGCGAAGGCGTAAAGGAAGCACTTGCACAGGACGGTCCGCTCGGAATATTAACAGGCGGCATTACAAGTGCGGCGGGAGGAATTACTGCGGCAATAATTTTTGCTCTGATAGCAGCACTTTGTTCAAAGTCGGGCGATAAATTTTAACTTTAATTTGCTCTAAATATAATATTCACGCAGCAAAACAGTGATTTCAAAAGCATTTTTGAATAAATTAAGGCTGTATAAAACAGATTCTATAGTAAATTTGAGGGCAACAAACAGATTCCATTAAAACAAAAGATAAAAAAACAGAGCATACTTGTCAAAAATCCGTTAAAATGGAGTTGCTTAAAACCATGAACGGAAGAACAAATATGCTCTTTATTATATTTGTTTTTAATTTTATAAATTTAAACTTGTCCTGTTTATCAAAAATCCCATTGCATTATAATTCACATCGGAAAAAACGCATTAAACAGCAGAACCGATGTCAGACCGCAAACAAACCCCAAAAGCATTCCAACAAGAACATCGGTAAGATAGTGTACACGAAGATATATTCTCGAAAACCCGATAAGTGCGGCAAGCAATAATATTCCGACAAACGCCGCCGGACCGCATCTGAGCAGCGCTACTCCCACAACAGAGAAAGACGCTGTCGTATGACCGGACGGAAAAGAGTAAAATCGTGGGCGATTTATAAGCTGTTCGTCGTCATCAAGACTGTGACACGGTCTTACACGCTTAACAAGATGCTTAATTATAATCTCGCCCATAAGGTGAGCAATAGCAAGTCCGAAAACAAAATTATATCCTGTCATTCTCCAGCTCGGACGCATTATAAAAATAATACAAATTGTCCACCAAATAATTCCGAGATTACCGGCACGGGACGCCGTAATCATTATTTTATTCAAAGCAGGTTTCTGTATATAAGCAATACGCTCAAGAACTTTATTATCAACGCTTTTTATTCTGCTAAACACAAACTCAACTCCTAATAATAGCTTAAAGTCAATGTTAACGGGACAAAGCCATACTTCTCATTGTATCGCCTACATTATATCATAAATAATTAAATTTGAACAGACTATTTAATTAATTTTACCTGGTTTTTATATTTACAAGATGTGCTATTGACGGAATACTTGCCCCCTGTCCGCACGCAGTAGGACTCATGAGTGCACCAGTAGCCATAAAAAGTATATTATTATATATACCGCTGTTCATATCAGTCAAAATTTTTGAACACAGTACAGAAGCGGCACAGCCGCATCCCGAACCGCCTGCGTGAACATCCTGTTTGTTTCTGTCAAAAATCATAAGGCCGCAGTCGTTGTGTCTGTTTCTTATGTCAATATCATTAAGCAACAGAAGATCATACATTGATTTACTGCCGACTTCCCCTAAGTCGCCTGTGAGAATAAGATCATAATCCCCGGGAACTGTACCTGTATCTTCAAAATAATTTTTTAGCGTTTGAGCTGCCGCAGGTGCCATAGCAGCTCCCATATTATTGGCATCCTTAATACCTAAGTCAACAATTTTTCCAACCGTTGCTCTTGCTATACTTGGACCTTTTTTTGAATTGTTTAACACACAGCTTCCCGCACCTGTTACTGTCCATTGAGCTGTAGGAGTGCGGACAGAACCGTATTCAAGAGGAAATCTATATTGCCGTTCGGCAGAACAAAAGTGTGATGATGTAACGCACATTGCAGTGTTAGCAGCCCCGCTTTCAACAAACACAGAAGCCATGATAAGTCCCTGTGCCATTGTTGAGCACGCTCCGTATTGACCGAGATACGGAATGTTAAAATCAATTAGTCCATAACTTGAACCTATACACTGATTAAGCAAATCTCCCGCAAAAATACAGTCAACCTCATCGGCCGTTATCCCTGCCTTTGATATTGCTGTCGCTACGGCTTCGGTTTGAAATCTGCTTTCAGCCTGTTCAAAGGTTGCACGCCCGTCATAGCTGTCATAAATAATTTTGTCGAAACCTTTCCCGAGCGGTCCTTTAGATTCAAGCTTTCCTGCAATAGATGCATAGCCTATGATTGACGGTGTTTCTTCAAATCCCAGTGTATGCCTTCCGATCCTTCTTATCATAAAAAAACTCCCTTCAGCTATATTATCTGCCAAAGGGAATTTATTTATTAATTTAATTTTTGTCAATAAAAATATTGCTAATAAAAATCATCATTACTTTTTATTCCGATTATACTCTTTATGATTACACAATATATTGTAATAGAGCTTGATTCTATAACCGAAAAAGATTTTCCGAAAACTATAACAAATCAGTAAAATACCGCACCCAACTCATTCACTGTTGATTTAATATTAAATTATTGCTAAGGTTTTAAGGTTAGAGCAACTTTATCATTTATCATTCTCTTTTTAACTTTTTTCGGTTTTAATCCAACCTATTTAAATAAAGACAATTAATTCATTTTGTTTTCATAAATAGTTTTACTAAATGATGCAACAATAAAACCAAAGCTTTTAAACGCAGTGCTAACGGCTACAAAAATCCAAAACGCATACTTAACGGATTTTTAAATATGTTCTCATACAAATCGCAAAAACAAAATATAACTTGTATTGCTATCGCTTTTTACCCCCGTTTTTTATCTCTAATTTCCTAACTATTGACAAAATTTAAAAGTAGAAGCTACAGCTTGATTTGCTGTAGCCTGCTAATTTAAACTATTCCGTTTTCGGGTTTACACCAACAGTTGACAAAGAACCATTTATGCTTTTTAAGTTTACTGCAAATATTGAAATTGATACTATTAAAACAGAGCCGACCAAATCAGCCGGCTCTGAACTTTTAAAAATTATTTTACATCATTTCTCTTTTTCTAAGCACAAACATAACGCATGTAGCACCAATCAAGATTGAAAGGATAATAACAGCGAGTGAAGTATCACCTGTCTGGGGTGCGTTAGTATTTGTATTGGCAGTTGTATCCGATGTTGCCTGTCCTGTTGCCGATGTGGGGTCAGTTGCAGGAGAAGCTGTTGAAGAAGACACTGTTGATGTGCTTTCTGCCGATGTTGACTGTGTTGTCTCTGTCGGCTCAACAGTTGTAACCTCAGTCGGAGAAACTGTCGTTGGAGCTTCAGTCGGCTCGGTAGTCGCTTCTGTAGGTACAGTTGTCGTAGGTTCTACGGTAGTTGGCTCCTCAGTCGTGGTAGCAACGGTTGTAGGAGCTACAAAACTTGAAGGTGTAAGCGATGTGCGAAGCTGAACTCCTGCCGGATCTACGGAAGAATCAGTAATCACCTTGCTGTCGTTTACAAGAATAATTTCCTTGTCCGGGTCCGATCTTAATGTTTCAGGATCAATCTCTGAAACTCTCAGAACCTCAACAGTAAGATTCACTGTTGTTTCAGAAAGCTCTTTTCCTGTAAGATCGTTGACATCAAACACAATCTGTGCAAACGGGGTTTCCTCCGTTGTAAAGTCAAATAAATTGAGGTTAGTTGCATTATATTTGATCATGTTCTTAAGTCCCATGTTGATAACAGCCTTGTCACCTATTGTAGGACAAACAGAATCAATACTGTTCTTGTCAGAAAGCGTAAGAACTTCGGAATCATATGTTAAATACCACTGCAAATCAAGTACATTCATATCAGACTTCATCCAATATGTAACGACAACTTCATTCGTTGACTTTTTGTATTGAGCAGTAGCCATCGGGAAATAATTTGAAGTAGCATTCACAGTAAGATACGGAACAGTTGGCTCAGGCTCAACTGTTGTTTCAGTAGTCACTGTTGTCTCCCCGGTAGAAGTTTCAACATAAGTTGACTCTGTAAGCTCTGTTCTGCGTTCAACCTTAACTGTGTTGGTCATTTCGTTATCGAGCACCTCAGAGAAGTTGCAGAGCATAACCTCTTCATTCTCATCGCTCATAAATGTTTCCGGATTAATCTTTGAAACACGCAGCACATTTACATCAAGGTCTACGGTTGTAGTAACCGGTGCTTTTGCCGATAAGTCCTTTACATCAAATATGATTGAAACATATATCTGTTCCGACGAAGTAAAATCAAAAAGCTTGAGATTTGTAGCGTTATACTTGACAACGCCGTCTATGCCCAGATTGAAAACTCCGTAACTTCCGATTGTCGGACATATGGTCTCCGCTGTGTTCTTATCGGATACAGACAGCACGCTTGAATCATAATACAAATTCCACTGAGTATCCAAAACATTCTTAGTGGACTTCATCAAATAAGTAACAGTTACCTCATTAGTATCCTGATTATATTCGGCAGTTGCCTCCGGGAAATAGTTTGAAGTAGCATTTACAGTAAGATAAAGTTCGGAATTTCCCGCATCCTCAGAAGCATCCGTAGCTGCGGTACTGTCTGTGCTGCTTGCAGTTTCTGAAGGCTCGGTATATACTGTTGTACTCTCGGTTGACGGTTCTTCTTTAGACGGCTGGTAATCGGAGCTAAAGAGCTTACCCTTTTGTAAAGCCTCATCTCTTGTGGGGTATGTGCCGTACTCGCCGTTACCGTAGTAGAAATACCACTCACCGCCGCAAACGATCTTGCCGTTTAGCGGATTCTCGGAAATCATATCGGGATTGATTACATAAATCATATTATTGTAGTTAAACGAAAATCCCAGTCCAAACTCCTCATCATAAAAGAAGTTATCAGCATAGTTTCCGAGAGCCGATTTGTCATTATTGTAGTAATTTTCCATTTCAGCGAAAAATTCAGAATCATAAACATCACTGTCGCCGAGAGAATAAAACTGACTTGAAACATCTGATGTCTGTATTGCCTTTGCGTAGTCGGGCGATGTAGTATCCTCTCCGCCGTCAAAGGCATTGTTCCAAATAATCGTTGTTGCATCTACCGGCACGCTTGAATAATATATGCCGTCGGCGTCTGCTTCATATGCATTGTATCCGGGCCAAACACTCGGAGAGTCGGAACCGATCCACCAGTACACGCCCGCCTGTGATGCACAGTCATTATACCAATCGGAGGGCATATAAAAATAATACTTATAAGTATCTACGCCCTCGGAGGGGATGTATCTTCCCTGTTCGTCAACTTCAGCAGAAACGCTTACAGCTGCAACAGCAAACATTGATACCGCCAAAATCACAGTCAAAAACAGACTGATAATTTTCTTCGACATTTGTATTTCCTCCTATTTAAAAATTCGCATACTACTCTTAAGTATATACATTATATTATAATTTAATTAAAAAATCAAGTGTTATAAAATAAAAAACAACAATTATAATTGCATTTTTGACTGATTTTTTAAGCTTATTGTATGCAACGCACAGCAATATCATACAGATAAAGCTTTTGTTATTATACTCTGTAAAAATCCGTAAAAAATTATAACAACATTTATATAAATGATATTTAACTTTTTCATTTAATTTTTTCAAAGTATTTGTTGAATAATAAGCTGATATTATTTGCTGAATCTACTGTATGTTATCTTATTTAATAAGGTTACTTTTAAACAGGTAGGGTCGGCAGCTTAATGCTGCCGACCCAAATGTCTTATATACTCTTATCCGTATAGTATATAAACAGTATTTGCTTATTCTGCCGATTTAAGAATAACAGTTGACTGTGCAGGAAGCGTAAGCTGTCCGTCTTTAAGCTCAATATGCATATCCGAGCTTTCGGGAACAAGATCTGCCCTTACCACAGCATTGTCAATCATATCATCCGTTATAGTAATTGTTCTGCTGTTTGTAGCACTGAAATTGTGAATTACAAGCAGCTTTGACCCCTCATATTCAACATAGTAAGCACCGATGTTTTTATTATCAAAACCCTGAGTTCCTGTAATTGTACCTCTTGCAAGTTCCGGGTTTTGATTTTTTATCTTAATGATCCTGCGATAATAGTTTAATAGTGAGTTTTCATCTTCAAGCTGCTGTTTTACACCGCCGTAAGTAGGCTCTTCATGAACATCTCCGACGCCGTTTACAAAAATTGAAGGCATATTCTCCGAATCAAATACCATAGGAGTTCTGTAGTTAGCGTCGTTTGTAGTTTCAGGTGATGTGATTCCGATTTCTTCTCCGTAATATATGAACGGATTGCCGGGGAACAACATATACAGTGCAGCAGCGAGTTTCTGATAGCCGAGTCCCTGTGCTTCGAGAGAATTTGCTACTCTGACCTGATCGTGGTTTGACAGGAACAAAGCATTAATTTCGTTTTCATTGTTTTCCTTCATCTTATTGTCGTAATTCATGACCTTTTTAACGATTGCAGCACCGTTTTGCGTTATAATATTTTCAACAACAAGACCGGAAGTCTGTGAAAACTTGAATGCAAACTGGCTGTCAATTCCCGATTTATAAAGTTCTTCGATATCGGAATCGTCAGACCAGTTTTCGCCTACCATATATACATCTGGATTAATATCCTGACATGTTTCGTAAAACCATTTTAAAAACTCGGTACCGTCTGTTCCCTTGTTTGTAAAATATTTGCATGCGTCAAGACGGAAACCGCCAACGCCTCTGTCAAGCCAGAACTTTGCAATTTTTGTAAACTCCTCGCGGGTTTTTTCGGAGTTAAGATTCCATTCAGGCATTTCAGACGAGAAGTTTGCCTCACAAGCATATCCGTTAGACAGATTGTTCACCTTTGTATCACTGTCAAAATAGCTTGTTTTATGAATTTCAAAATACTCGGCATAGCCGTCAAGCTTGCCTTCGCTTACCTCTTCAACTGCCTTTACATAAAGCGGATTGTTTGACGAAATATGATTTAAAACAAGATCAATGATAACCTTAATTCCGCGTTTGTCGCATTCCTCAATTAATTCGTCAAAGTCATCAAGCGTACCGAAATCGGGGTCAATATCATAGTAATTTTCAACATCGTACTTGTGATATGACTTTGACGGCATTATGGGAGTAAGCCAAATTCCGTCAATTCCGAGGTCGTCGCCTCCGTTTGGATCTCCGTCGTTAAGATAATCAAGCTGTGATATTATTCCCTGAAGATCACCGACGCCGTCACCGTTTGAATCACAAAACGAATGAACAAAAATTTGATAAAAATTTCTGTACTTGTCATCTGATGCAGTCGCTGTAATGTTTTCAATGGGGTCAGCAACTTCGGCTGTTTTTGCATCGGAGCTGTTTGACGATTCCTGGGTGTTACAGCCGGTGAGAATACTGCTGCCGAGCATTAAAGCACAAAGTAAAAGTGAAATCAGCTTTTTCATACATAATCTCCTATAAAAAGTCAAGTGGTAGTTAACCAACTTGCTGTATTTTTAATAT
>DXYF01000037.1 GCA_019415945.1 Clostridiales bacterium
AAGACACGGCTGGCTACCGTGCCTTTAACCTTATTTATTATTGTAGGAGGTGATAACATGAAAAGTAAAAGTAAGAAATATACACTTCACGCATGGAGAGACAATCAGATAAGACTAAAAACTACTCAAGGGGAGGGTGGCGTTAAGTTAGCACAATTTATCTTATCCGATGATAATGGGGCGTTGGATTTATCTGAAACAACATCCGTGTCGTTTGACGGTATTAAAAACAATGGTGAGCCTTGTAGTGTGGCTTGTAACATACAAGACGCAGCCAACGGAGCAATCGAATTCACAATTGTAACAGGGATAACAGATGTGTGTGGCGAGGTTAAAGGTTCAATTAATGTAGTGTCTAATGACGGCAATATAAAGTTTGACGGGATAACATTGTCTGTGGGTAAAGATGTAACAGGGAAATTAATAGAATCAAGTGATGCTTTCTCCAACCTGATTAAAGCTCTTATAAAAGTGTCTCAGATAACTCCTGAAGGTACGGTCGCGATGGACGAAACGCCAACTGAGGGTAGTTCAAACCCAGTAACAAGTGATGCTTTAAAAAAAGAGTTTGATAAGAAAATTTCATCTAAAGACGAAATAACCGATTCCAAACAAAACTATCCTTCGATTGCATATCTAAACAGTTATTATTATTCATTTGATGAATTATATACTCAAGAAGAAACTAATAAAAAACTTTCAAAAAAAGTTACCACCGATGATGCTTTTGATAATATACCGGGAATAAATTTATTTAACCCAGCCGATGTAATCTCGGCAAACATTGACGGTGCTTCCAAAACAATCGTAGACAGTCCATCTTCAAGGCTCGGATATGTTGAATGTAAACCCGATACGACTTATACAATAATCAGGCAAGCGCCAATTTCGTCAAGATTCATTTATGGTACGACAAATGTAGAACCTGCTGACGGCGTAACGGTTAATGATGTTAAATTCCGCAATGATTTGACAAGTGCAACTTTTGTAACAGGAACAGATGCAAAATACATTGTTTTTTACTTCTATCTCGCCTCACAGGACGGAGAATACAATCAGGAAATTGCCGAAAGAATTATGGTTGCCGATGGAGAAGTTTCAGAATTTGAGCCATATTCTCTCACATTACAACTCAAGGATAGTTGTACTCCAAACTCAGTCGTAGAAAGATTAAACAACATTGAAAATGAAATAGGAATTTCAGGTGAAAAAAATAAATTATCCACTAAGTCAAAAATATACGGTGTTATGTTTGATAATTCAAAGCCCGTATCTACTGGAGAAAGAATTGAAAGTGCATCGGGACTTAATACAAACTTTGAAATAAACGGCACTCTTTATAATGAGGGTAGCAATGACTTTGATTTAGCTTTTCCGTGGTGCGGAATCAGAAGATGCAATCTTTCGGTAGACGAAAACGGAGTTAAAACCGTTGTATATGAAGGAGAGGATGGATTTTCCTTAGACGGTGCAAACGGTAATGTTATGGTAGAAATCCCCAAATTTTACTCATATAGAGAAGTAATAAATGGAATTGAAACTTGGGCAATAACTGGAGAACCGAAGAGTGGATTTAATGTTGAGCCTGCGTTTATTGATAGCAATGGTAAAGAAATTGATTATATCTATATTGCTCCTTATCAGTTCAATGGAACAAGCAGCACTACCATTCATAGTAAAAGTGGAGAACTTGTTCAAACGGGACTAACACTTTCTACCTATCGCAATATAGCTAATCAAATCAATATGACTTGTATGGATTATGCAACATTACACGCAATCCAGCAATTATTTGTTGTTGAATTTGCAGACAGAAACACAGACCCATATATGCAAGGATTTAGTTTTGTTCCGTACTTTTCTTCAAGTAATTCACCCATAACAGGAATAAGCTCTGCAAGAAATAAAGTATCGGTAGGCGTAGGTGAAAAAACGAGTAGAACATCAAACTTTAGGGCAGGGCAAATGGTGTTAATTTGCAAAGAAACACTGACTTTACAAGAAAACATTATGATAACAGAAGTATCAAGTGTTGGCGACACAATAAATTTAACTTTTGATACACCGCTTGATAGTGCAATAGATATTAATTCAGATAATATATATGTTGCCGGTCAGGCTCAAAAGACAGGAACTTGTGATGTACTTGCATATCATACAGGTAGAATAAGCGATGAAAATAACCTTAGCACATTTAAATACCGATGGATTGAAAATATTTGGGGTAATGCTTGGGAGATACTTGAGGGAATTAGAGTTAAAGATTTGAAGTATTATTACACTTTCAATCCGAGTCAATATTCTGATGAAACCGTGGAAAACTGGAATGAATGTAATTATTGTGCTCCCGAACAAAAATATCTCGGAGACGACGGGAAGGGCAGAGCCTGGATTAAACAAATGGGTTATGATGTTAATAATCGCCAACTCGTCCTTCCATCCAAGTGTACAGATATTGATTCTGAAGGAAACCCAATAGAAGTTGTCGACTCTGACGAATATTACTCGTCTGCTTTATATACTCAATATTTAGTAGATAGATACGGTAATAATATAGAAAATCCGTCTGTTGAATACCTTTGCACTTTTGGAGGGGGATTTGACCATAATGTGCTTTGCGGACTATTCACAATGCGGTTTTGGTTTACGGCTGGAAAAGATGCCTCAAGACTTCATACTACAAGATTAGTTTTCAGAGGCTAAAGGTGGTGATAGTTTGATAATATTAGGGTTAAATAATTATAAGCAGTTGAATATTACAACAGCAAATTATAACTATACAGAAGAAGATAAATTTGAATATATCAAATTTATTGTTACAGACAAGGTCGGAGAATATAACTCCGACCTTCTTGCGTATGAATTAAATCTTTATGATTTAAGTGATAATACAAAAGATATTTCTGAATGTTTAATTGATACTGTGGAAATTAGACCGGGCGATATGTTTGCACTTGGCAAAAAATATACTGTATATTCAAAAATTGGTTTTACAGTTAATATGCATACCGACACAAATGCGTTGGGTAAAACAAATCTTGTACCCCTGAAAATTTATGACAATTTAGAACCCCTCGAAAAAACATCTAATAATAGCTCATCAAGCATTGATACCTCTAACTTCGCAACAAAGACAGATATATTAAAGATAAATCAAAGATTTGATGAACTTGAGATTTCTATCCCTGAAATCTCAGCGGAACAGACGGAAACTGGCGGAATTATTTTTGTTGACGAAGAACAAATCAATCTATCGAATGGGAAGAACGGGATTAACGGAGCTGACGGAAAGTCCGCATATGAAATAGCAGTAGAAAACGGCTTCGAGGGGACTGAGACTGAGTGGCTTGACAGCCTTAGAGGACAGGACGGTCAGAACGGTCAAGACGGATTTTCGCCGACTGTTTCAGTTTCAGAGATTGAAAACGGTCATCAAGTTAATATTACTGATGTAAACGGCTTGAAGCAGTTTGAAGTTTTAAACGGTCAAAACGGTGCGGACGGTCAAAACGGCTCTGACTATGTTTTGACAGAAGAAGATAAACAAGAGATAGCGGAACTTGTTGAGGTTAGCGGCAGTTATGCTGAAAACTGGGAATTAATAAATTCTGCAATAGTTGGGGAAGATGTTTCTTATTTCTTGATTAACAAAGACTCAGAAGGAAATTCGTTCGACTTAAAAGAATTAATTCTAAAAATTAAATTAACATATAGCCCAGCTTACGAGAGCAAAAGTAATGCAGTAAGACTGAATGGTTTTGGTTCGCAAACATTCTGGGTAGAAATATCAAATCTTCCTGAAAAAGAAGGATATATTAAATATGTGTATATTTATTTACGAGTGGTCAATGGAGAAATAGTACCAGTGACTTTAATGAGTTCCAATAATAATATGCCCGCATCATGGGGTTATCATGTTGCATCATCAAAAGATGGGCTCTCGTTTTCTACAAAAAATGTTAACATTCCTATTAATAAAATTCTTCTACAAAGCAGTTTAGCATTAATTGCTACGGGCACGGAAATTGAAATTTACGGGGTGAGAAAATGAAAAAGTATGTGAATGGAGAGTACATTGATATGACCAACGAAGAAATCAAGCAGTTGGAAGAAGCCGCTTATGTTCCGATAGAAAAAATCAGAGCTGATAAAATATCAGAAATGAGCAGCATTTGTAATAAAACTATAGAAAACGGGTTCGATTTACAAATGACTGACGGAACCACCGAGCATTTCTCGTTAACAACTCAAGACCAATTAAATCTTACAACGCTATCCGCAATGATACAGAGCGGCTTACAGTCAATTCCGTATCACGCTGACGGCAATTTATGTAAATTCTACTCGGTAGAAGATATGAAGAATTTAATAAACTACGGGACTAAATTCATAACATATCAAACTACATATTTTAACAGTTTGAGAAATTACATTAACAGTCTTGAGGACACAGAAGAAATCAAAGATGTTGAGTATGGAATGGAAATTCCTGCCGAGTATCAATCCGATGTATTAAAAATTTTGGAAAGCGATGAAAATGTTAATGAATAGAGTTAATAAAAGTGCAGTTTTATTTATAACAGGATTTTGCTTATACATTACTATCGAAGTCTGTTATCGTGGATACTCATATCCATTAATGGGACTGTGCGGCGGTATGGCATTTGTTTTGATTGATAAAACAAATAACAAAATCTCGTGGGACATTGATATTCTCATTCAAGGGCTAATCGGCTCCGCTATTATTACAGCGTTTGAATTGTTAATCGGGTTGATGTCGTTAAACGGCATACTGCCGATGATGTGGGATTATTCAAATCTTCCACTAAATTACAAAGGTATTATATGTTTGCCTTTTAGTGTCGTGTGGGTGGGTATATCAATAATAGCAGTTATTATTGCCGATGCAATCAATTATTACTTTTTGGGAGGTGATGAAATTCCCTACTACAGACTGTTCGGAAAAACAATTTTAAAATTTAAGGAAAAGTAAGAGGTTAGTCCAATGGCAGAAATATTACTGTTTTGGGGCGGTATTGCGGGAGCGATAACAGCAATACTTGTCTTAATCGGTAGGGTTCTTTCAAAGCTGAGGAAAATTATAAAAATGTTTAATACTTTGCAGGAACATACCGAAGAGAATTATCTTAACAATCTCCGCATTATAATCATGTCACCCGATATGCCAATAGGTGAGAGATTAAACGCAGGAGAAAAATACATAAAAGCCGGTGGTAACGGTGAAGTCAAAGCGTTTTATAAAAAACTTTTACAAGAATATTTAGAAAGTGAGGAATAAATATGAAAACAATTTTTACAAAGAAATGGCTAAAGGCTACGGCGGTCAGAGCAATTAAAACGGTGGCTCAGACAGCAGTTGCAACTATTGGCGTTTCTGCGGTGATGTCAGATGTTAACTGGCTTGCCGTGGGGTCAGCTTCCCTGCTTGCAGGCATTTTGTCTGTATTGACAAGCGTAGCAGGACTTCCCGAAGTAACAACAGAAAGCACAGAAAGCGAGGAATAATTATTATGTCAAAGAAAATTTATTTAAGCCCATCAAATCAGAACAGCAATACATATTCTGCGGGAAACACCAACGAAATGGAACAGTGCAACCGTATTGCAGAGTATGCTAAAACAGCACTTGAGCGTTGTGGTTTTTCTGTAAAGAAAGCTCCGAAAGGACAGAATATGAATACTTCAATCAGCGAAAGTAACAGCTGGGGTGCTGACTTGCACATTCCTATTCATACCAATGCAGGCGGCGGCAAAGGCACAGAAGTATTCATTTACAGCAACAGCGGAGAAAACAAAAAAGCAGGAAACGCTATCTACAAAAGACTCGTAGAGGTGAACGCTACAAAAACAGCAAGATATATCGGCACATACCGTTACGGCGGTACACTTGCAGAAATTCAGAATACTACGGCTATCGCTGTTTATTGTGAGTGCGAATTCCACGATAACAAGTCTTATGCTCAGTACATAATTAATAACGCTCAGAAATTCGGCGAAGCAATCTGCAAGGGCGTTTGCGATTATTACGGCGTGACTTATAAATCTTCGACATCTACAAGTAATTCGGCAACTTCTTCAAAGCCTGTTTCAAAACCTACAACAAGTAATTCCTCGAACGGTAACTCTTCTATTAAAGAAGTGCAATCTTGGGTAAATTCAAATTACAATACTGGCATTACCGTAGACGGAATATACGGCTCAAACACTAAGAAAGCACTCGTAAAAGCTATGCAGACAGAAATGAATAAGCAGTACGGTTCAAAGCTCGTTGTTGACGGCATTTACGGTTTTGCTACAAATAGTGCTGTTCGCAATCTTACAGTAGGTTGTAAAGGAAACATTACAAAAACACTACAGGGGTTGCTTATCTGCAATAGATATAGCACTAATGGTTTTGATGGAATTTTTGGTAGTGGAACACAAACTGCTGTTAAGTCCTATCAGAAAAAGAAAGGCTTAACAGTTGACGGGATAGCAGGAAAAGCTACATTTACAGCATTGTGTACATAAGCACACTGACCGCAGAAATCAGAGAATTTAGTTTCTAACACAAAATATAGCACCCAAATTATGGGTGCTATATTTTTTTTGCGAATTCTTTATCACATCTTGATAATTTGTGTAATATTTATTATAATTAAGTAAATATTATTATAAGTTAGGGGTGTTAGTGTGAGTATTAAAGTAGACTTAAATGGAATTGAATTTAATTGTTCAAGAGATAATGAAAAAATTATAGAAGAACTCAAGCAAGATATTCGAGAATATGGAGAAGATTTTCAGGCATACGGAATAACAAGAATGATGCCTTTCAAAGTTCCGTTTCTTGATAATCAATATATTTTTGTAGAGGTGTTTGAAGATTATCAGTTCACAAAAGAAGATATTGAATTATTTGATGATGAAAAATGCTATCCCGACACTTTAAATAACTTATTGCAAAGAGCTATCAAAGAAAACGGGGTGTATTAATTAGTAATAAGGCTATAAGACGAAAATCTTATAGCCTTATTTTTTTTGTGTTTTTAATTTTTTATAAATTATTTTCTAAAGATTTAACAGCCAAATACCCTTCTGATTCAGCAAAGTGGATATAAGTATCAAGCGTGATTTGTATGCTTGCATGACCCATAAGAGCTGAAATAGTTTTAATATCTACTTTATTTTTAAATAGCATATTGGCAAATGTATGTCTTAATGCGTGAGTGCCACCCTTCCCTATCTTTGTATTCTTAATAACTCTGCGAAATGTTCTGTCGTACTGTTGCGGAGCAAGCACACCACCATTTTTACTGCATACAATCTGCGTGCTATTCGGAAATTTATCGCACAATTTTTGAAGTGCAAGCTCTGCGTTTTCGTTTAGAGGAATTTTGCGGTCTCCAGAATAAGTTTTTGTGCTTGTTAATACCGTTTCATATCCAGTTGCCTTTCCTTCAGAATCCCTTGTTTTTACTGTCTGTGCGGATTTATTAATATGAAGCGTGTGGTTTTCTTTATCCCAATCTGATTTTTGTAATGCAATAATTTCGCCCCGCCTTGCACCCGTATTTAGTTGGAGAATGTATGCTTCCCCATATAAATATACCGGGGTTTCAGAATTTGGATATAATCTTCTACATTCCTCAATAATTAATCTCGATTCTTTTTCTGTAAAATAAACTATTTCAGATTTTGGGAAGCTTGATTTTGCCGGCATCTTAACCCCGTTCATCGGGTTTTTAGAAATATGGTTTTGCGATAAGGCGTGCTCCATAACCATATTGACACCGTCTCGTGCTTTCTTAACCCGTGAGTATGAGAGCCCCTTTGCTTTAATGTCATTTATCATCTTTTGGATGTCGCTTGTTGTAATTTCAGAAATACGAATCATCCCAATATAGGGGTAGATTTGGTTTTTAAACGTATTTTCGAGAGTGTCATAACTTGAAGCTTTTATTGTGGGTTGTTTATAGAGAAGTAACCAGTTTGCTGCATATGTTTCAAATGATGTTGTCATCGGATTAATATGTGTTTCTGCATCAAATTGATTCATTTGTTTTTGTACTTCCGTTTTTGTATCACCGGAAAAATAAATAATTTCCGGCTTACCATTTGACTTGTAGCGACCTGTCCGAATTCTTCCGTAGAATTTATTTCCACGCTTATAGATATTTCCCGTTCCTTTTGGTCTCCTTGTTTTTGCCATAATAACAACTCCTTTATTGAAATATGTAAGGAATCTTGATAGTGCTACACTTTGATAATTTGTAGCACTATTGTAGCACTATTTTCTGATATTAGCTGATACTATCTGATAAATCTTGAAAATGTACTATTATCAGAAAAAAATAAATCAGTAATTAAGTAGAATGTATGTTCTATGTATATGTGATTATAACATATCTTTTTATCTATTACAAGAGTCGTTATATTATTTATTATAATGGCTTAAAAACGGCTTGTCTATGCGATTTTTAAAAGAAAAAGCACCCTAATCTACTAAAAATTAAGGTGCTATATTTGGAGGCGACTGGCGGATTTGAACCGCCGAATCAGGCTTTTGCAGAGCCGTGCCTTACCACTTGGCTAAGTCGCCGAATAATATTAATTTTTTGACAATAAGGTTTTGCAGACTCGTGCCTTACCGCTTGGCTATGTCGCCGTAACACATACAGTTAAATTAAAAATTCTCAACGACAATTATTCTATCATAGTGTCGGTAAATTGTCAAGACAATTTTTAAAAAATTTTACACACCTTATCATTTACATCAAAGAATAAATTAAGCAATAATAATATTGCGGTACATCTTTTTTATCTTCATATATTGTATTATATGAAGATTTTTAAAAATTGTTACAGAAAATTTTGACAACAGAAATTATATTGTTTTCTTCCGCTTATAAATTGTTTTTGTAGGATTAACTGTTAATGTAACTATATAAATACAGCGGGCGTAAAAACGCCCGCTTAAAATTACATATATTGTATTTGCAAGTAATTAAAAAGGTATTACTTCCTTAAATTATTTTGATGTCTTTTTCTTTCTTACAATCACAAAGAGTACGCCTGCACATGCAACAAGAGCTGCACCGCCGACTGTAAACATCATTGTGCCCATTCCACCTGTCTGAGGTACTGTAGGGCTGTAGTTTGGAATCGGAGCATTGTTTACAAGAGTAAAGCCCTTAGACTTGTCAATGCTTACTGTAAATACTGTATCATTGATAGTGTATCCTGCAGGAGCAGATGTTTCTTTTACATAGTAAGTTGAATCTGCATCAAACGCAAATGCTTTTGTGCTGCCTTCGAGAGCAAAATTAGCTTTGCCGTCAGCTCCTGTTGTAGCAATTACCTTCTTACCGTCAACAGTGAGTTCAGTTGCGGCACTTGCGTCTGTATATACTGTAAACACAGCACCCTCAAGAGGAGCGTTTGTGTTACCGCCAACCTTTTCTACCTTTACACCGTATGTATATACATTTACAGTAGTACCGGGTTCGTAGTTCATTCCTGAGCTGTTGCCGTAATAAAGACCGTCGCTGTTGGGCATTGCATTAGCAAACTTAGAAGCTGCTTCTGCGTTAAGATCAGCTGTATATGTTACGGTTACAGTTTCTGCACTGTAAAAAGCAGTGCCGTTTAATACTGAATCTGTAAATACAACCGCAAATGTTGCAGTTTTGTCTGAAGTACCGTCATTGTAGCTGTAATTCTTTTCAACTGTATAGTCTGTACCAAGATTCAATATTGTAGTATCAAGCTTAACCACGATTGAGCTTTCATTGAGAGTAAGTGCACTGTCCATTGTATCAACAATAGAATAAGTAGTAAGCTTGTTTTCTACAGAACCGGCAGTTGAAGCTGTAAGAGTATATGTAACAGTCTTGTCATTGTCGCCTACATTAACCTTATCGGCAGACTTTGTAACCTCTACGGGACTTGTTGAAACCTTTGAAGCGAGGTTAACCGACGACTGGTCTGTAGTTGAAACCCAAGCTCCGTTTGAGTAGTAAGGGAGCGATACCAAAGAGTTGGTAACCTTTGTTACCTTAGCAGGCTTCTTTGTGCAGTAGATGTAGTAAATACCTGCATCGTTGAGAGAAACTGTTTTGCTTGTTTCACTGCTGCTGAAAGAAATAGTTGCAGCGGCAGTTCCGAATTTTTCGGGAGTCTGTGAATAAATCGAATCACAGGCATCGATAATTGCCTTTGATTTATCGCCTGTATTTGCAGCATTAACAGGAATATTGTTAGATTTTAATGAATCTATAAGTGCATATTCACCTGTTGTTTTGTTGAGATCAGCGATTTTGAAGAAACTAAACTCATAATCACCGATCTTGTCTTCTTCAGACTGTGCGTTTGGTGCACATACATAAGTCGCTGTATACGGGCCGTCGGGAGCTGCTGCACTTACGGTAAACGGAATCATCATTGCAATGATCATTACAGCAAGAACAGCCGCAAAAAATTTCTTGGTTGTTTTCATTTGTTTTTCTCCTTCATTGATTAATATATGTAATTTATTATAACCTAACGGTTAAACTGATTTAACGGCGATACCTATATTTTGATTTTCGCCTTTTGCTCTTGATTCTTTCACTGAGCATATATCCTGAAAATGTAACAATGCCGAGTCCGATAATTCCCAAACCTTTCAGAATAAACATATCCATTCCCGAACCGCTTGTTTTCGGAGCAACAATCGGGAAATTGTCAACATCATATTTTAAATTGTAAACAGGCTTACCGTCCTTGCCGAGAACATAGCTATATTTTACGCCATCACTTATAAAGTCGTAAACATCGCTGTTCTGGTCTTCATTTGCCTGTGCAAAGGGAATTGTAAAGTAATGCTTCTCGCTGTTTATGTTGTACCCGTCTTTTGAGGTTGTTTCAACAAAGCAGTACCACTGACGCTCAGAAGTATCGTTATTGTCCTGATTTACAAAAATATCAAGATTTTCAAAGGTTGCCTTACCGTTTTGGTCAACGGTCTTTGTCTCAACAAGATTGCTTTCAGAGATTTCTCCGCCGTTTGAATCTGACTTATAAAGACTGAACTGAACAGAATCGTTAATTATCTGACCGTCGCCGTCTTTCTTTGTTATTTCAAGAGAACCCTTGTGGTAGTTGTTAAATACTACATCGTCAGACTGTATCTCATTTATCTCGCTTACTGCATCTGCCTCAGTCGAGTAATACTTCGCCTGTGCAGTAATCGGTGCGGTACTCCTGTCAACAGTCACAACAACATAATACACTGATGAATCATAGGTGTATGTGCCGTCGGACAGATTTGCAGTCTCTGCTATTTTGTAGTAGAATTTTTCAACAGGCGACTGAAGCGTTGACGGATCAATGTAGTTATACACAAGTGCGTCAAATACAATATCTTTACCGGCGTTTGTTTTTGTCTGAATAACATCTCCGTCATCAAGACTGTTTCCGTTCAGCGTTAGATTTGTCAATGTAAATTCAAATGTATTTACATCGGGAGTCACGCCGTCGAGCAACTTTTGGGCGTTCAATACAACGGACGCCGCCGACTTGTCAATTTTTGTGTTTGTAAATGTAATGTTCTCTGTCGCAGGTCCGTTTCCGATTGTGCCGTTAATTGTTCGGCTTGACGGCTGCGTTGTATAGTCGCTGTTTTCCGCTTCTGTAACACGATACTTTGCACCTACGGGAATGTTCTTAAATTCAGCCGTCTGACCGCCCTTAAGCTTGAAACTTCCGTTTGATGCCGTGTACTGCACCCCGCCGATTTCGTAAACAAGCGGATAACTTACATAGTTATCGGAACCGTCAAGCGACAAAGCTATTGAGAAATCAAAATCAACATCGTTTATAGCAGTTCCGTCACTGTCCAGAGCTACTTTTGAAACACTCAAGTCGTTTACCTGCGGTGTGTTTACAAAATCAACTCTGTAATTTGCCGCATGATTCTCGTTTACCTCATTTTTAAAGAGGAAGTTTGCACTTGTGCCGGATGCGTTGTTTACTTTTACTATGTTGTTTTGCACATCCGTAACGGTATAACTTGATGTGTATTTAAAGACATTTCCCGATGTATCCTCGGAAACCGTAATATAATCGCCCGACTCCGTTATGTTGGTAAAAGACGCCGTGTCACCGTCTTTCATATTGTAAGAACCTGCAGAATCGGATGTTTTTGTTGTTTCGGTTGAATTTTTGTCTGTGTGCGTGTATTCTTTACCCGAAAGAGGAATGTTTGTATTGTTTGATTTTCCGTTCGAAGAATTTGTAAACTTGAAGTCGTCAGTCTGTGATACAGCCGACTTTATGCCGTCGTTCACATTTGCGGTATTAACCGTCTTTGTTGTTGTAAGATAATTATCAACGGGACTGAATGAAAACTCAATTCTTAAGTTAGATTCAATAAGACCCCGTTCCATATAAAACATCTTGAGTGTATGAACGGTATTCCCTGTGCTTCCTTCCATTACCTCTGCAAGTGTATATTCATCTGATGCACTTGTTACGGATTTTGTGTTAATTCCCGTGGTATATGTTGTAGTGTTATCCTTAAAGTTGAGAGTGCACGACGCATCTTTATGGTCGCCGCCGAGGTCAACTACAAGTTTATCGTCGATAAAAATCCAAATATCATCATCACCTGTGAATGTAAATTCTACAGGATCAGATGTACCTTCAACACATCCGTCTGTCGGAACGGTAAAGTCAACGGTAAGAGCCATACCAAAACCGTAGTTAAGATCATTTCTTACATCTCCGCCGGTATGTGAACCTGTGTTATTATTAAACGGGAAAAATCCATAGCCGCTGCTTCCCGAATTAAACCACTGCTTACCGTCAAGAATCGCAGTTGAAGCATTAGATCCACCGTAAACCATTGTAAGCGAATCACCCGAGACGCCGTTCAAATTATTATTGCTTGAACCTCTGTTTGAGTTTGACAAATAAATTCCGTTTACAGGAGAAGAATGAGTTGTTTCCACACTCGACTGATAGCTGTACTTTTTGCTTGTACTGTCATATACAAACGGAAGAACAGTATTGACCTTGCGTCCGAGCATGGTACTTGTGCCCGAATACTGTTGACTTAAAAAGCTGTCGCTGAAAAACGGTGCCGCAACAGTGCCGGAATTGTTATTCTGCACGAGCTGAAGACTTCCGTCTGCACCAAGTTGATTTGAAACTATGCCCTGATACGAATACGCCCAGCTGCTCGGATCTGCACAGCTTGCAAGCCAAGCTGTATCGTTAATATCAACTTCGGTTTCACAGTCATACCAAACTGCTTTGGAGTTATTGGGTGCCGCATTATAATTATAAAGCGAACCCTTGTTGTAGTTATACTCGTCTTGTCTTGAAATTTCCGTTGCGGAACCTGTATTAAAGTTTCCGAAGTACAGCGGATTTTTTACATTGTTGGAGCTGTAATAGTCGCTCAAAATGCTGTTATATGTTGAAAACGGATACCATGTCGCACTGTTACCCGCAGTCTTTACATTACCCCAAATCCCGCTTTGAAGCTCTTGGTCATCAAGATAATCATAAAGTGAACATGACGCCGCAAAACTTACATCATCAAACGATGAGTCTGTTTGTGCATCGTACTCATATGTACCGCTCTTTGTTTCAGGGGATGAAGAGTAATCCGACCAGCTGCCGTTCTTAAATATCTTACCTGAACCGGACGGTAATTCAAGGTCAGCTGTTTTTTGGCTGTCGCTTCCACCGTTGAAAATTATCATATCTGCTGAAGTTGAAACGGAAATCTTATAAACATTTCCACTCACGCAGGTCATCTGTTGTCCCGGAAAATCGCCTAAATATTTTGTCCCTGTCATAGAATCCCATGCATATGCCTTTACGGTACTCCAGTTTGATGAGTTTTCATAGTACAATTCAATGGCGCTGTCAGCACTTACGGAAAATCCGCTGACTACACTGACCGAAATAATTATTGAAAAAGCAAGCACAAGCGACAGACTTTTCCTCACCGCAGTTACGCACCTTTTTAAAGCTCTATGCACTTGCTCCAACTTCCTTTCCGTTTGAAACATCATTAATCAAAACAACTGTCATTTGTTTCTCTCCCTTATATTTTGAGATTTTCAATAACAAATTAAATGCCGATATTATCAATTTAAGGTATCAGGTTAATTTGAAAAATTATATTGTGATATATTATATAATAAATTTTTGCTTTTTAAAATACGCAATATTACCAAATCTCGGAAAACATTTAAATTATTTTTATCACATTTTTATCCAAATTTTGCTTTAAATAACACAATATATTTTCTTTTGAATAAATTTAACAATTAAATACTAACACCAGTAAATAAAATAAACTATTTTGCTAATTCTATTTGCAAAACTTATTATTTAAAACAATTATTATATCTCTTATCAATAATATATATTATATTGCTTTGCAATAAACATTATTGATTATACTCAATACCTCGCATATTAAGCCTTACATGCTTACTAAAATCCCTAAATAATAATGAATTTTTTCAAAAACACCATAAATTATCAGAATACCATAATTTGATATTTCTCTGAATCTTTAAAATAATCTGCAATTCAGAAACAACGCAAAACACTTGTTTTAACGGGGAAAATATATTACCTTTTACTCCGTGCGTTCGCAGATAACATAATATCTGTCAAAATCGCCGCTGTTATTTGAAATACAGGTAATCATGGTGAGCAAATCTTTTCCATCTTTTATAAAAATATCCTGTGATTCGTCAGGTTTACAAACCTTTGTCTGAGAAACTCTGTAGGTAAGAGTCTGCCAATAATTGTGCAGTGTTACTTCATCACCTATCTTAAGATTTCTCAGATTATCGAAAAAAATCCTGCCGATATAGCCCGTATGACCGGCAAGCACGGTATTTGTATTTTCTCCGCCGACGGGAAGCGAAGTATATGTCATATGTGCAGCTCCGTAACTCATATTCTCACTGTTTGCACCCAGATAAATCGGCAGTTTCATATCAATCGACGGTGCTGAAACATATCCGTAAATTCCGTCGTTTATTCCGTAACTGCTTAACTCAAGCGACGGTTCTGTATAGTAATTATTATTGATAACATGAGAGCTTTGATTGTTTTTTAGATTCTCATTATATTCAAGGCTGTCCTTGTAAAGTCTGTCAAGATCGGCTTTGAACAGTACAGGGGTATCTGATTTTCGATTTCCGTTTTCATCCAGCAGGTAACCTTCATCGTCAATCATTCCGTCTTTTAAAGCGTCATCAAATGTAATGTCATCAACAATATTATCTAATCTTTCATTAAACTTTTCCGTTTCTGAATTTGCAATTATATTTCCGATATAATTTGACACAATCGGGAATATAAATAAACCTACTCCGACAATGAGCATAATAACAGCAACACCTGTGAGTATTTTTCTCCACAAATTTAATCACCGTCCTGATTTTCGGTAATTTCATCATCCTGACCGTTATTAATTAAATGTTTTTTCTTTTTTGACCGTTTAAGTCTGATTGTTACAACAATCACAACAACGGCAATCACACATGCGATTATTAAAACCGCTGCAAAATAAGGGATTTTATAACCTAAAAAAAATATTCCGTCATCGGCAAAACTTGCTGCAGAAGCTCCTGTTGTTATATATTCCGAATCATCATAAGCAACGCGTTCACCTCTTACCAGCAGTCTGTGTGTATTAACACTGTAGGGCGTGCATGTAAGTAGAGTTACATAATCTTTGCCGTTCACTATTCGCAAAGCGTCTGTTTCTTCAGGCAATATCACCTTTATACTGTCCACTTTATATTTTAACACTCTGTCAAGAACATGAACATAAAATTCATCGCCCTCCTCCATATCCGTTAAATAGTCAAAAAAAGTTTCTCCGGGATATGCGGTGTGTGCAGAAATAACAGAATGTGTGCTTTCCCCTCCGACCGGAAGAGATGTGTTCTGCAAATGACCTGCTCCCTTAGCCAAAACCTTGTCAGTGGTTCCGTGATAAATTGGCAAATATACATTTATCTTTGGAATATCAATATAACCGATCAGACCATTACCGTCAACATTTAATGCGTCCTCATAATTTGCCCCTATTTTATCGTAGGCATCTTCATCAAAAGGGTCTGTAATTACGACATTATTAGTAAGGCTCTCATTATATTTCTGTGCACTCTCAAGCGTTTTCAGAGTTTCAGCCGACGACATCTGTTTAGTCTTATCGGTGTACTCCTGAATATGGCTTCTGCTGTCAATATTGTTTATAACTGAGCTTACCAGCGGGTAACTCATTACAGCTATTCCCGAAACAAATATTAGTATAATACCCAAAATTGCAAATTTTCTCTTCATTGACAAATTCCTTTTACTTTTATAATGTGTGAGCTATTCCCTAAAACTAAAAAGAATATATAAAAGGTATAATTGTTTTGTGCTTATGAATTTATTAACACAAAGTTTAATTAACGATGCTCTTATAAAAACATATTTTACTTTACTGCAACACTAAGCAATCAGTACCGTAATATTAGCCTAACACACTTTATTACGCATTGTCAAGCGACTCTCACGACATAACTGTGACAAAAGCAGTATGCAGTATAATATTAATATTAGATAAGTTTAAATTTTCTTTTTTATAAAACACATATTAATTTATCATAGCATTTTTATACAGTGGAAATTATATTGTTTTTTAATCAGCTTAACAAACGCAAAAGCGACAGTATTCACACTGCCGCTTTTGTTATTGGTGATATGGGGTGTTATTACAACTATTGATCATTGATACTTCTGAGACAAACTGTCAATCAAAGATCTCCAATCATCGTCGCATGCATTAAGGCGTTTTGCTGTTCTAAGCAGTTCGTATATCAACTCATGACTACTAACATACTCTGTCAAATCACACGCAATAGACGGAGTATTTTTAGATTTTGCTGCCAGGTCAAACAGTTCCTCCTGCTCATTTTTGCTGAGCAACAGAACACTGCAGATTCTTTGCAGTATATCATATGAGGGTGCAGTACGAGTACCGTTTTCTATACTTGAAGCATAGACAGGTGAAATACCTATTTTCTTTGAAAAAGCTCTCAAAGATATTTGTCTTTTAATACGATTTTCTTTTATAAAAATCCCAAAACTATTCATACGCACCTTCATTTTGATATACTTTTCAGATAATTACTTCTTTAATAATTTCTTTAAAGAAGCCGGTTCTTTTGTCTGGCAAAAGTTGTGCAACGATGCTGTTCCGCAAGCAGTCTTTGCAGACTTTAAAGCCATAGACTTAACTACTTTCTTAGTCATTTCCTTTGCTGATTTCATTTTTCGTACCTCCTTTTTTTAAGAGTATATCAAACAGCATTGATATTTCTATTACGCAAAAAACAGGAAATACAATCAACAATTCGTTTCTTCCGATTACTGTATTCACTAAAATTGCAATAACAGAGAACATCAAAACCGATATGATTGAAATTATTTTAAATTTTTTTCTGTCTTTTTCATCAATTTTTTTATTTTTATTTTCCACCGGAGAAAATTTAAACAAAACTGCTAAAACCGACAACAGTATAAAACCGTAAATATAAAACTTCGCAAAATTAAGATATTCTAAAATAAAATCATTTAATAATAATACGGCAACAAAGGCTGTCATATATATGATGTTACATTTAAGATAGGAATTTGCGTGATACCCGCCGGAAAACGAACGGACAGCAAACAGTGTTACTATATACACTATAGCCTCAAATAATCTGTTAGTGATTAATCCAATAATAATTATTAATGTCATTCCGATTAATGAAGAAATCATTAATTCAATTCCGTAGGTATAAACTTCCAAGGGATAATCAGAATCCTTGTCAAACAGAAAAGCTGCTATATTTTCAGATATGAAATGTAACATAAGAACAACCTTCTAAAACCTCTTTATTTAAATAATAACACTATTTATCACATTTTAAAGCATCTGGGAAAAATCGACAGATTTCTGGGAAAATTTGCTTAAAAGGCATCTTACGATTGTATTATATTTATATTTTTATATAATATATTGTTTAAAATAAAGGCATAATCAAAACCACCCGTTGAACGGGTGGTTTGCACTGCCCCTATAAGGGGCTATT
>DXYF01000038.1 GCA_019415945.1 Clostridiales bacterium
TATGATAACACAATTTCAGAGTTCTCGGATTGATTTACCACTTACTTTTTATCATACCTCTTTTAATAATGAGGAGATAATAATCAATCAGCTTGATATGCTTTATTCTTTTCTGAAAAAAATCGGATGAATAATATCTAAGCAGGATAAGTGATGCAAAACACATTGTTGAATATGATTTGTGACTATATTTCTACTCAAAACGCTGAATACACCATTCCTCCAAAAAAGCTATCCTAAACCATAGTCTGTTGATTGACACACCTACAAAAAACGACATCTTTTGATTGCTTTTTTCAGAAAATCAAATGGTTCAGAAGAATCAGTACTTGTTGCGATAAAACTGATAACTCTTTTCTTGTCTTCATTTATCTCGACACTATTGCTATTTTGTTAAAATGATATATTTGACCTCTATTTTTTAAATAAGCCCTAAAATAACTGTCAAATAATACAGAAACACACCGCATGAAAATTAATTTTCGGCGGTGTGTTTTATTATCAGATATTCTTTTTTGAATTTTTATTCTGTTGATACATTTTATAGTAAAGACTAACAGCTGATTCCATTTCAGTAATTATAGCTGATTTTGTGAATATGTATATCTGAAACATATGTATCTCTTTAATATAGAGCATTATCAAGTATAATTCCATTAATCTCGCCTTAAAACAACACAGCAAGATAAAATTTATATATACAATTATTAATGAACACATACATCATTACTTGAGATATTACTAAAATCATGATGCTTGTGAAGATTTGTTTTTTCTATATTATTTTCTATATAATTTAGAAGTGGTAAGTTATCCAGAAAATAATACATTTGTGGCACTACAAATTTTTCCATATCTTTTCTTAATTGCTCTAAAGTAATCATATTTGTTTCATAAAAGTCGTTAATTTGCATAACTACGTTATAATGTTTCATATATTCATCAATTCTCTTTATAGCTTCGTTGTCGTATGAATATTTGTCTTTCCAAGACAACAATTCTGTCCTATTACTCAAATATAGTATTCCAGTTATTGCTTTTACAGGGGAACTGACATACATATACGCCATTATCGGTTCATTTGGAAACACTTTGCGATGTTCAAATATTTTTGTACCGTTTCTTATTCTTTCATATATGCAGTCGCACACTCTCTTGCCGAGCCACTTTTCACCGACCAGTCGCATTTCACCGCCAGCCTCGTTGTTGCCGGGAAACAGACTCGCCTGCCCATCAAGATAATGCTTTGTGCAGACCTGACCGTAACCGCCGTAGACATAACCCCAGCCGTTTTTGTATGCGTTCTCGCACCACTTGACAAGGTCGAAATTGTTTTTCGTGGTCTTGTCGGTAAAACCTGCGGTGCTGATTTCCGCACCTTTGATTGACTGCATCATCTTTTGGAACTCGTCATACTTTATATCCGTTCCGAATTTCTGATTGACGGCTTTTATCAAATCCTCATCAGACTGATTCTTCTTGAAACAGGATAAGAAGTTTTTGACAAAATTCTCATCTTCTGATTTATCGGACAGGGAGAACAGATAGATAACCTCTGCCTGTGTGTTATAGTCGGACAGTTTCTTGCTCTTGAGTTGATTTTCGACCTCTGTCATCGTATCGTTGATAAGCTGTAAATTTTCCATCTGCTCGGCTGAGATATTTTCCTGTATGGACTTACCCAGCTTGTCGGTGTCAATATCAATACTGCCGTTAAAAATTGACACAACAGCAATAATCGGCATAACCACAATTATGATTATGCCGAGAACTATACCGCCTATAGTTTTCAAAACTTTTTTATCTGTGAGCAGAGCAACTGCTATTTTCTTTAGTGCCGCACCTATGGTTGCACTCACAAAATCACCTCCATAACGGAAAAAAGCCGATTGAATTTGTTAGAAATCAATCGGTTTTTTGAATGTTTGAATGTTTATCTGTGAAAAATTAAAGATGTTATTATTACTTAAACCAGTTTGAAAAGCTACTCTGATTACCTTCATTTCCATTTTGAATTTTTGTAAGCAAATCATTCAATTGTTCTTCTAATTCATCTACCTTCTTTTCAATCCCACCATCTGATTTCACGTTGCTTAACTCATAAATTCTTTTCATTTTTAAATCATTCAAAATTTTCCCGATTTTATTTATTTCGATTGAGTATTCTTCTTTAATGCTATAGTTTAATCTTTCCATAAATAAGCTCCTAAATTAATATTATATATAATTATAGTTTTTCCTTATTATCATATCACTATTGAATGATTTTGTCTATAAATTTTTTAGCGCCCACCTGCACTGCCGAAAATTTCGGCTTTGTATTCAGGTGTCTGAACAAGTAAAAGATAGCGTTCATTACCGCACCTATACAGACAAGTGCCACGCTCACCGAATTTGATTAAGGCATACTCGTTTGGCTCAACCATAAGTGCATCTTCAAAGTCTTTCGGATTTATGTTACCGGGGAAGAATAAGAAGTGATGAGTAGGAATTGAAAACAAGGGTTTTGTGTATTCCTTAACGCTCGGAATCAGAAAATCGTCGATATTCTGACTGGCTAAAATCATGGCTGAGTCCTTTTTGCGAACACGCTTCATTGCGTTTCGGATATACTCAATGACGATGAGGTTAGATAAAAACAAATAGAGCTCGTCTATTGATGCAACGGTGTTTCCCTCGCCGAGAAGTTTGTTGCTCATATACGACAGAATATTGAACAACATTGCGTCTTTGAGCCTTTTGTTAGTGTCGAGCAAACCCTTAACCCCGAAACAGAGAAATTTGTCATCGGTGATGTTTGTGTGACCGTTAAAATACTTTGATTCTGAACCGACGCACATTGAATGAATACCCAGACAAACCTCCTGCAGGATTTCTTCTGTGTATAGATATTTACGTTTGTGGTCGTAGGTCATATATTCTTCCTCACATAAGTCATAGAAATCGCTCATCACAGGAAAGTCAGACGGCTTTTTTGTGCTGTAATCGGTTGTGTCTGTAATACCGAATCGTGCATACAGCTTCATAAGCAGGATTTCGATTGTATCAAGCTGTGCGTCTGTAAAATCCTTGTAAGTCCTGAAAAAGTCCTTTAAGAAAGCAATATGCTGTGATAATCGAGTAACTTTTGTAAACGCTTCCGGAATATACGAATCTTTCTCGCAGAAATCAAAATCTATTTCATTATCAAATTCAGTGTGCGAATTGCCTGCAAGCTCAGCTTGCTCGTTCCACGCTTTTGGTTCAAGCGGATTGATTTTGTATTTGCCCGACATGAAATCAATGTAACATCCGCCGAGAGCATTTGTCAGATCCTCATACTCCGCTTCGGGATCAAGGCAGATGATTTTCTTTCCGCTTTCACGAATGTTCGTGAGGATAAGTTTCAATAAATACGATTTACCCTGACCGCTGTTCCCGAGAATAAGGATGTTTGAAGTTGTCTTATCCTCAGTTCTGCGGTCAAAATCAACAAGGATATTCGTTCCGTACTTATCTCTGCCGATGTACAAGCCGTTTGGATCTGTCTTACCACTGAAATTAAACGGAAACAGATTTGCAACAGATGAAGCAGGCAGAACACGCTCATATAAACTGCCGAACTGATTACTGCCGATAGGGTTTACAGACAAGAAGCCTTCTTTCTGTCGTAAAGTCAGGCGGTCAACTTCAATTTTTGACCGTGTCAGTTCCATTGCAATATCGGTTTGCAACTCCTTTAATTTCTGCTTGCTTTTTGCTTTAAGCTCTATGAACACAGAGCAATGCAACAAAGCCTCTTTGTTCTTACGGAGGTTTGCCATAAGGGTGACAACATCCTGTAAGTTGCCCTGTGCTTCTATTGTTTCATTTACATCGTTACCGCTTGATTTGAGCTTGTTTTTGCGTGTGGCATTCTGAATTATTTTTCTCTGTTCCATACTCTCAACCAGCCTGTGGTAGATGCGAAGCGTTACTCCGTTTCTGTCTGCAAGCTGTGAGAGAATTGCCTGTTCTTCCGTACTCGGCGGATATTCCCTGACTGCCCACGCACTTCTGTATGAGTCACCAACAATGTAATAATCGGTAAAAAACTTTATTGTTGACGGCAGAATCATATCAAAGAAATCTTTGGTGTAGATTTCTTCTGCCTGTTCGGGTGTGAGTATCTTTTGCTTTCTTTTGAATAAGCCCATATCTTAAACCTCCTTAATTTCGGACTGCTAACACAAGTATGCGGTCATCCTGATTGTTTCCGTAACAGGTTGAAAGCGTTAAAATCTGTTGACCGTAAACAGGTGTAATTTCTGTATCATACAAAGAATTTTCTATAGCATAAGATATTCTCTTTTCGTACGACGTTTCTGTTTCTGCTGTTGTGAATTTGTACCAAGAGTCATCGGATTTTACTTTCATAACAGAAAAGACGGAGTAAGCAAATGCCCCGTCTTTCGTTTCAAGCACAATTGTCGGATGATCCGTAAAATAAGAATAATCGGTATAGTTGCAGAGGTCTGCAAACATTGTACCGTTGTTCATATGATGACCGTATATGATTAAATTTGTACTGTCGGCTGAACATCTGCTATCCATAAACGGTGTACCGCTGAAACTGTACTCGCCGTAGAAGTTTTTGTGCAGATACTTCTGCGGATTACTCGGTGTGTGCATAACAGGGTAATTGATTTTTGTTCCTGCTATACTTATCCAGCCGAAGCATTCACTATTCATTGAAATGAGTTCTGATATAGAATGAGGTTCATAATAGGTTGTATAATACATAGACTCTTGAAATTGACTTTTATCATCCGAATCACTGACTTTTAACAGATTTGGTTTTCTTATAGTTGCTGACTCCGTATCCACGGTTGTTGTTTCCTCAGTTACTATTTCTGCAAGCTTTTCAAAGCTCTCATTCTCTTTGTACTCTGTGTACATCTGAGAGAATATTGAAATCAAACAGGCAATTATGATTACAGAAAATATGCCTATTACAATTCCCATTTCGATTTTTCCTTTACGCTTCCTCATTTTCCACCTCCGAAATGTACTGTTCGCCGTCATAGTTGGGCATCAAATCTCCGTTCATACTCGCCTCAAAATAGATTGCGAGAAAACGCTTTATGTCTGCTTTCTTCATTCGGGTTACTTCAAAACCCTGATCTGAGATGATTTTTTCAACCCTGTTTGCTTTCTGCAAAACATTTTCCGATTTTGATGATTTGCACCTTGCGATAAACAGAAACTGCCTTGCGGTTGAGGTTTCGGTCTGAATACTGTCGAGAAAATTCAAATCCTTGTTAAGAATTTTTCTTACCTTTTCATTCTGTTCAGCTTCAATTCTGCTCTTGATATAGCTTTTGTTCGTATCGACGCACTCGCAGGAATCGGTACAGGTAATTTCAATATCCGGCACAGCAGAGAGCACCATCATCAGGTGGCGCACCTTTATTTCAATATTCGTGTGCGACAGAACAGAAATATTGGTCGGCTGAATCATATAGAAGATGAGTTCTTCCTTACCGACCTTTAATCCGTTTTTCGTAAAGGTTTTTATGCCCAGTAAGTCCTGAACCGATTTGCCTTTTTGCTTTGTTTTCTTCTGCTTGTTTTTCATTTATTTGCCCCTTTCTGCCCAAAAATAAGTCTGTTGAGTTGATATAAAATACTTCACAGCATAGCGTATAAAATCCAGAATGGTTGTATCTTCAAGTCGTATTGACAAAAAGCCGAAGCAGAGTGTCACTGCAAGCGGAACTATTATCCTCGTCTGAGCGAGTATCAACACCGACAATAAAAGGGCTATGCTCATAATTGCAAAATCACGCAAGCTCCACAGCCAGAGGTTGGCTGTGGCTTTGAGGTTTTGCGGATATAGATAAGTTGTCATAATATAAATTCTCCTTACTTTGCCGCCCTCGCAACACTTCTCGTCAGATTAACGGCAGTTGTAGTTGCGTGAACAATGCTCGTCATATTCACCTTAACTGATGAATCCAGTCCGAACTGCTGTGCAATTCTCGGCACTTCGTTTGATGCAAGCATTATTCCAAGCCCCAAAAGCACATTGCCGGGGAAGGTCAGCAAACCGAGGAACAGCAGAGTTGTCTGCATAAATGCCGTCAGGCACAGCGCCGCTATCTGTTTCATCCACTGATTAAAGCCGTCCTGATATCCTCGCGGAACGCTGAACATATACAACGCACCTACCGCCATCTGTATGAGCAGAATTCCGCCTCTTTTGATGTTGGCAAAAAAGATTTTTATTACGCAGTAGGCAAAGGCTATCATACATAGCAAATTGAGAAGTCCGAATGTTGTTTGTATTGATATGTTGGAATCACAGCCTATTAATGCACAGTCGGGTTTGAGCTTTTCTGCTTTGTTCTGTTCAGGTTCAAAACCACCCAGCCTGTTGTCCACATAGTCGGACAGCCACATTCCTGCAAAGGCTGTGTATGACTGCAATCTCCACATTGCAAGCTTGCCGATGTCAAGGTGGACATCTTCGAAGGGATAGAGAATACAGGTTACGCCGTCACTTTTGAACACAGAAACATTCTCAAACTTTGTATTGTCAAGAAGTATTCCCTTATCCGTGAGCATTTTATTAATGCCGTCCACCCATTCCTGTGTTTCACCGCCGCATCCCTGCAAGATGAGTCCTTCCTTACCGTTCATACGGCGGAGATCTGTTAGAGTTATTAGGTTTACTGTCATTAAAAATCTTTCCTTTCATAAAAATAACAGCACCCGATTACGAGTGCTGTCTATACCTTATTTAGCAGTAAACTACATATATTTTATTGTTTTCTGCAATTACATTGAATGATAAGTCGCTTGGAACTATGCCGTCACTTTTGTAGTAGTAGGCTACATACTCAACATCACCATAGCAATCTGCCGTCAGTTCTGAAGTGCTGTCATAGTATGATGCGTTTGTCGGAGAGAACCAGCTTGCATTGCCCATGCTTAGTGAGAAATCGTATTTCATTCCAAGTTGCTGACCGTAAGCTATGCAGGCACTCACCACATACTGAACATCAACCGTTTTTGCTTTGGTAGGCGGTTGCGTAGGTTTTTGCGTTGGCTTTTCCGTAGGCTTCTGCACAGGCTTAACCGTAGGTTTCTGCGTTGGCGGTTGTTTTGGCTTTTGAGTGGGAGTTTCGGTTTCCTTTTTATCAGTCGCTTCTGAGTCAGACTGATTGCTATTCACTGCATTCCTGCTGTTGTTCTGAACCTCAGTTTGCGTTTTCTGAATCGGATCCGTTGCCGAAACAACCGCCGATTTTTGCCCACTGTCGGCTTTTTCTTTGGTTTTGGTATTCTGTCCCGAAGGCTCTGTTTCTTTTGAAACTGTGGCTTTTTCGGTGGTTGTTGTTTCGGTTGATTTTTCTGTTGTTGCCGTTGCAGAAGTTTCCATAGATACAGAAACACCCACGGAAGTTGAAACCGTGGGTGATAAAGAACTGTTATTTACTTTTTCTTCTGCAGTACAAGCTGTGAATGTTCCTGTTGCTAAAATCAATGTTAACATTATTGCGATTTTCTTTTTCATACTATCGCCGTCCTTTCAAGCAACAAGTATATCCAAAGAATTTCAAATGTCCAGAGATTTTTTTAGAATACTAAATCGGAATTTATATATCTCCTTTTAAACGTATCAGCGACCTTTTCACTTCAAAGCCGTCTGGGTATCTTTTCTTTAATTTATCTATGTTAGATTGAAAAATATTTTCCAAAGGAATTTCTAATGCCGTAGCTGCTTCAGCCAAATACCATGCTATGTCGCCAAGTTCCTTTGCTAAATGCTCTTTATCAAGTTCGTGTCCTTGCGCCATCCATTTTTTCACAATGTCAATCGCTTCACCCGATTCGCCACAAAGACCCATCACGCTATTTATTAGAACATCTCGCCTACTCAGCTCTGGGTTCAACGTTGTCATGGCCAACTCTTGATATTCATTTACTTTCATCATAATTCTCCTCAAATTCCAATTTTTCATACAGATATTATATAACAGTTCAAAACAATGGTCAACCGATTTTACATACTCTGTGCAAATCTCTCTGATTCATCCTCTGACATATCCTCGGTTTCATCTTCACTCTGTTGTTCATCAAGTGCCTGATGATACGCTTCCATATTATATGGAAAAAGGTCCGTAGATCGCTCTACGAACCTTCGTGGCTCCCCCAACTGGGCTCGAACCAGTGACATCATGATTAACAGTCATGCGCTCTACCGACTGAGCTATGGAGGAATATACAATTTCCTTTGGGTTTCGCCAAAGATTTTTGTCAAGACTGCACAAATAGCAATCTTTTTTGTTACTTAAGTCTCCGGTAGTGGACTTAAATAATATATTTGGTTGTTTCCTCTAACTAAGCAATAGTTTCCAGTGTATTTCTGTACACTCGCACTACCGACTGAGCTATGGAGGAATATAGAGCAAAACAC
>DXYF01000039.1 GCA_019415945.1 Clostridiales bacterium
AGTTGCTGTTTTCTTTCCGTCTTTTCGGCAACAGTCGTTATTATATCAAATCTTTCTCCCTTTTTCAACCCCCTTTTTCCCTTTTTTTCAGTTTTTATGTTTTTGATATTGTTTGTTGCATTATAGAATGAGATTTATCTACTTTGCATAAATCACGCAAAAAAGTTGAGTGCCTCGACACGCAATTCGAGCAGATAGGTTAATATTATCAAATCTTCTTTGCCCGACCATTTTAGAGCAATTTCCTATAAAGCAAAAAATGAGCCGCTCAGAGGGGCGACCCATTTAATGAATATTAATTATAACTCGCAATAATTTCCCAGAAAACTGAATTCAGGCATTTCTTCGCTTAACTGACTTATCAGCTCAATTACATTGTTACTATGTACATTACCCGCAAAATCAAGATAAAAAAGATATTCAAATTCCTTGCCTTTTCTCGGGCGGGATTCAATTTTTGTTAAATTAAGCCCAAGCGAATTAAATCTGCACAAAAGTCCGTAAAGCGAACCTGTTACATGAGGAAGAGAGAAACAAAGGCTTATTTTGTTTGCATTTTCCGAAATACAAAGTGTTTTTGATATTACAATAAACCTCGTTGTATTATCCTTATCATCCTGCAAATGATCATCAAGAATCTTCAGCCCGTATTCCTCTGCCGCTTTATATGAGCAAATTGCCGCAACATTCAGCCGTTTTTCTCTTGCAACCTCTCTGGCGGCTACTGCGGTATTTTCAAACGGCGTAGCCTCAAAATTATTTTTTGCAATATAATTTGCACACTGAGAGATAGACTGTGGGTGCGACCAAACTTTTTCAATATCCGAAAATTCGGACTGCTTTAAACCGGCTAAGCAATAGTCAATCGGCAAATCAAGTGCATTAACTATATAGAAGCGGTGCTTTAATATCAAATCGTAAACCGCTGACACTGAGCCTGCCGTGGAATTTTCGACAGGCAGGACGCCGTATGCCACTTCACCCGTATCGACTGCATTAAATACATCGGAAAAAGTCTTGTAGTTCACGGTTTCACAATCGGGAAACAGCCTCAATGTTGCTTCGTGCCCGTTCGCACCCTTAATTCCTTGGTATCCCACTTTTACATCTGATGTACGCATTTTTGAGTCTGCATTAACAATATCTTCACGGAGTTTTTTGCCGCTTCCGACAATATTATGCTGAAGCGACCTTGAAAGCTCCATAATGTTTGAAAATAACAGTCTTGCATGGGAGCCGTATTCTCCGCCTTTCTTCTCAACGACATCGAGGATTTCGTTTTCTCTGGTTTGGTTGAGTACGGCGATGTTATTTTCCTTTTTATATAATCCTACCGCCTTTGAGCAGTCCATTCTTCTTTTAAAAAGCTCGATAAGCTCGTTGTCAATCTTATCTATTTCAGCTCTTATTTCGGTTAAATCTTTCATAAATCGGTTTCCTTTACATTAAATTGACAATAGCTATTGCAGTTACAGCCTCAATAACAGGGACTGCACGGGGCACGATACAAGGGTCGTGTCTGCCGTGAATTTCAAGCTCTGTGTTTTCTTTTTTTTGCAAATCAACCGTCATTTGCTTCTGTGAAATGGACGGAGTGGGCTTAACTGCCGCTCTGAATATTATTGGCATACCGTTTGTTATTCCGCCGAGAATTCCCCCGCAGTTATTCGTTTTTGTAACAACTCTGCCGCCGTCGTACTCAAAGGGATCATTTGACTGAGAACCTAACATTTTGGAAAGCTCAAATCCCTTGCCGAATTCTATAGCCTTTATTGCTGGCACTCCGAAAACAGCTTTTGCGATTACACCCTCAACTCCGTCAAACATCGGTTCGCCTATACCTGCTTTGATACCTGTTACGGCACACTCGATTGTTCCGCCGACACTGTCACGGTTCATTCGTGCAGCCTCAACTTCCTCACGCATTTTTTCTTCAACAGAATTATCTATTAATGCGAATGAAGATGAATTGAGTTTTTCTAAAAGGGCATCGTCAATTCTGACAGGGTCAAAAAGCTTGTCGTTTACGGAACCTATGCTGCTGATATGTGCGGCAATTTTTATTCCCTCTTGTTCGAGAAGCTGTCTGCAAATCGAACCTGCAAACACAATGGGAGCGGTAATTCTTCCTGAAAAATGACCCCCGCCTCTTATATCGTTTGCACCGTTATATTTTACAAACGCAGTATAGTCGCTGTGACCGGGTCTCGGACAGGAGAGAAGATTTCCGTAGTCGCCGCTGCGAGTATTGGTATTTTCGATTACTGCACAAAGCGGTGCACCCGTCAATGTGTCGTTGAGCATACCGGAAAGCACCTTTGGCAAATCGCTCTCCTTTCTCGGAGTTGCAGTTTTATCCTTACCTGGGGCACGCCGTGCCATTTGCAGCAGCACGCTTTCCGTATCTATTTTTACGCCCGCCGGAAGTCCGTCGATAACAACACCGATTCCGTTTCCGTGACTTTCGCCGAACACAGAAATTTTTATTTTTTCACCGTATGTCGATGACACTTGGCATACCTCCTATCTTTTTATAATCTTCAAAAAAGTCGGGATAGCTTTTGTTGATGCTGAATGCATCGCTGCACTCAATTTTACCCTCAAGTCCTGCGGCACAAACCGCTGCGGACATCACCATTCTGTGATCGTTGCAGCCGTCGACGCTTCCGCCTCTTAGCTGTCCCACGCCTGTTATTTCAAGTCCGTCCTCAAGCTCTTTAGCGTTTCCGCCGAGATTATTAATCAAATTCGCACTTGCCTTGAGTCGGTCACATTCTTTTATTCTTAAACGACCTGCGTTTATAATCCTTGTTGTTCCTTGTGCAAAGCACGCACACACCGAAAGTATGGGGACAATATCGGGAATTTGGGAGGCGTCTATTGTTATTGCTTTCATCGGAGCAGATTTTACGGTAACACTGCTTTCTTGTTGTTCAACTACCGCTCCGAACTGTTTTAAAATATCTGCTATTTTTTTATCGCCTTGATTTGAATTGGAAAAAACACCGTTAACCGTTGCAGATCCGTTTATTGCACCCGCAACCATAAAAAACGCCGCCTGTGACCAGTCGCCGTCAGTTGTGTAGCTGCAAGGAGTATAGCTTTGATTTCCCTTAATATACCATCCGTAATCGGTAGGTTTAACCGAAATGCCAAATTTTGACATGGTGTATATTGTCATATTAATGTATCCGACGCTTTCTATCGGAGAAGTAAGCACAATTTTGCTGTCGCCGTCAAGCAAGGGAAGAACAAACAAAAGTCCTGTTATAAACTGTGAACTTACATTGCCCGGAATTTCAAAAACTCCGCTTTGGAGCGTTCCGCTTATTTGTAAAGGTAGGCCGCCCTCGGTTTTGCACTCAACACCCTTTTCGGGAAGTGATTTTGTAAATATTCCGATAGGGCGGTTAGGCAGCTGTCCGTGACCGATAAATTTCGCATTTACTCCTCCGCAGGCTGCGACGGGTATAAAAAATCTGAGTGTACTTCCGCTTTCTCCGCAGTCCAGCGTTACATCTGAGCAGTTAAACATATCGGTTGAATCAACAGTGAGTACATCGCCGTCGATTTCGGCTCTCGCTCCAAGAGCTTTTATACATTCTATCGTTGCCTTTATATCGTTTGACAGTGCGACGGGAGATATTTTACTTACGCCTTTAGCAAGAGTTGCACAAATTATTGCTCTGTGCACATCGCTCTTTGACGGCGGAATGTTTACCGACCCGTCGGGCACAAATGGAGAATAGATTACTTTTTGCATTTAATCACCTGTTCAGGCAGTAATAAAGCTTTCTAATTCATCAAGCTTTTTATTTACTATAATACTGTTTCCGATTTCTTTGAGCAAAACAAGATTAATACTTTTTCCTGATGTTTTTTTATCGCCTGACGCCGCCTCGGCCATTTGTTCAAAGCTTGCACTGTCGGTTGTAGGCAAACTGTATTTAAGGCAAAGGTCAGCTATCTTATCGGCTGTGCCCTGTTTTGTAATGCCTGCCTTTTCGCCTGCTCTTGAAATAAGCACCATTCCGATTGCAACTGCCATTCCGTGAGATATTCCTTTAAAGTCATAAATCTTTTCAATAGCGTGACCGAGTGTGTGTCCGAAATTGAGCAGCATTCTCTCGCCTGCTTCACGCTCATCACGGCTTACAACATCACGCTTTATCGTAACACATTTTTCAATTACATCTTCAATATAGTCAAAAGCGTTTGACTCTGCAAGCTTTTTGAAAAAATCGGCGTCCTTTATGCATCCGTATTTTATGACCTCTGCCATTCCGTCGCAGATATAGTCGTCGGGCAGCGTACTGAGTGTATCAGGGTCAATCAAAACGGCAATCGGCTGATGAAATGCTCCGACAAGATTTTTTCCGTATGACAAATCGACGCCTGTTTTTCCTCCGACTGACGAATCTACCTGCGCAAGGAGAGAAGTGGGGACCTGAACGAAGTCAATCCCTCTTAGATATGTCGCCGCCGCAAAACCCGCCATATCACCTGCAACTCCTCCTCCGAGTGCGAGGATAACATCCTTTCTTGTCATTTTAAAACCTGCAAGGGTATCATACATTTGAGCAATACTGTTAAGGTTTTTTGATTCCTCACCTGCTTTAAAAATATGCGTCTTGGTCTCAAAGCCTGCTTTTCCGAGTGAATTAAGCACCCGCCACTGATAGTGGGGAGCAACATTTGAATCGGTTATCACAGTAACTTTTTGAGCTTTGGAGAGTTTTTTGATATACTCGCCGCAGCTGTCAATTATTCCTCTTTCAATAAAAATATCGTAGGGCTTACCCGTATCCACATGAACTGTTCTCATAAGATAATTCCTTTCGTCATTCTCCGAGAAATTCCTTAACCCTATGCCCCTCTTCAAGCAACTCAGTAAGTTTTTCTCTGTCCTCTCTCTTTACGGCGTCAACAATTTTGCTTATATTTTCGACAAGAATATCAAGCTCTTTTACAAGCGGCTCTTTATTTTCAAGAAAAAGCTCGCTCCACAAGCTTGAATTAATATTTGCTACCCTCGAAACATCACGGTAACTGCCCGCAGAAAATCCCTTGTGATTCGGGCAGCAGGGACTTAAAACATATGCACAGGCAAGTACATGAGGAAGCTGCGAGGTAAACGCAATCATTCGGTCATGTTCTTCGGGCGTAGTTATTTTTATTGTTCCAAAACCTATAGATACTGCAAAATCCGAAAGAAAATCAACATATTTTTGTTCCGCAGAGCACGGAGTAATTATAAAGCTTGCACCCTGATAGAGCTCTGAATCCGAAACATCGAATCCGTTTTTCTCCTTGCCTGCCATAGGATGACTTCCGACAAAAACAAAGCCGTATTCTTTGGAAAGCCGTTCAAGCACGGGGCAAATCGCACGCTTAATGCCGCAGGCGTCGGTTACGACAGCACCTTTTTTTATAAAATTTCCGTACTTTTGAATATACTCAACATCAGCCTGAGGATACATTGTAAGTATAACAAGATCAGCCTTTTTTAGACTTTCATGATTTCCGATCTCGTCAATCGCACCGACTTTCAACGCCTTTTGTGCTGTTTTTGCAGTACGGTTTATACCGATTACATAGTGATCGGTATATTTTTTTATCGCCTTGCAAAAACTTCCTCCTATTATTCCGAGTCCTACTACGGCTATGTTCATTGGGATTTCCTCCGAAGAAAATTAAACTTTTTTTAACGCATCCTTTAATGCAAATACCTTTTTTGCAACCTTGTCAAACTGCTCCGGTGTAAGCGACTGTGCACCGTCGGACAGTGCGTGCGGCGGATCGTTGTGAACCTCAATAATAAGCCCGTCGGCTCCCGCCGCAACAGCCGCCATTGCAAGCGGCTCTACAAGCCACGACTTTCCTGCGGCGTGACTCGGATCTACTATTACAGGCAGGTGTGAAAGAGTCTTTACAATCGGTATTGCCGATATGTCAAGCGTGTTTCTTGTAAAGGTTTCGTATGTGCGGATACCACGCTCGCAAAGAATTACCTTGTCATTTCCTCCTGCCATAATATACTCGGCACTCATAAGCCATTCTTCTATGGTGGCAGAAAGTCCGCGTTTGAGCAAAATGGGCTTGTCAATTTTTCCAAGCTCTTTTAAAAGCTCAAAATTCTGCATATTTCTTGCACCGACCTGAATTATGTCTACATTTTCAAACATATCAATGTGAGAAGCACGCATGATCTCTGTTACAATGGGAAGACCCGTTTCTTTTCTTGCAATTTTTAAAAGATCAAGTCCCTCAGCCTTTAAGCCCTGGAAAGCATAAGGAGATGTACGGGGTTTAAACGCTCCTCCCCTGAGGAATGTTGCACCCGATTTTTTTACATCCTTTGCAATCTGAACGATCTGGCTTTCGCTTTCCACGGAACACGGACCTGCCATAATATGCAGGCTTCCGTCGCCTATTGCTGTATCGTCATTTATTTTTATTACGGTATCATCGGGATGAAATTTTCTGTTTGCCTTTTTGTACGGCTCCTGAACTCTTTTGACGCTTTCGACAATATCCTGTGCGTCAATATATTCAATATCAATTTTGGTAGTATCTCCGATAAGACCGAGAACGGTTGACTGAACACCGTCCCATTTATTCACCTTTACATCATATGTATCTTTAAGCATTTCCGTAAATTTGGTAATCTGCTCACCTGATGCAGACGGCTTTAATACTATAATCATTTATAATACATCCTTTCAGGCAAATTAAATTTCTTCAGTATATTTTACCACTTTAAAGTGCTATAATCAATAGGAATTTTATTTTTTAAGCGTGCCCACTGCATCAATTACGGAAAAAGCCGTTGAGAGCGGTGTATTTTTTCCGCTCACAACAACATCTGCCGCTTCCCTGTACACAGGCAGACGCTTTTCATAAAGCTCCTGCATAACCTTATCCCTGTCAGGCTTTTGAAGAAGCGGTCTTGATTTATCATTGCGCAGCCTGTATTTTATTGTTTCAATCGGCACATCGAGAAAAACAATTATATCTTTTCCCTTAAACACATCAACATTACGCCTGAATGTAAAAGCTCCTCCGCCCGAAGCAATTATAAGACCTTTCATTTCAGAAAGCTCTTTACAAACCTCGTATTCCATTTGCCGGAAACCTTTTTCGCCGAATTTATCAAAAATCTCCGTCACGGTCATACCTGCTTTTTTTTCGATGTATGAATCCATATCAATAAATTTTTTACCCGTCTTGCGTGCAAGATTTTTTCCCACGGTGGATTTACCGCAGCCCATAAATCCGCACAGCACTATATTATCCATTTACTAAACACCTGCTATCTGTTCTTTAGCTCCTCCGCCGAATCAACGCAAAGCTTCGCAATATCATTTTTGTCATAAACCGAACCGTCCCACTTTTCGTGAGCGACAACCGCCTGCCACACGAGCATTGACATTCCGCCAACCGCCTTTGCACCGTTGGCAAGGGATTTTTTTATAAGCACGGTCTCGAGCGGATTGTAAACTGCGTCAAACACGCTCGCACATCGATTGATAACAGAATCGCTTATAGGTTGGGCGTCGGTATTCGGGAACATTCCTATAGGAGTTGCGTTTACAAGCAAATCAATATCACCCGACAGTTCGTCTATAAGGCAGAAGCTTGCCTTTGAGCCTTTGACTGTGTTCATTATTTCACAACACAAAAGCTTTGCAATATTTTCGTCCTCTTTTCTTACGGCAAAAAGCAGGGGCAAGCCTTTTAAAACGACCTCATATGCCATTGTTCGTGCAACGCCTCCGCAGCCGAGAATTACAACTCTTCCGCAAATCGGAATTTCGGACGCTTCCAGTGCCATTAAAAAACCGTCGGGATCTGTAGTGTAGCCCTTTGCAATTCCGTTTGTATTGGATACTGTATTGACACTGCCGTACATTTTGGCTTTGTCGTCAATTTCATCAATAAGCGGTATAATGTTCTGCTTATGAGGAATTGTTATGTTGTACCCGTCGAGCTTTGACAGCACTCTATCATACTCTTTTGAGAGCATTTCTGGAGAAATATCAAGCGTTGCATATTCTGCGTCAATTTTTGCAAGCTCAAAAAGTCTTTTATGAATAAACGGCGACATCGTGTGTCCTATCGGATGTCCTATTACCGCATATTTTTTAACGCTCATTTTACTTACCTCCGAATTTTATGTTTTATCTATTCAAATTTATCTATTCAAAATTAACAACAACTGTATTTATTTATGCAATTTTAAGAATTTTTTAGTAAATTTTAAAATACATATTGACAAAGCGTCATTTTATCAATAATATTATTGGAGTAGAGCAAACCAAAATTTGCTTTCACACCATTGTAGCATAAAATATGTGCTTTTGTCCATAATTACAAACAAAAGCGCCTAATTAATTTTTAATGGGAGGAATTACTAATGGTATTAGAGAAAGTTAAGGCAATCCTTGCTGAGCAGTTTGATGTTGAAGAGGATAAGATTACTGCTGAAACAGATTTACAGGAAGACCTCGGTGCAGATTCACTTGATGTTGTAGATTTGCTTATGTCTATTGAAGATGAATTTGATGTAGAGGTTCCCGACGAGGAAATTGAAAACATCAAAACTGTAGGTGCTCTTGTTTCTTACATTGAAGCAAATTCATAATTTTAGAATTTATCAGTAAAATTAATTAAGAGTCGGCAGCGTTATGCTGCCGACTCTTTTACTTTTATCACACCGTAAGCTCATTGTGTGAAATAAATTCAATACTCCTCGGAAAATCGTTTTTAACGGAACATACCGAAATCATATAATCCGAGAAAACAAAGCTTTTCATAAAATATCTTTTGCCATGCTCCTCAAAGCAATCAAAAGAAACATCTACGGATTTTGCACTCCTATGGAAGCCCTCGCCAATACATTTGAGCAGGCTTTCTTTTTTTGTCCACAATTTAAAGAAACTGCCGATTTTGTCATAGCTGTCAGCAATATACTGCCTCTCGGTTTCACCAAAAACAGCCCTGCCTGTTTTTAGGGGATTCAAAAAGCGAATACGCTCAATATCACACCCTATTTCAAAATCAGACAAGGCAATAAGGACATAGCTTCCGCTATGTGAGATGTTAAAGCAACCACCGTCCGGTGCAAACGGCTTTCCCCACTCATTGAGGCGAATACATTTATCGCCGAAAAAGCGTTTTATGAGAAGCCCCGATGTTATACAGCGTTTTTTATCGTCAAGCATTTTGCAGCGGCTGACCCGCTGTCTGCGTTCGCTGTCAAGCAACAAACTATGCTCAGGATTAACACGGCTTATATCAGCAAGGAAAAGTCTCATAAATATTCACTCCGTTTGCAAAACCGCAAAACGATGATTTATTCATATTTGCAGTTAAATTATACTATATATAGTATAGCAAAAACGGCAAATAACAGCAAGTCTTAAGATCTGAGCTTTTTGAGGCATTCTGCACACACATACTTGCCCTCAAATTCCTCAAGAAGCGTTCCGGAATTACAAAATACACATTTGTTTTCCGCCTTTTCAATAGTGATACAATGGTCATCAGCCTCAATATGGAGAACATCACCGGGATTAAGATTAAGGTGTCTTCTGATGTCCTTAGATATCACAATTCGACCTGCTTTGTCAATTTCTCTAAAATTTGTAAAAATCATAATAAACCTTCACCATCACCAATTTTTGTATATATTATACCATTTATCGCGCAATATGTCAACAAAAACAGTAAATTTTACATTGTACACAAATTTGTGAACACTTTTGATTGATTTGAAGTGATATTTGTCAAAAAAGGAGATTTTATGCTAAATTTTATCTGGAGCGGACTTATAATAATAAGTATTTTTTGCTCGATTTTTCTTGGAAATACGGAAACTTTGTCGAAAGCACTTATGGACAGCGGTGCGTCGTCAATACAATTAATAATTACAATGGCAGGAATAATTTGTCTTTGGTCGGGAATTATGAAGATTGCTGTCGAAAGCGGTCTGACTTCTGTGTTTGCTAAGCTCTTTTCTCCTGTCATTCGACCGCTGTTTCCGAAACTTGACAAAAACAGCGATGCTTTTCAAAGCATTTCAATGAACATAAGTGCTAATTTACTCGGTCTGGGCAATGCAGCCACCCCTTTCGGACTTAAAGCAATGGAACAGTTACATACTCTTAACAACAGGCGGGACACAGCAAGCAACGAGATGATAATATTTGTTGTAATGAACACCGCTTCTCTTCAGCTTTTGCCTACGACACTTGCCTCTCTCAGACTTGCCTATTCAAGCGAGGCTCCCTTTGAAATTATTGTTCCGGTATGGATATCATCCGCAGCTGCACTTGCCGTTGCTCTTATATGTGCCTGTACTCTCAATTCATCAAAAAGGAATGAGTGTTAATTAATGGAATTAATTATGCCTATTTTCGCCTGCATTATAATTGTGTTTGGCTTGATAAAAAAAGTAGCTGTTTTTGATGTGTTTTTAAAGGGAGCAAAGGAAGGAATGCAAATACTGTATTCAATCGCTCCTACAATTATAGGGCTTGTGTTTGCGGTTGATTTACTGCGGTCAAGCGGTGCAATAGATGTACTTTGCAGCTTTATTGAGCCTGCCGCCGATTTTTTGGGATTTCCTCCCGAAATTGTTCCCATGGTTCTTTTAAGACCTGTTTCGGGAAGCGGTTCTACGGCACTTTTGACATCGTTGTTTGAAACAAGCGGACCCGACAGCTTTGCGGGAAGAGTTGCTTCTGTTCTGGCAGGCTCAAGTGAAACAACATTTTATGCTATAGCGATGTATTTCGGGTGCATAAGAGTAAAAAAAATCAGACATACGCTTTTTGCGGCGATCTTGGCTGATATAACTGCCGCCGTAATGAGCGTCATTACCGTAAGGCTTTATTTCACAACAAGTTAACAAAATCAAAAAATGCATATTAAAATTTAAATTTAATAAAAAAACTGAATTGACATCTGCATTATACAATTTGTAATCAATAATTGATATTTTTTTAACAATCTCCCGCCTGTGGAAAATACAATTTTTTAATATATTTTTAATTACTCTGTAAAATTCTTGTAAATTACGGTATGATTTCAACTGTGTGTTAACACTTTCAACATAGTTTTCAACATTTTTGTTGAAAGTATAGAAATATACTTAATGTATATTTTGTTTCAAGAATATAAAAGCTGCACTTATAAGCTCATTTTATCAATCCGAGGTGGCATATGAAAAAAAAACTTATGAAACTTGAAATAGGCGGAATATTTTTCATCATTATTCTTTCCATTTTTATGCAAAATCTTTATTCACTGTGCAACAGGGAAGCAATAGGAGTTATTTTCGGTTCGGTAAACGACAGTATATGGGAAATTTTAAAAACAATGCTTTTGCCTTATGCTCTATGGGGATTTCTTGAGCTTTTAAGCCTACACCTGCCGCTGAAACGCTTTGCAGCCGTGAAAGTAATATCGCTGTACTATCTCGGTGTATCATATATAATACTTTCTCTTGCTTTGAGTCTGCTTAACCTTGATGATGAATTCATACTGTGCTTTATATGTGCAATTTTCTGCATTTGCACATCATTGTTTTTATCATACAGACTGATGAATTCAAACCGTAAACTTGAGGATTTTTTCTATCCCGCATTTTTTATGCTTATGCTGTTTGCGGCGTTTTTCTTCAGTTTTACACCGTTTCCTCCGCACATATATATTTTTGAGGACAGATTTACGGGTCTTTACGGAATTATTCCGAAAAATCTCGATACGGGAGCAATAATTCTTGACACTCTTTATTATGTTTAGTCATTATTTTTCGCATATATTTTTCGCATAAGTATATATTATTTCAAAATTTTATGATATAATATATCAGTATATATTTAATTATCATTTATTTTGAGGTAAAAAATGACTGAAAAAAACAATGAATTAAAATCCGATATTATTTCAGGCAGAAATCCCGTAAGCGAAGCGGTCAGAAGCAGCAGAGCCATTGATAAAATTCTTGTTGCAAGAGGCGAAAAGAGCGGAGCTGTAGTGGGAATTATTGCAAAAGCAAAGCAAAAGCAAATTCCCGTTAAAGAAGTTGACCGAATAAAACTTGACTATATTTCAGGCAATACAAACCATCAGGGGATAATTGCATTTGCCGCTGTTAAAGAATATTCATCGGTAGAAGATATTTTCGAATATGCAGAAAGCAGAAACGAATCGCCGTTTATTATCGTTCTTGACGAAATTGAGGATCCTCACAACCTCGGTGCAATAATCCGCACGGCAGAATGTGCCGGCGTTCACGGCGTAATTGTACCGAAGCGACGCAGTGCAAGCCTTAGCTACACCGTGGGCAAGGCGTCGGCGGGTGCTGTTGAATATATGAGGGTTGCACGGGTAACAAATATTGCAAATCTTATAGATGAACTGAAAGAACGCAATGTATGGGTTTACGCTGCGGATATGGACGGAACCGACTATACAAAATGCGATTTTTCGGGAGCTTGTGCCATTGTAATCGGCAACGAGGGAAAAGGAATTTCACGGCTTGTGAGAGAAAAATGCGATGTAATCGTATCTCTTCCCATGAAAGGTAAAATTAATTCTCTCAACGCGTCTGTTGCCGCAGGGATACTTATGTACAGTGCTATGAACAAAAGATGATGTTTGCGGACAAGCCAAAACCTTACTGCAAAGCCTGCAAAACACGAAAGGAGTGTTACCCTTGTCACAACGAGATAACAACTACGATTCACTTTATGAACAGGAAATAGAAAGCATACTTGAAGAAACACACTATCTTGCTGACCAGGAAAAAATGGAAAAAACCGCACAAAAATACCGTGCGAAGCCCAAAATGGACGATATTTTCAGCAACGCAAACAAAAAGCCAAGACTGAAAAACGAAAGTCCGCTTGACGAGATTGATACATCAAACACTATTGTAGGCGAAAAGACAGCCGCAACCATGCAGGCGTCCTTAATGATGGACGGAAACAGCGAGGAGGTAAAAACTCCCGAGCAGGCATTGGCTGACGCTGAAAAAAAGGCTTTAAAACAAGAGCAGGAAGAAAAGGCAAAGGCTGAAGCTGAGGAAAATAAAATTATTTCACTCTCCCCCGAATACGACGAAAATACAAGCTTTTCGGGAGAGGTTATCGGAGAAGTAGAGCAGTTTAGGGACGATTCGAATCATATTGAAAGCATTAACACCATAGATATTGAGCTTGACAGTGAGGAAAGTCAGGGCACGGAAGAACAAAGCCAAAGTAAAGAAAACGAAAAAGGCAAATATGAGCAGCTTTTCGGTGTAAAAAACGCCGATAACGAGGCGGACACTCCCAAAAGTTCTCCCAAGAAAATTGTGGCAAAAGTGCCGATATACCGTCTTGATGAACCGAGAGAAATTATAAATGTCAAAGCAGGCAAATTTACCGATGTTGTTGCAAATGAATACGAGGAATATATCCGTTCAAAAAATCCGTCGGTAATAGCTCATGTTATCCGTCCCGAAACAAAAGTTGAGGATAAGCAGGAGCAGGAGGAAAACGAGGACAAGCGTTCGGCTAAGGAAAAGGTACTTTCCGCCATTGTGGGTTTTTTCTCAAAGGACGAATCAGACGATAACGACACTCCGAAAGAAAAGGCAAAACCCGTTGAAGATTACACGGGAGACGACGATGAAAAAAGCATTATGTATGAGCTTAACCACAACATTAAAAAGCTTTTTATGCGTAGTCTTATTTCCGGTATAATTGCGGCACTGTCAATAGTTTTGGCTTTTGTCACACGACTTTTTCCCGAAGCAATTTGCTCGGCAGTTTCTTTTGCACCTGCCGCATACGCTATTTTAAACTTTATATTAGTCGGTTTTTCTCTGTTTATAAACAGAATCGCGGTACTAAGCGGTCTTACTCCGCTTGTAAAATTCAAAGGAAACTCCGATACCGCTGTTGCGGTAGGCTCCGTTGCCGCAATGATACAAACGATAGTTTCTTTCTTCTGCATCGGCGACCTAAGTTCCTTTAACATAAACTATTACTGTGTAATCGTTCTGCTTGCTTTCTTTGTAAACAACTTCGGAAAACTGATTATGGTGCTGAGAGTTAAGGATAACTTTAAATTTATTTCTTCAAAAGGGCAAAAGTACGCCGCTAAAATCTATAACAATGAATCTGTTGCAAATCAAATGCTCAGCGGAACGGCGTCTGACAAAACCATCATTGCTTATCAGCACAAAACCAAATTTCCGTCAAATTTCCTTAAAATATCATATGCTCCTGATCCGAGCGAGGATCTTGCATCAAAGCTTGCCCCCATAACAACGATTACGGCAATTATTGTAACGCTGATTTACGGTATAGTTAAGGTGTCCTTTACCGACGCTGTTAATGCTTTTGCACTTATGACAGCAGTTGCAATCCCCGTGGCAACCCTTGTTTCCGTAAATCTGCCTGTCAGAATTTTGTGCAAAAAGCTCCTTTCGTTCGGTGCGATGCTGTCAGGGTATCCGTCAATCAAGCAATTTTGCGACAGTACAGCAATTATGATTGACGCAAACGAGCTGTTTCCTGCTGATTCAATTCAGCTTGACGGTATAAAGACATATGAAGAATACAATGTAGATGAATCGCTGCTGTGCGGAATAGCCGTCTTAAAAGAAGCTCAAAATCCTATTGCAAACGCATTTGAAACTGTTGTGGCAGAAACAAACGGAACACTTCCGGAAGTGGAAAGCGTGCTTTACGAGGACGAAATGGGACTTGTGGGATGGATTAAAAGTGAAAGAATACTGGTTGGTTCACGCAAGCTGCTTGAAAAATATAATGTTGAAACTCCGAGCATTGAATACGAGGAAAAATATACATCAAGCGGAAAACAGGTAACTTATCTGTCGAGAGCCGGCAGACTTGTTGCGATGGTGGTAACAAGATACCACGCAGACCAAGAGTTAAAAACAGAGCTTCACCGTGCCGAAGCAAACGGCATCAGTTTTCTTATAAGAACAACAGACTACAACATTACAAATGACCTCATTGCCGAGCTTTACACACTGTTTTACAGAAGCATAAAGGTACTTCCTACAGGGCTTGGAAACGCTCTGAAAGAAACTCAAAGTGCAGTTGAAGAAAGCTCAAGAGCCTACCTGATAACGGGAGGAAAAACCTCATCTCTTGCCCGTGCCGTCTCGGGAAGCGTAAGAATAAAACAGAATATTTCGCTTTCAATACTTATTCAGCTTATAGCAATTATTCTCGGCATTTTAGTTGCGGCAACACTTGCTTTGTATGCCGGGGTCGGAGTAATGGGCACGCTTGAAGTTTTGCTTTACTCACTTTTCTGGGGCATCGCCGCAGTAGTCGCTCCGTCAACCCAGAAGCCGTAACCGCATTTTTAATTTAATTGATTTGAAAAAATAATTTTATAAACCAATCTGTGAAAGGAAGTATAAAATGAAAATTGCACCGTCACTTTTATCCTGTGACTTTTCAAAAATGGGTGAAGAAATTGTAAGAATGGACAAGGCAGGAGCAGACTTAATGCACCTTGATGTAATGGACGGTCATTTTGTTCCGAACATAACCTTTGGTGCACCTGTAATAAAAACCGTGAGAGAATGCACAAATAAGCCTTTTGATGTGCATCTTATGATAAGCGACCCGCTAAAATACGCAGACGACTTTGCAGACGCAGGTGCAGATATTATCACCTTTCACATTGAATGCGACTCGGATATTGATAAAACAATTGAAAAAATTAAAAGCCGCGGCATAAAACCGGGGCTTGTGATTAAACCCAATACACCTGCAAGTTCCGTATTTCCGTATCTTGATAAAATTGATATGGTGCTCATAATGACCGTTGAGCCCGGTTTCGGCGGACAGAGCTTTATGGCTGATATGCTGCCAAAGGTAAAAGAAATCAAGGACGAATGCAAAAGGCGTGGAATTGATATTCTGATAGAGGCTGACGGCGGAATAGGCGAAGCTACCATTGAGCAGGCGGCAAATGCAGGAATCGACATATGCGTTGCTGGTACTGCCGTTTTTAAAGCAGACGACGCTGCCGAAGCTATTGCAAAATTAAAGTCGTACTGATAAATACTATTTACACGAAATATGCGGCTTTAGTGCTTTGAAATGCCGATTAGATTAAAAAGATATAACAATTATCAACTAAAACAAAAAAGCCGAAAGGATTTAAATCCTTTCGGCTTAATCTATGCTCACAATTTAATGAGGATATTTTTCAAGAAGCTCATGCAAATCATAGGGAGTTGCCTGATATACAAAATAGTTCAGCCAATTTGTATAAAGCAAAGTCGCATTGCTTCTCCACACCATAGGAGGAGTTTTTGACGCGTCATCATCGGGGAAATAATTGTACGGTATTTTTGGGTTAATGCCTTTGCTTTTATCACGAAAATACTCGTTTGCAAGCGTTTCCCTGTCGTATTCTGCGTGTCCTGTCACAAAAACCTGTCTGCCTGTTTTGCTGCAAACGACAGCAACGCCTGCTTTATCGGAAACAGACAGTATTTCAAGTCCCAGACACTTTTTGATGTCCGCCTCATTTACACCTGTGTAACGGGAATGCGGTATAGAGAATGTATCGTCAAAGCCTCTCATAAGTCTGTGATGAGGATTTAAAATCTTATGAGAATATATGCCGCTCAGCTTTTCGGGAAGCTGATATTTTTGTATCCCGTAATGATAATACAATCCTGCCTGTGCACCCCAGCAAATGTGAAATGTTGAATAAACATTGTGTTTTGACCATTTCATTATCTGACAAAGCTCATCCCAATAGTCAACTTCCTCAAATTCAAGCTGTTCGACGGGAGCACCTGTGATAATCATACCGTCAAATGTTTCGTCTTTTATTTGCTGAAATGTTTTGTAAAATGTAGTCAGGTGATGAGGCGATGTGTTTTTTGAAGTGTGGGAAGCCATTTGCAAAAGCTCAATATCCACTTGCAGCGGACTGTTGCCAAGCAGTCTTAAAAGCTGAGTTTCGGTTTCAATCTTAGTGGGCATCAGGTTAAGAATCAAAATTTTAAGCGGTCTGATATCCTGTCTTAACGCAACCTCATTTGGCATAACAAAGATATTTTCCGATTCAAGCACCTTAATCGCAGGCAGATTGCTCTGAACCTTAATCGGCATTTTCTCACCACCTCATAATCTTATAATAATAAAATAAATTTAATTCTTTGTATTAATACTGCTTACCCCAATAAACCATATGTTTTGCAGGCTTGCCGCAGCAAACGCAGGTATCCGAAAGGTGTTCTTCCTCAAACGGAATACATCTGCTCTTTACGCCGCCTGTAGCGTCCTTGAGTTTGTCCTCGCACTCGCTGTCGCCGCACCACATAGCCTTGATAAATCCGGGGTGATTTTTTGCAATGTCAATAAATTCATCATAGCTTGTTGCACAGAATGTCTTTTCCTGTGTATTTTTGAGAGCACGCTCATACATTGAGTTGTGAATATCCTCCATAAGATTTTTCACAAACTCGGTAAGTTCGCAAAGCGGTACAAAAGCTTTTTCTCTTGTGTCGCGTCTTACAACAACGCACTGATTCTTTTCAATGTCCTTGGGTCCTATCTCCACTCTTACAGGAACGCCCTTCATTTCATACTCCGCAAACTTCCATCCCGGAGCATGATCCGAATCGTCAAGCTTTACTCTGAAGTTCTTTTCAAGCTCTTGTTTAAGCTCATTTGCTTTTTCAAGCACGCCCTCTTTGTGCTGTGCAACAGGAATAACAGCAACCTGAATCGGTGAAATCTTCGGCGGAAGAACAAGGCCGTCGTCATCGCCGTGCACCATTATTATTGCACCGATCATTCTTGTTGATACGCCCCATGATGTCTGGTGCGGATAATGAAGCTTATTGTCCTTGCCCGTATATGTTATTCCGAAGCTCTTTGCAAAGCCGTCGCCGAAGTAGTGAGATGTGCCGCCCTGAAGTGCCACGCCGTTGTGCATCATCGGCTCTATTGTATAGGTCTCCTCTGCACCGGCAAATTTTTCTTTTTCGGTTTTCTTACCGATGACAGCGGGAATTGCAAGAGTTTCTCTGTAGAAGCTCTCATATACATGAAGCATTCTAAGTGTTTCCTCTCTTGCCTCCTCCTCTGTTTCGTGCATAGTGTGACCTTCCTGCCACAAAAATTCAGATGTACGAAGGAAAGGACGGGTTGTTTTTTCCCATCTTACAACACTGCACCACTGGTTATAAAGTTTGGGCAAATCACGGTAAGTATTAATTATCTTTTTATAATGCTCACAGAAAAGCGTTTCCGATGTCGGACGAACACAAAGGCGTTCCGCAAGCTTTTCCTGTCCGCCAACCGTTACCCACGCACATTCGGGTGCAAAACCCTCTACATGATCCTTTTCCTTTTGAAGCAGACTTTCGGGGATAAACATCGGCATATAAACATTTTCATGACCCGTCTGCTTAAATCTGCGGTCGAGGTCGGCCTGTATATTTTCCCAAATAGCATAGCCGTAAGGTCTGATTACCATGCATCCTTTAACATTTGAGTAATCGACAAGCTCAGCCTTTTTTACAATATCGGTATACCATTTTGCAAAGTCCTCATCTCTGCTTGTAATGGCTTCTACCATTTTTTTATTTTCTGCCATAATTGTTTACCTCCGAACAAAATAACTATCATAACATTTCTATTATACAACATCTTTGGATTTTTTCAAGTATTTAGACTTGCAAGTCGCTTGTAGTTTTTGAAAAAATATGATATGATTAACGAAACAGAAAAGCGAGGTGCTGTAATGGATAAAAAGATGCTCAACCGAATAAATGAGCTTGCAAAGAAAAAGCGTGAGCAGGGTCTTACCTCGGAGGAACAGTCCGAGCAAAAAGAACTTTATAAAATCTATCTCGGCGAAATCCGTGCTCAATTTGACAATACCCTTGACAATGTAAGCGTAAAGCAGAGCGACGGAGAAATCGTTCCGTTTAAACAGGCATATTCCAAAAAAAACTAATTCAACTGACAAAAAGTAAAGCTCGGCAATCCGCACAGCGGATACCGAGCTTTTTGTTATGTTATAAATTTTATATGTTATCAACTGTTCCGATATACAAAGGAATACTGCTCTCGTTATCGATTAACAGGAACATAAACGGACGGTCAAATTTAATTTGAGAATCCGTTTTCTCAAGCTCATCGGCACGGTTTTGTGCTATCTCGGAATCACTGTTAATTCCCGACGCACTGATTGATATTTCGTCAGTCAGCTCATAAATTTCGTCTATCCTTAAATCATCGGAATTTGATATGTTTTTAAACGAAATTTCATCGGTGAACAGTGTGTACAAACCGCTGTCGGAAAGCGGCTCTGAGAGCGGTACAGCCTGTGAACCGTTTGAAACGGTAAATTCAGGAATTTGAGCAGTAGCTTTTTTTGTAATATCAACACTGTCAAGAAGATTTGAAAATTCAGTGTAATCAAAATCCGAAATATACTCCTCAAGCGAAATATCCTCATCAGGCATAATAAGCATAAGCTTGAGGGGGTTTTTACTTGTGTATTTAATAACGCCCTGTGCCTTATCGGATTTTATCAGCGTTTCGTTTGATGTCATAAAGTTTACACTTTTATCGGAACTGCTTGATTTAAAAGTGCCCTGCTCAATATCAGCCTTACTGTAGCTTTCAAGCCAAAGGTCACTTACATCGGAGGAGCTTACCATAAACATACTGCTGTCCTTATCAAGACTTGTAAACGCCTGTGAATCGGTAAAATCAGACAAGCTGCTGTTTACCTTTGACAAAGCGTCCTTGTCAGAAAACATAAAACGGAATATATCGCCGCCGAAATAGCTTGCATTAGTCTGCAAAAAGCCTGTTTTCACATCCAATGTATCGTTAAAGAAAACATCCGTGCCAAGACGGACAAATTCCGTTTCTCCTGCCTCTGTTTTTTTGCCGGAAAGCTCGTCAACTTCGCCGTTTCCGATTTTGCTCACCGCTTCCATACGGCTTTTAAAATAAGATGAGCAAACATTTATGTCGTCCAAAGTTAAATCAGAACCGAGTGCAAGTGAAAGCTCGTCGCTTGAGTCTCCTGTTGCACCGTTTGCCAAAAGCGAGAGCTGAAGCACTGTTCCTATCGGAGCAAGCAAAGTTGATTTTGTCTTATCCTGCTGCTGTGCAAAATAATTGCGAAACAGCCTTAATTCAAAATTTGTCATTGAGCTTGCATACACAGTATATGACAGAGGAGCAGAGGTTGCTCCGTCATCGTAGTTATAGCTCACTGACGGATCTGTGTTCCTTGTGTAATCCTTAGAAAGTGTTTCACTGTCTGAAAATTCATCGGGATTTGTGCAGGCACACAAAGAAACGACAACCGATATGATACACATTAATAACGCAAGTATTTTTTTCATTTTATAATTCCTTTCAGTCAAGTTATTCCTCTCCGCAGATTTTTTGTGCGAGCCTAAAAATATTTTCGGCAGAGTCGGGTATTGACAGCTCTCTGCACTTTTTCTTCATATCCGAAAGCCGCTGCGGAGAATTTAACAGCTCAATAATTTGATCGTCACCGTTCTTTTTATTCAGCAAGACAGCCGCATTTTCACTAACCAAAAAGTCGGCATTATCCCGTTCCTGCCCAGGAAAAGCACTGTATATCGCCATCGGCAAACCGCAGGCAAGACTTTCCGTAACCGTAAGACCTCCGGGTTTTGTAACAATCAAATCCGAGATATGCATATAATCTTCAACATTTTTTACAAAATACAAAAGCTTTGTCCTGTCCTGCATACCCATTTCATCAATCAGCTTTTCAAGGCTCCCAAAAAGCTTGATATTGCGGCCTGTAATAACAATAAACTGAGTGTTACCTGCCTTTTTTGCAAGACTTTTATAAAACTCAAGCACGCCTGTAACGCCAAACGATCCTGCCATCAAAAGCACCGTCGGAACATTGGGGTCAAGACCCTCTCTTTTGCAAATTTCCTCCTTGTTAAACGGCTCAGTAAAGCTGTCAAAAATAGGAATTCCGAGAGGATATATAATATTTTCGTCAACACCGTACTCCTGTATGAGTTTTTTTGCCATTTGCGGCTCTGCAAGAACATACGCCTCAATCTCGGGGACTATATATGTACGGTGGGCGTCATAATCGGTAATTATGCTGATAGCCTTTACATTAATCTTGCCTTGGCGTCTGAGTTTTGAAACCATTGTTGTGACAAACGGGTGGCAGATTATTACAATATCGGGTAAATACTCATTTATTGTTTCAAACAGCTTTTTAGACATCATGGTGTTTGATTTCATTACAGCCTTATACATAAGGTTTTTTCTGTCTGTAATTTTATAGCACTCTCCGTAAACTTTCGGAATTTTAGTAGCCATAAAATGATAGCCGCCGCACACGGTCTTGTCGTAAATCTTGCCTATGGCTTTCATTGCGTCAACAACCTTAACTTTTGTATCGGGGCTGAGCTTTTTGATTTTCTCTTCTATTGCAGCAGCTGCACGCTTATGACCGCCGCCGGTTGAAGCGGTAAATATAAGAATTTTCATAAATAACTCCGAATAATATCTTTCTGGGAAATTATACTCACATATTTATTATACTTATATTTAAAATTAATTTCAACATTTATTTTAGTCTAAAAAATGATGTTTTTTATTTTGTCAGGTCATTTTTAATACCAATACTAAAAGTTTTTTATGTAAAAAATCCTATCAAAATTACAATGATTTTTTGTTAAAAATTTTTTTAAAATTTTCAATTTTGTACTTTATTTTTATATTCCTTTATAGTAAAATGTACTGTAGACATTAAATGTCACTGATTTATTGATTTACTTTTATTTGTGCATTTCTTTGAGGTGAGTTTTTTTGGATAAAAATTCCTATAACGATTTTATTGTATTAGACGACGGTCTTGTCGATATTTCAAGCGGCAGGGCACAAACAACGGGTTCAAACAAAAACGGCAATTCGCCGAACCCCGATAAAAAGAAAAAGATTATTTTGATTTCGGCTATTGCAGCGACTGTAGTTATTGCATTGGGAGTCACCGGTTTTTGTTTGTTCCAAAGCGGAGTGTTTGGAAATTCAAATTCTGACAGTGAATTTGTGTTTGAGGATGATACTGTTGTATCGGGTATTTCTATTGCGGGCAAAACTCTTGAGGAAGCTAAAGAACTTCTGACGCTCAAAGAGGAAAGTTTTATAAAGCCTGTTTCAATTTCGGTTGATGCTGACGGCGAGATTACCACTCTTACCCAAGCAGATTTTGAATATACATATGATATTGATGAAGTTTTAAACGAAATAAAAAATGACACCATAGACCATACAAATGAAGACAAGGAATATTCGGTTACTGCTACCGTGACGGTTGATTCGGTTGAGAAAAATGCCGAAAAGATCGAAACAGCAACAAACCGCGAGGCTAAAAATGCCTATGTTTCAAAATTTACTCCTTACGCAAAGAATCGTTTTGAGTATGCAGAAGCCGAAAAAGGCAAGGAGCTTAACACGACCGATTTGAGCGACCAGCTTAAGGCGGCAATATCACAGGGTGTTTCGGAAACAAGAATTGTAGCCGAGGTTGAAACGGTTGAAGCTAAAATACAGATTGATGATTTAAAGAAAAACATAGAAAAACTTGCTTCTTACCAAACTGTTTCCACAAACTCTGCTAACGGCACGGAAAATATGAAAATATCTCTTGCGGCATGCAACGGCTCCGTAATCGAGCCTGGTGCTACCTGGTCATTTAATGAATGTACCGGAGATTCAAATCTTGAATCCAACGGCTATAAAGCTGCAGGCGTTATAGTAAACGGCGAGCTCACAAGCGGAATCGGCGGAGGAATATGCCAATCAAGCTCAACCATTTATAATGCGGCAATCAGAGCTAATATGGACATTGAAGAACGCTACTGCCATATGTGGGCATCGTCTTATGTTCCGACAGGACTTGACGCAACGATTGACTATCCGCGGCTTGATCTCAAGCTCTCTAATCCGACAGAGTATCAAATGTTTATGGAGTGCAAAGTAGTTGACAATACTCTTTATGTTTCAATTTGGGGCGTTAAGGATTCATCGTATGATGAAATTAAAACCGAAAACGAGCTAACCGACAAGGGAAGCTCACGATACACGGTAAAGGCGTGGAGAGTGTACTACAAAGACGGAAAAGAAGTTGACAGAGAAGAGCTTGGATCTTCGTCATATGATACAGACCACGGATATGTATTTATCAGTGCAGAAAATGATACTAATGATAAAAACACCAATGTAGACAATGTGACTGAGCCGGCTGAAGAAACGACAACTAAACCGACTCAAAAGCCAACAGAAAAGCCCGCAACTCAGCCAACGACTAAAGCAACCGAAAAGCCCACAACCAAGCCGACTACGGAGCCGACCGAGAAGCCCACAACTAAACCGACTGAAAGCACAGAACCCGAAACACCTGTTGAAACAGAGCCGGCAGAGGATTGATTAACAATTTGATTCATATTATTTAATATGCAATATGCAGCAAGCGGCGGTTAAAAACTGTCGCTTGTTTGTTTTTGGGAGATTCGGTTTTATATGAGATTATCAAAAATACGGTTTGTATATATTTGCCGCACTCTCATATGCATTAATACTGCCGAGTTATTCATTAGGTTTTAATATAATATTTTAGCAAAGTGTTGTAATTGTCGGTCAAAATATGATATAATAGCTCCGATGACGCTTTAGTAAATTAAAAGCTATAAGGCAGGATTAGGTGTTTAAAATGGGTAATAAACGCACAGTTGTAAAAGTAGGTACATCAACGCTTACTTACGAAAACGGAAAAATCAATTACAGAAGAATTGAAAGTCTTTGCAAGGTACTTTCGGACCTGCAAAACAGAGGAGAGCAGATTATGCTCGTATCGTCCGGTGCGATAGGCGTAGGAATGGGAAAAACAGGGCTTCAGTCACGCCCGACGGAAACAAAAAAAAAGCAGGCACTTGCGGCGATAGGTCAATGCGAACTGATGTTTATGTATGACAAGCTGTTCGGAGAATATAATCACAGCGTCGCTCAAATTCTGCTGACACGCTATGCGGTAGAAACAGAGCAAAAAAGGCAGAATGTCATCAACACTATTAACGAACTTTTGAAGATGAATATTATTCCCGTTATTAACGAAAATGATACCGTTGCTATTGACGAGCTTGAGGGCAACAACTTCGGCGACAACGATATGCTTTCCGCAATAGTTGCAGGACTTGTCGGAGCGGACAGACTTATTATTCTAACCGATATTGACGGATTGTACGACTCAAACCCCCGCACAAATCCGAGTGCAAAAAAAATTGATGTTGTCGAAAATATAACACGGGATGTTATGTCAATGGCGGCAGGCTCAGGATCTAACAGAGGAACAGGCGGAATGATAACAAAGCTTCAGGCGGCTGATTACGCCACCAAAAGATGCGTTGAGGTTCATGTTATAAACGGCTCAACACCCGAAAACCTGTATGAAATATTTGACGGAAACAACATCGGCACCGTTTTTCTTGCAAAACAATAAATGCTGTACGGAAAATCGCGTACAGATTAAGCAAACCTACAAATAAAAAGTAAAACTGCATACTACAAATAAACGGCAAGGAGAAAAATATGACACAGCTTGAAATAATGGGAGCAAAAGCAAAGGAAGCGTCACGCTTTCTTATGACGGCAGGTTCAAAAAAAGACGACGCCTTAAATGCCATTGCTTCTGCTCTGAAAGAAAACTCGGAAAAAATTATAAACGCAAACGATATTGATATAGAAAACGGTAAAAAAGCAGATCTTACAAGCTCCCTGCTTGACAGATTAAAACTAACCGAAGAAAGAATCAACTCTATGGCAAACGGTGTGGCAGAAGTTGCAAATCTTCCCGACCCGATTGGCAGAGTTCTTGACGGCAGAACACTCAAAAACGGCTTGCAGATTGAAAAAATCACTGTTCCTATGGGAGTTATCGGAATAATATTCGAGGCTCGCCCCAACGTCACCTCTGACGCCGCCGCACTTTGCTTAAAGGCAGGAAGTGCCGTAATTTTAAGAGGCGGTAAGGAAGCAATTAATTCAAACAAAGCCATTGCCGAGATTATGCGTGACGCAATCGAAAAAGCGGGACTTCCCCGCGACTGCGTTTCGCTTGTGGAGGACACAACACGCCAAAGTGCGACGGAGCTTATGCAGCTTTCGGATTATCTTGATGTTCTTATTCCCCGAGGCGGTGCAGGACTTATCAAGAGTGTGGTAGAAAACGCAAAAGTACCCGTAATTGAAACGGGTGTCGGCAACTGCCATGTTTATGTTGATGAAAGTGCAGATATTGATATGGCAAAAAGCATTATATTCAACGCAAAAACATCCCGCCCGTCTGTTTGCAACGCAATAGAAACCGTGCTTGTCCACAAGGATATTGCAGAAAAAGCCCTGCCTCAAATTAAGGCAGAGCTTGATAAAATGAATGTTGAAATCAGGGGCTGTGACAGAACAAGGGAAATTCTGGGCGACTGCGTTGTCAGTGCAACAGAAAAGGATTACGCTGAAGAATTTTTGGACTATATTCTTGCCGTTAAGGTTGTTGACAGCATAGACGACGCCATTGCACATATCGCAAAATACAGCACCGGTCACAGCGAAAGCATCATTACGAGCGACTATCAAAATGCAAATAAGTTTACCTCATGCGTAGATTCTGCGGCTGTTTATGTAAATGCGTCAACACGATTTACGGACGGCGGAGAGTTCGGACTCGGAGCAGAAATCGGAATATCAACTCAAAAACTCCACGCAAGAGGACCTATGGGACTAAACGAGCTTACAAGCAATAAGTTTATAATACGAGGTAACGGTCAAATCAGATAAGCAGATAAATCAGGGCGAGCAGCAGAGCAGGGTCGGTATTTTCATCCATCAGCAAAACAAGCAACAGCAAAATAAGGCTTTGCTCCTTGTTTTTGAACATCATATCAAGCAAATTTGCATTTCCTTGCTGCTTTGGTGCAAATGCTTTTTCACTCGGCTGTTCGTCATTTTCCTGTTTTGACTGCTCCTTGTTTGTCTGTTCCTGCTTTGCAGAGGGCTTTACGCTTTGCTGACTGCCGTGGTGAAACGGTTGGCGTCTGTTAATTTGCTGTGCCCTTGCAAAGGCCTCTTCTTCAAAACTGGGCATTTCTTCACCCCTTTTGTATTTGGTTTTCAATGCTGTTATTATCTGAATTTCGGTAATTTAAATCTTTGCTTAAATAAGCTTAAATAAACATACCGTTGTCCTTTAGGATTGGAATTATTTTAATAAATTTTATCATCTTTTCGGCTCGGTCAAGTTTTTGCTGCTTTTCACTGCTCAAAAACGGACGCAGAGAATTTAAAAGCCGCGTCGTTTCGTCATTGCTGTTCACCGAGCTCATAACAGGAGCAAGGCGTGTTATTGCCGACAGCATATCGTCGCTTAAAAGCTCTGACTGTTTTGGTTTTGGCTTTGGCGTTTCGGGCTTTGCAAGTCCTAACTGCTCGCCGAGGCTCTGCACCTGTTTTAGTGCCTCGGGATTGCTGAGAATCTGATTAATTTTGTCTTGTATGTCAGACATTTTGCTTTTCACACCCTCTCCTGTTTGTAAGTTTTTCTCTTATTTATTGTCGCCGAGCAGCTTTATTAACGCCTGTGCCTGAGGACTGTTTAAAAGCTCCTTTGCTTTTTCGGGATCATTTAAAATTGACTTTATTTTTTCAGACTGCTCTGTATCGGCATTTTTGAGCATCTCGTTAACATTTCCGCTTTTGGCTGCATTTTTAATTTGGTTTTCGGACACTCCAAGCTGTTTTGACAAGCTTGAGAGTAATTTGTTTATATTATCATTCATAAAAACACCTCGCTATATTCTATGCTTTAATTATATTTTTAGAACGGAGTTTTTTAATGCGTATATTAGTTGTTTCAGACACACACGGCGATTTAAAAACACTTTTGAAGGCTGTAAAGGCACAGCCGAGTGCCGAAATAATTTTTCACTGCGGCGACGGCGACGAACAGGTTCAGTATCTTAAAGAAACCTTAAAGGATAAAATGGTTGTAGGCGTAAGGGGAAACTGCGACTGGTGCAGTACGCTGCCGTCAAAAGAGGTTATGACGGTTTGCGGAAAAAGAATTTTTATCACGCACGGTCATCTCTATAACGCAAAAACAGGACTTTATAATATTGTAAGTGCAGCAAGAGAGGAAAAGGCAGATATTTTGCTGTTCGGACATACTCATAATTCCTTAACGCTGTACGAGGACGGCCTTAACATTATGAATCCGGGTCATTGCAGCGGCTACATGGCGAGCTACGGATATATTGACATTACCGATAACGGTGATATTGTAATGAACACCGTGCAGGTTAAATAAATGCAGAAAACCGGCTTATTTGGTGATATAATAAACTTTGCAGGAGGTGTGCTATGAATTTTAACGGTTTTAGCTTTGATACTGCCGTTCAAAACGCTCTGTCTGAGCTTGAAAACAACGGCAGAATCCCTCACGCAATAATCTTGGAATGTGAAAACAAGGAAACCGCTTTGAATGCGGCAAAACACCTTGCTATGTACACCGTGTGCACAAGCCGTGAAAAACCTTGCGGCACCTGCTTGAATTGCCAAAAAGCAAGCCTTATGTCTCACCCCGACATAAGCTATGCATATCCGGAAAAAAAGTCAAAGACTTATTCTATCGAGCAAATTCGCAGTATATCAAAGGACGCGTATATTCTGCCGAATGAGGCAGACGCAAAGGTATATATTTTTGAGGAAGCAGACAACAGGCTGTCCGTTATTGCACAAAATTCTTTTTTAAAGCTGCTTGAGGAGCCTCCTCAGAATGTGCATTTTATTTTGCTGTGCGAAAATGCACAAAAGCTTCTCATAACCATACTTTCACGCTGTACGGTGGTGCGGCTCAAACAGAAAGCCAATATAAGTGAAAAATCACTTAAAAATGCACAAAAAATAGTAAACGGTATTATTTCATCCCGAGAATACGATTTGCTCCTTGCTCTGAATGTTCTTTCGGACAAACAGTCGGCGGATGAAACTCTCTCGGCGGTACGCACGCTTTTGCGTGACGGGCTTGCTGTTTCTGTCGGAGGAAGCACTCTGCTTGACGGCACGCTCGGCAAAAATCTTGCGGCACGCTTTACAAAGGGACAAATAATACAAATGATTGAGCTTACACAAAGCTCTGCAATAAAAATAAAACAGAACATTAACATAAATCTCCTTACAACATGGTTGTGCGGAGAATACAGGAGGATTTCATGGCAGAGGTAATCGGAGTTAGATTCAAAGAGGTCGGCAAGGTTTATTACTTTGACCCTCTTGACAATAAGCTTAACAAAGGCGATATGGTAGTGGTTGAAACGGCAAGAGGTCTTGAGTGCGGAGAAGTTGCAACTCCTAACAAGACTATTGATGAAGCAGAGCTTACACATCCGCTTAAACCGCTTATAAGAATTGCAACTGACAGCGACCTAAATCACCTTGCTGAAAACAAGCTCAAAGAAAAGGAAGCTTACAAAATCTGCGAACAAAAAATTGCAAACCACAAACTTGATATGAAGCTTGTCAATGTTGAATACACATTTGATAACAGTAAAATTTTATTTTATTTTACAGCCGACGGCAGAGTGGACTTCCGTGCACTTGTAAAGGATTTGGCGTCGGTTTTCAGAACAAGAATCGAGCTTAGACAAATTGGCGTCAGGGACGAGGCAAAAATGCTCGGCGGCTTGGGAATTTGCGGCAAACCGTTTTGCTGTGCAAGCTATATGGGCGAATTTCAGCCCGTATCCATTAAGATGGCAAAGGAGCAGGGTCTTTCGCTCTCCCCCGTCAAAATTTCGGGAACCTGCGGCAGACTGATGTGCTGTCTTAAATATGAGCAGGAGGCATACACCGACCTGTTAAAGAAAACCCCGAAAGTAGGTGCAATAGTAAATACCCCTGAGGGCAAGGGTCTTGTTGTTGAAAACAACCTCATTGCGGGAACGCTTAAAGTTAAACTTGACGAGGCTCCCGAAGATGTTGCTCCCAAAACTTTTACGGTAAAGGAATGTAAACTTGTTAAGGACGGATATATAAAAGTCAACAAAAAGGAATTGGAACAGCTAAAGGGCTTGGAATAATTCAAATTTTTATTTTATCCGATAATATTTAGCACTAAATGTAAACAAATAATTTATTATTTGTAAAAAAATTAAAAATATTTCTAAAACATTTGCATTTTGCAAAATATGTGTTAAAATATATGTGAAATCTTTTAAGGAGGTGTTCCCCCTATGGCATATGTAATTAGTGACGATTGCATCGCATGCGGTGCTTGTGCAGACGCTTGTCCTTGCTCTGCTATTTCAGAGGGCGACGGCAAGTATGTTATTGACGCTGACGCTTGTGCAGACTGCGGTTCCTGTGCTGATGTATGCCCGGTAGGTGCTCCTCAGGAGGCATAATTCGGGGTTAATCAAAACTTCAAACGGCAAGGTGTATTCCTTGCCGTTTTTCTCTGTAAACAACATCCTGTCTGCACGAAAGGAATTGCTATGCGTAATATACACCTTGAACCGCTCGGAAACGGTATTCAGATATATGTTTCCGAAAGCTACCGTTTTTCAACCGATACCATACTGCTTGCTGATTTTTCCATGCCTAAGGGCAAAAAGAAATGTGCCGAACTCGGAACAGGATGCGGAACAATTCCGCTTTTGTGGTCAAGGCACAACAAAGAGATTGAAACAGACGCCGTGGAAATTCAGACAGATGCCTGCACACTTGCTCAAAAAAGTGTTGAACTTAATAATTTGTGCGATAAAATAAGGGTAATCAATGCCGATTTAAAGGACCTTAAAGGAAAGCTTACTTTCGGCTGTTATGACCTTGTCGTGTGCAATCCGCCCTACAAGATAGGCGGAGGCGGAATTACAAACCCACAGGGGTCAAAGCAAATTGCAAGGCACGAAACCGAATGTACGCTTGACGACATTTGCAGTGCCGCGTCAAAGCTTTTGCAATTCGGCGGAAGTTTTTGCGTCTGTCAGCGGCCGGAACGCCTTGCCGATGTTATGGAGTCGATGCGTAAATTTGCCATTGAGCCCAAAACGCTGCGTATTGTTCAGCAAAGGAAAAACAAGGCTCCGAAGCTTTTTTTGTTAGAGGGCAGAAGAGGCGGAAAGCGTGGATTTTTAAACGTCCTCCCCACCCTGTTCATTGAAGCCGACAACGGAGATTTCTCCGATGAAATGATGAAAATTTACGGCTGTTACAAAACACCGTTTGAAGAATTGAAGTGATATTATGAGTGGAATTTTATATGTTACCGGAACTCCGATAGGCAATCTTTCAGACCTTTCGCCGAGAGCAATAAGCACACTTGAAAGCGTTGATTTTATTGCCGCCGAAGATACAAGGGTAACGCTTAAGCTTTTAAACCGCTTCGGCATAAAAAAGCCCATGATAAGCTACTATGAGCACAACAAGCGTGAACGCGGCGAGATTATCGCAGACAGAATTTTAAAGGGCGAAAACTGTGCGATAGTTACCGATGCAGGAATGCCCTGTATTTCGGACCCTGGCGAGGATTTAATAAAGCTTTGTGAAGAGCGTGGAATAAAAACCGTTGTCATACCCGGACCGAGTGCAGTAATATCCGCACTTGCGGTATCGGGACTTGAAACGGGACGATTTACATTTGAAGGCTTTTTGAGCGTGAACAAAAAAAGCCGAAACGAGCATCTGCAAAGCCTTAAAAACGAACACCGAACTATGATTTTTTATGAAGCACCCCACAAGCTTCCAAATACTTTAAAAGACCTCTATTCTGCGTTTGGAGAGCGAAAACTGTCCATTGTGCGTGAACTTACAAAGCTGCACGAGGAGGTTATCCGCACCACGACAAAGTATGCGGCTGAAAACTATGCTGACGGCAGTATAAAGGGCGAAATTGTGCTTGTGCTTGAAGGAGCGACAAAAGAAACACAAGAGCAGGAACTGACGCTTGAATACGCCGTTGAAACCGCAAAAAAGCTTATTGAAAACGGAGAAAAGCCTACGGAAGCGGCAAAGCAGGCGGCGGCGATAACAGGCTTTAAAAAGAATGAAATATACAGGGAGCTTTTGTAATGACATATGAAACCGCATTAGATAAAATACATTCACTGCTTACCTTTGGTTCCCGTCCGGGTCTTGACAGAATTTTAACTCTGCTTGATCGTATGGGCAACCCGCAGGATAAGCTTCAATACATTCATATTGCAGGTACTAACGGCAAAGGCTCTGTTTGTGCAATGCTGTCCGCTGTGCTTGTGTCGGCAGGATACAAAACGGGACTTTTCATATCGCCCTACATCACTGATTTTCGCGAGAGAATTCAGATTAACAATCAGATGATTTCAAAAGAAGTGCTCACATCTGCCGTTGAAAAAACTTTTCCTCTTGTACAGCAGCTAAGCCGCGAGGGCATTGTAATAACGGAATTTGAGTATGTAAACGCCCTTGAGTTTTACATTCACGCAGAGGCAAAGTGTGACATAGTAGTGCTTGAAACAGGTATGGGTGGACTTCTTGACTGCACCAATGTTATAAAGCCGCCGATCTGCTCGGTTATTACAACTATCGGACTTGACCACACCGCCGTGCTTGGCGACACCATACAGGAAATTGCAAAGCAAAAATGCGGTATTATAAAATCTCCGTCATTTACTGTCACCTCAAGCCAAACGCCTGAAGCTATGGAGGTTATTGAAGAAACTGCAAAAAGCCTTAATGTTGAGCTTGTGACAAGCGACCGCATAAAAATAAATGTAATTAAAGAAACTCTTGAGGGAAGCGAATTTGAATACAACGGAAACAAAGTCGCCTTGAAGCTTGCGGGAAAACACCAGCTTGAAAACGCAAGGACTGCACTCGCCGCAATCGAAAGTATAAGAGAACGGGGGATTCTTGAAATTTCAGACAGTGATATTTGCATGGGTTTTGCAAAAGCCGTAAATCCAGCAAGACTTGAGCTGCTGTGCAGCGACCCTGTCGTTTTGCTTGACGGAGCACACAACCCAAACGGCATTGAGGCACTGAAAGAAGCGGTAAATCTTTTTTTACACGGCAAAAAAATTATTTGCATACTCGGAATGCTTGCAGACAAGGACATTGACAGCTCTTTAAAACTGCTCAAAGGCGTATTTGAAAGCGTTTACACCGTGCCTGTCCAAAATCCCAGAGCAATTTTACCCTGTGAGCTTGCGGACAAATGCAGGCCGTATTTTGACAGCGTACATTCGTTTGACAGCGTAGAAACGGCGTTTGACGCGGCGTTGTGCAAAGCAAAAAAAGAGAAAAATGCCGTATTAATCTGCGGTTCGCTTTACCTTGCAGGTGAAATAAGACCGTATGTATTAGGCAAAATATATAAGTCTTAATAATTCAAAAAAAATTACTAAAATATTTTTATACAACAGAATAAAACAAATTTTTTACTCCATACTATTTATTATAGGTATGGAGTTTTATTTTTTATAAAGCTAACAAAGCAAAGGAAGGATAAGATGTTAAGAACAGAATACGAAAACAATATTCTTACCGCATACATAGACGGCGAAATCGATCACGATTCAGCGGCAAAAATAAGAACACGAATTGACGGGGTCATACAATCGCTGAAACCTAAGCTTCTGAACCTCGACTTTTCCGCAGTATCGTTTATGGATTCATCGGGAGTAGGACTTGTTATGGGAAGATACAAGCAAATGAAGCTTATAGGCGGAGGATTAAGAGTTACAAATGTACCCGAGCGGCTTTACAGAATTTTTGAAATGTCGGGACTTGGGTCACTGGGGGTGTTAAGATGAAAAAAATTAATGAAATGAGCGTTAATTTCCCGTCAAACAGCTGCAACGAATCGCTTGCAAGAAGCGTTATCGCGTCGTTTGTAATGGGACTTGATCCAACGGTAAGCGAGCTGAGCGATATAAAAACCGCTGTTTCCGAAGCAGTTACAAACAGCATTGTGCACGGCTACAGAAGAAGCACGGGTACAATCTACATAAAGGCGGTAATAACCGACAAAAACAAGGTAATAATCAAAATCCGTGACAGAGGCTGCGGAATTGAAGATATAGAAAAGGCAATGGAGCCGCTTTTTACAACCGCCCCCGAAGAAGAGCGTGCGGGTCTCGGATTTGCGGTAATGCAAAGCTTTTGTGATAAGGTCAAGGTAAGGTCCGAACCGAACAAAGGCACCACGGTAACGCTTGAAAAGATTTTCGGTAAAGAAGATGACCGATAAAAACAAAACGGCACAGTCAAATTTCGGACTTGTTCACGCATGCTGCAAAAGATTTAAAGGCAAGGGAATTGAATATGAAGAACTGTTTTCGGCAGGCTGTCTGGGACTTGCAAAGGCGATAAACAATTTTGACGAAACAAGAAATCTCGCATTTTCAACCTATGCCTTTCCCGTTATAATGGGTGAAATTAAGCGGCTCTTTCGTGACGGCGGTGCAGTAAAGGTCAGCAGAACGCTTAAGGAACTTGCAATTTTAATTGCAAAAGAAAACAATGAAAACAAAATAAAAAACGGCTGTGAGCTTACAACCTCACAGCTTGCAGAAAAGCTTGATGTATCAACAGAAAAAATCATCGACGCTCTTAACAGCACAAAAAATCCGCTGTCACTGACGGCGGAATATGACGAAAACGGAAATTTAGAACTTGATGTTCCTGTTGATGACATACAGTATGAAATTTCCGAAAGGCTAAGTCTTGAGCAGGCTCTGACGCTTCTTGAAAACCGTGACCGAGAGATTATACGACTACGCTACTATAAATGCAAAACTCAAACCCAGACTGCCAAAATTCTCAATATGACTCAAGTACAGGTAAGCAGAAGAGAAAAGAAAATTCTGTCAATCATTCGTGAAAAAATGGCAACATAATAAAATTATTTTACAACACAAAACTTCACATTTCTTTACGGAAAGTTCAAACAGTTACATTCTGCTTCAGTATTTTCAATTCTCAGATTTTCGCTTATATCAAGGAGCAATGGTTAAGTATCTTTTTTTAACCGTAAAATTATAAACACAAGACTTTACAAATATTCTCTAAAATCCCGTTATCAGAAAACTGAAAGTGCAGATTAATCCCTAAACTTTTATTGTATAACTAAGCACAGTTATTGCACTTTGTACTTTATTTTAACCGACCGTTTTTTTAGATAGTTAATATTATATAATAAAAAAATATTATAAAAATGTTAATAATTATTTTAAATGACAAAAAGTTATATTTTAGAAGAAAGTGTTAGATTTTATATTGACTTTTATTTTATTTATATGATATTATATTGCTGTAAGCGCTTGCATATTTATAATTTTAAGGAGTAAAAAATGAAAAATACAGTTTTATTTAAAAAGTCATTATCTATTATTTTGTCATTTCTAATGATATTTAGCTTTTTTGCTTTATTTGCAACCGCTAATACAAACGCTGCTACAGATCGTGTAAGCATGTATTCAAGAAATGTTTATTTTTCAAAATACGGTATGACAAGCAGTGAAATATATATTCAAACAAATGACAATGCTTCTGACCAGCATGTTTATGTACACTACAATTATTTTCCGGGACAGGAATGGAGAGATTCCGAGGCAACATATGTTACTACACTTTCCGACGGTTCTAAAATCTGGAAAGCATCTATTTCCAGCTTGGGTGTAGAGTACGCAATTAAATATATAGCGGACGGTCAGACTTTCTGGGACAATAATAACGGAGCGAATTATACATCTGAAGAAATCGGAACTGCTCCGATAACAGTAAGAAGAATCGGAACTCCGTATAATCAGTTTAACAACACATATGATATTGATGTTGTTTTGAAAAATTATGCCTATGAAAAAAATGTACAGGTAAGATATACACAGGATAATTGGACTACATATACAGATGTTCCGCTAAGCTATGCTTCAACAAACTCAGACGATACCGAGGTTTGGTCAGGTGTACTGAATTTGGATGAAAGAGGAATTGACAATTTTGAGTATTGTATTTATTACCAAGTGAACGGACAGACATACTGGGCTAATAACTTTGGTGAGAATTACGATTCAAATTATATCATACATAGTTAACAACCATGTAACAATTAATTTTATAAAAAGCAAACACAATCGTAAAAAACGGACAATAAAAAAATCCCCCTATGTTAGGATATGAGTATCTAACATAGGGGCAAATTTTTTATACCAATAAATCACAAAAATATACAGCAATATAAAAAATCAATGTAAAAAAAGAAAAATTTGTCCATAAATAAGTCCGATAAAATTTGTGATTGACCAAAAAACAAAGAATGTGTAAGGTGAAAATTTCCTTAAAATGCAAAAACAGACCCGCAAAGGAATAATGTTGTAACATAACAATAAGACAGCAGAGCTTAGATATATTCTTACCCACAAGGAAGCAAAAATAAAGCAACTCTAACCTGTTGGATAATTACAATTGCTATCGAGAGAAACTAAACAAAACCGAGCTTTAACTTAGCTGTTGCAAACAATTCAATATAATGCATAACACACAGCGATGAATAGTAATATCATCGTATGTGTGTTCGGTTCTTTAATGCTTAAATGAAAAAGTGAAGTTAGGGTAAATAGCTTAAGTATACTTCAAAAATTCAAATAAGCGGTATTTTGTGGCTTTTGAGAGTATGCACGGTTCCCAAAAAGCCGAAATTTAATATATTTCACTGTCATTTTGGCATAGCAAAACAGACAGATCGAAACCTCGTTTTGTCAAAGTGAACGCAACCTGCCTTAAGAAAGAAATTTTTATAAACGACTGCTTACAAATCAAAAATCCGGAGTCCTCTCTGTCTTCCATCGAGGACTCCGGATTTTCTTTATCTCCCGCCGTTTTGCCGCAAGGACGGGGGCACCATACTCTGGATTGCCTCGTCAAACTGGCCTGCGTCCGTATAAGTCTCAGTAGCCACTTTGCTTGTATGAGCCTTTCCGCTAATCCCTTTCGCCACCGTAACTCCGCCCTCTCCGGTAAAATCCTGGGCTCCTTTTCCGAACGGGGTCATGATAATTTCGTTTGTCTTTCGGATAATATCATAAATTCCTTCGTTTACCTGGCCGTTTGTTTGGGTTTTCGACGCCCGATTTAGTGCATCGAACCACTCGTAAGCGTCATATCCGCCCTTTACTACTGTTTCCGCCTTATCAAATTTATCCGTCACCGTATTCGCCTTATCAACCCAATCCCCTACCCGGTCGTCCGGCACATACTCCGCAGCGTCCTTTACCTTGCGGAAATTATCAATGGCTTTTGTCATCATATCCCAAAAGTCCTTTAAGGCCTTTTCCCGGCGCTGCTGGTCAAGGCTCTTTTCGCCCGGCTTTAGCTGCAGCAGCGTCCGGTAATATTTAATATTGTAAACGGCTTCAGCGATATCCTCTCCTGTAGCATTGGCATTATTATACACGTCGATACCGTCATAAAATGCTGTCTCCAAAGGCTTCCAGCTTTCCTCCGTAAAGGAACGGGAATAGGGATAATAATTTACGCCGATGTCCTTGAGCAAGGCCGCCAGCTCTTTTTTATCTTCTTTTTCGTATTCCCAGCCGGGCGGCAGGGGCGGCTCTTCTCCGAAGGCTTCTACATATTCGTCATAAGAATAGGTTGGATTTAAGCTCCCGTTTACTGTCCTCAAGTCGGCCTCATTGCTATAGGCGACACAATGTGCCGCAGCACCCTGGGGAACCGTTACTACAGTCTCGTAAGTCCGAACTTCTCCGGAATATTCTATTCCATTGGGCCATATCGCGCCATATGCTTCCTCCACACGAGCCTTTTCCTCCAAAAAAACATTCGATCCGTCCGCCTCAATAACGGGATATCCAATTTTATTGAGACTTTGAGCCGAAAGAGCGGTATCTTTCATTTCTTCAGGCGGCACCGTCTTCCCTCTATACCAGAATACAGGCGGAAACTGCTCCGGATCATGCATGCCGGGATGCGCATAGGGTCCGCTCCCATACGCACCTCTTGCCTCCAAAAGTTCATCCGGGACTACCTTTTTTTCAATAGATTGACGGATGGTATCTACAAGGCCGTCTCCCTCCATATTTTCACTGGGAAACAACCACCCAATATTAAAAGCAAAAAACCAGCCGTTACCCAAATTATATGCGTAATTGCAGACCCTGTAATCTCTCCATTGCTGATTCTCCCGCATCAAATTTGTCGAATTTGGATTCTGAATATACAAAAAACAGTATTGCGTCAGTCCACCTTCTTCTGCGGCATAGACCCGTAAGGAATTCGGAACAACAGATGCCATGAGCACGGCAGCCAAAACAACAGAAAACCATCTTAATTTCCATTTTCTCATGCTTCGTCCTCCTCCGGCGCTTCAGTCATGGTAGAAACCAGCTCATATAAAAATTCCTGTTCCTGCTCGCTGACCGGTTCGTCCCCTTCCCGATACCCGACAAAAGTATATACCTGCCCGTCAATAATAGTATGGTACACGCTGTAGTCCGTTTCCAGCGCCTCATCGTGATAGGCCAAAAGCAGATAAGGATATTTCCCCACCACTGTCGCCTGACAGCCTGCAATCTGATAGCTTCCCTCCGACAAGGATCCTATATACAGTTCTAAAGCAGCCTCGTCCATGTCTGTCAGGGAAATATCATGCGGAAATGGGTCAGAGGACACCACTACCTGATAATCCCCCATATATAGGTAAACGGTTTCGCTGCCCTCCGCTTCCGCTTCTCCGTAATAGGTGCAGTTTGTAGGCAGGGCAAATTCCATTTTCCCGATTTGGCACATATCCGGCATTTCTTCCGGCCGTTCCACTTCAACCGTCTCTGATATTCCTTCCGTCTGTTCTGTTTCGGCTGATGGATTACTGCTACAGCCAGACAATAAAAAGCAAAAAGCCGCCAATAGCAATATGCTTATGTATCGTTTCATATAGTCCCTCCTGAATTGAGTTTTCTACTTCTCGAAAAGCTGTTACTAAATGACCATCATAGACAAGTTTAAATACTAGCTAAATATATGTATAAAAATTTTATCATAACCAGCAAAATTTGTCAATCGTCAAACTCGTAAAGTTTAATCTTGATAATCATCCTATTCGGCTGCCGGGCTACGAATTTGAGAAATCAGGAACTTCTAAAAATAAAAGATTGTTCAGATTGCGATCCCCCAAAAAGTAGGCTTTCAATATTTGATCTTGCCTGTGAAATTCGAATATAAAACGAAAAAGAGCTGCAAGAAAACAGGAAGCAATCTCGCTACATTTGCGGATCACTTCCTGTTTTCTTGCAGATAAAATGAGGGAGGTGCCCCATCAAAAAAATTTGATGATGGAGCAGTATCTGTCTTAACCTTTTTTGTGCAATTACAACACCTATATATGTGTGTTTTTAGCCGATTTACCTCATCGTCAATCTGTCTGCATCGAATAACTACACTCAGCGTTTCTTTTATATTTTCAACAATCTGAATATCCATCTCATACCTCCTGCTCATATTATAATGGTCTTTTAAAGTTATCTCAACCATCCTACGGCAAGTTGTACAAATATAGACATCAAAATGCCACTAATCAGACGAATAACGATATTTTTCTACTATCAAGAGTCAATGAGCTGCAAGTTCACTTTGTCTTTTATTTTATGAGCAAAAACATTCTTTTTCTGCCATTTGTCTATGTGTAATCCCTTTATGATTTATTTAAAAGTTCGTATTCATGTCATTGTACCTTTTATATTATCTTTACATAACAATGCCCCTATGGAAAATATTTTTCCATAGGGGTTGGTTTTTCTATTGTTCTTTTTTACCAAACTTGTTATATAAATAAAAAATCAGAGAAACTTTTATAGATTTATATATTTATATTTCTGCCAAAGCACAGGGCAAAACAAACTTATCAAGCATTGATAAGCTTTACCATAAGACTTACCGTATCCTCAATTCCGCCGTCTGTTGCGTCTGTAAAATTGACTGTCATATCGGCATACTTTTCATATAGAGGAACTCTGACACGGTAAACATCGTCAAGCGTTTCACCCTTATGAAACGCAATTCCTCTTGTTGTTATATTGGTTACTCTGCGTTTGATTTCATCAAGCGGCACATTTATGTACAGTACCCTGCCGCCTGTCTTAAGGTTCTGCATGGCTTTTTCTGAAAGCACCATAGAACCTCCTGTCGCTATTACCGTTTTGTCGCACTCAAGCTCTGCCCCAACCTGTTCTTCCAAGTCGAGAAAATGGCACAGTCCGTCCTCGTCAAGAATTTTTTGAAGAGGTTTCTGAGCCGCCTTGCTTATTATTAAATCCGTATCTATAAATGAATATCCCAGTGCTTTTGCAAGCAGTACGCCGAGCGTACTTTTTCCCGAACCCGGCATACCAATCAAAATTACATTGTCCATATTACAATATCCTTACATTAAGTGAGTCTGTGCTGGAGGTAGGACAGGTTCTGTTTGATGAAAGTACAACTACCGTATCGCCCTTATGAACAAGCCCTGTGCTCAAAGCTTTTTCCATGGCTTGTCTTGTAATTGCGTCGGAAGTTCTTTTTTCTTCTCCTATAAGTGCAGTAACACCCCAGTTCAGGCACAGCTTTCTGCACACAAGCTGTGATGTAACAACGGCAATAATAGGAACATCAGGTCTGAAATGAACCATCGCTCTTGCTACTCTTCCCGTGGCACTCTCAACAATAATAGCCTTTGCTCCCACCGCTGCGGCAATATCTTTTGCCGCCTTGCATATACTTCCTCTTATCGCATTTGTGTCCTTGATTGAGTGCGTGTCTATATACTCGTGCAGAGCGGTAAACTCGCCGTTCATCTCTGCTTCAGAACAGATTGCGTCAAGTGCCTTTACACTCTCAACAGGGTATTTGCCCGCTGCCGACTCTGCCGAAAGCATTACTGCACTTGTACCGTCGTAAACAGCGTTTGCAACATCGCTGATTTCCGCACGGGTCGGACGCGGAGCAGTAGTCATACTCTCAAGCATTTGCGTCGCCGTAATTACATACTTTCCTCGAGCAACACATTTTCTGATAAGTGTTTTTTGAATTTCGGGAAGTTTAATAAACGGAATTTCAACTCCCATATCTCCCCTTGCAACCATAATGCCGTCGGCATATTCGATAATCTCATCCATATCGTCAACGCCGCTCTGGTTTTCTATTTTTGCAATAATCTCAACATATTCAAATCCAAGACTGTCGATAAAATCTCTGAGCGTGCGAACATCCTCATGTGTACGGACAAATGACGCCGCAACAAAATGTGCCCCGTGCGTAAGACCGAATTCAATATCCTTTCTGTCCTGTGCACTTACATACGGCATATTTATATGATAGCCGGGGATATTTATGCTTTTGCGGTTTTTAAGTGTTCCGCCCTTGTTTACCGTGCAGACAATTCTGTCCTCGTGTACTTCCTTTACGATAAGTGAAATAATACCGTCATCTAAAAGCAGCTCTCTTCCCACCGTCTTTTGACCCTCGGCAAAGAAGAGATCAACAAGTTTAGAAAAGGAAAGTCCAACACCGTTTTCGTCTCCTGTTTGGCATTTTTTAAAGAGAGAAAACTCATTTCCCTCTTTGAGCTTTACAGAACCGTCTTTAAAAGTCCCCACACGGACCTCGGGACCTTTTGTATCAAGCAAAATCGAAACATTTTTTCCGCTCTCGTTAATCGCCTCTTTTATTGTTGCAAAAAGAGTTTCAAGCTCGTCATATGTTCCGTGCGACATATTCACTCTTGCTACATTCATTCCTGCGTCAATCATTTTAAGCAGCATTTCTTTTGTATTGCAGGCAGGACCTACAGTACACACAATTTTTGTCTTTCTCATTAAATTCGTCCCTTCCTATTCATATATGTCAAGACTTTTTCATTTTTATATATTTCCCTTTATGTACCATATTATATATTAAATATTAGTCAATTTCAATAATTGTTTCGTAAAATATCACTTAACTGATACAATCAGTAATTGCAATAAAAACAAAGATTAATGATATAAAATTATGTAAATATTTGTTGACAGTCATAGGCTTTGGTGGTATTATTTGGATGTAAATATATGAATTTATGAGGTTTAAAAAATGAAAAATCGTCATATCATTCTACTGACAATGCTGTTTTCTTTTGCCACAGTAACTTCGTTATTTTTTGTCGGTTGCAAAGACACACAAAACTATAACTCAAGCAATGACACAATTCCCTCCACCGAAGTACCTACCGCAGAAAGCACTTATGTACAGAGCAACACCGTTGAAACAATACAAGTAACTCAACCTGACAACCCGAACAAAGATACCGTTGTTAGAATACTGCGTGAAAACGGCGTTGATGAAAGTCTCATCCGAAGAAAATACATATTTGATGAACAACAGTTAAACAGCACAAACAACAAATACTATACCATTGACAGAATGTGCAACTCAATTGATTATTTCACAACACTGCAAGCGTCGTATATCAAAGAGGTCAATGGCAAAACAACCTGGGTAACATACTTAATTGACCGAAGAACAAACAAGGCAAAAGAGCTTATATACAATGTTTCTGAGAGCAAGGGTAAATCCACCCCCACCAATTACTACTGCGTTGACGGCGATTATCATCTCAAGCTGCTCTTTGACGAGGAGTTAAAGAACAAATATTCCTTTGATTTTGACCCGTCTTCAAACGACTTTGGAAATGAGAATTTTGATAAAATCTATGCCTTAATTCAAAAGCCTATGGCAGATGAACTTGAAAAAGTAACCGAGGAGCCTCAGAAAAATATCTCGGCTTATAATGAATCTGACTATGAAAAATATATTGACGCACCAAAAAGGATTTTCTTTATCGGACAGGACCCTATTTTTCGTTATTCAAGATCAGACACAGTTAACCTTGCAATGTCGTCAGAAAACTATTTTCCGCAGAATTTTGCTTTTGACACTATGATGACAGATTTGTCAAAATGGAAAGTATCAGACTCTTTCACGGAAGGAACAACAGAAATTATTAAAATAACCGGAACCTACAATAAGTATGACGATGAAAATCTAAAACAGACTTACACACTGTGCATTGATAAAAACACAGGCGTTATAATCTCAAATCAGATTAAAAACGCCTCGGGAAATACTGTTGAAGAATGGAATAACGTTGAATACATTGTAAACGGTGAAATAAAGGATGACATATTTGATAATTTGAAGAAATAAAATTATTTATCAAAATTTTTTCCTATGTCATTTTCATCAATGTAGGGATTTATGTATCTGTATTTTTTATTTCTTCCCTTATAAATTATTGCTTTTTGCGGGCATCTGTGATAGCATCCCAAACAGGCTGTGCATTTGTCGTTAAACTGTATTTTTCCGTTATTTAAAACGATATTTCCGACAGGACAGATTTTTACACATTTGCCGCAGGCTGTACATTTTTCGTTAACGCTGAAATTTTCGGCAATCAAATGCCAGTTCGGTTTGTTTGAATAATACAGTCTGTGGCTGTTTTTGCGATTTTTAGGCAAACATATCTTGTCATCAGCTATGGCATTTATGATGTTATTTATTTTCTTATCGGCAGAATTAAGATTAATTTTATTGTACAGCTTAGGCGTGGAAATAAACAATGTATAATTTTCAACCATTTTTATTTTATATACGGCACGAATATTAACTTTATACTTTTGAGCCAACTCTAATGTGAGCAAACCTGCTCCGCCTGCCATACCGCCGTAATTGAGCACAACATATGTTTTAACATCCTGCGGAAGTTTAGAAAAAAGTTCATATGTCTGAACCGGAAGCCCGAATGAATAGATTGGAGAAACTATAATGATTCGGTCAAACTTTTTTGCCTCGTCTTCTTTATAGTTTGGTATATATACGATCCTGCCTTGCAACCTTTCTTTGATTTTTTGGGCGATATAAAGGCTGTTTCCTGTTGATGAAAAATAAAATATTCCTGTCATAAATAGCTCCTGAAAGATTTTTTAAAATTATTTTACAACAATAAAACCTATTTTTCAACAATAATTGACAAGCTATAATTTTTAGCATAATGACATTGTGAATATACTTATCCTATTCAGTGTAGAGCAAGTACTATATTTAGGTCACGCTAATTCGGAGAAACAGTGAACACTGTATTTAAACTCAATTTTTAAGATGAGCTTTATTTTGGCACATTGCGATAATATAGTTCATATGATATAATTGCAAATAACATAGATTCCGATAGGAGAATTTTATGAAAATTGTTATTATCAACGGTCAGAATCATAAAGGTTCTACATATCATACAGCAAAAATGCTGGCAAACAAAATTGGCGGAGAGATTACCGAGTTTTTCCTTCCTATGGATTTTGGAGAATTTTGCATAGGCTGCACAAACTGCTTTGCAAAATCCGAAAAGCTGTGTCCCCATTATACAAAGCTAAATCCTATCACTAATTCCATGCTTGAAGCTGATGTTATTATTCTCGCAAGTCCTGTTTATGTTTTTCACAGTACCGGGGCAATGAAAGCATTTCTTGACCATTACGGATATATGTGGATGGTACATCGTCCTGATGAAAGAATGTTCTCAAAACAAGCTGTATGCGTATCCACAGCAGCAGGAGCAGGTATGAAATCCACTAACAAAGATATGTCACACAGCTTATTCTTTTGGGGAATTCCAAAAAGATATAAAATAGGTCTTGCAGTTTATGAAACGAGATATTCTCATCTCAGCGATAAAGTTAAAAATAGAATTGATAAAAAAACATCTTATGTAGCAAAAAAAATAAAGAAACACAACGGCAAAGTCCGTGTTGGATTAGTTACAAGAGTGGTGTTTTTTGTTATGCATATTGCTCAAAAGAACGGTTTTAATGAGTCGGATAAAAACTACTGGCAAAGTAAAGGTTGGACCGGAAAAGCAAGACCTTGGAAATCTGACAAATAACATTTATATATTGAATTTGTCATTGACAAATAATGAATTATTTTGTATAATGACATTTGTGATTTAAAAAATTATGTATATGCGGGTGTGGCGGAATTGGCAGACGCGCCAGATTTAGGTTCTGGTGTCAACCGATGTGCAGGTTCAAGTCCTGTCACCCGCACCAAAAACAGGTGTTTCCGTACAGTATCTGTACTGTATGTGAAACACCTGTTTTTTAGATTGTATCTATGTTTTTAAGCATTTTTAAAATAAGCACATATTACACATATTTTTCATTTTTATTTTGCGTAGCAGTAAAATAGCAGTACTTTATAACTTTTTCAACACATTACATTCTTTACCTTTCAAGCGGTGGAGTTTAATTATCGCTTATAAAATCAGGCCGAAAAAGAAAATTCCATAAATTAAGAAAATCCCCCTATTTTTTAATAGGGGGATAATTTTTTTGAAATTGTGTGTTATAAAATTTATTTGTAACTTGCAAAAATCAAATCTTCTTTCTGATTTCTGCGGTCAGCTTATCAATAAACTTATCGCCGGCTATACCGTTCTCAGCATAACCCCACTTCTTAAGACACTGATTAAACGCTTTAACAGAACCGTCACCGATAATACCGTTTTTATCAACTCCTTGAGTGAGGACACCTACATCCTTTCCAATCATCAAAAGGCATTTCAGAGCAAAAGAGCCGTCTGTGTTCATTCCTTTCTTATAACCGCTCGTTTCCAAAACCGGCTTTGAGGATGTTGTTTCAGACTTGTACTTTACGCCGTAGTAATCGCAAACGCCCTTGCAAATTGCTTCACCGAATTTCTTAGCATTATCAATAATATATTTAGCGTATGTCTTGTTATCGTGGAATTCGCACTCACAGTAAACAGCAATAGCCGTAGTATTCTGAATTTCTGCAAGAGTGCCGCCGTAGCGGTATGTACCGAGGTATCTTGCTGTCTTGGTTGCGTTCACCTCTACGAGTCTTTTGTAGATAGCATTTCCTGCTTTCTTATTTTCGCCGCTGTTGCTGTAAATGAATACTTCTGTGCCTTTGCCACCGCCGGCGTTTGTATGAATAGGAATGTGCAGGTCGGCTCCCCAGCTGTTACTCTCACTTATAGAGGTGTTCATATTCTGCCCTTTCGAGGCTTTCTTTACGGAGAACCCGCATCTTTCAAGAGCCTTCTTAGCGTAATCAGCAATGCGGTTACACTGCTCCATTTCGTTGGTGTTTCCCGCAGAATATGTATTGCTGTTCTGATTTGACGGACTTAAATAAATTTTCTTTGCCATAGTTATTCCTCACTTTCTTTTTTATACTTAGAACTTGCTATACCGAGCAAAGCACCTAAAAATGTGTCAACTGCCGTAATCGTACCCACAATCTGTTCGCCGTACGGGAGTCCCCAAATGCCTGCTATTGCAAAATAAAGAGTTCCGATTGCCGGCAAAACAATTAGTGCTATGTACTTTAAAATGTCATAAACTTTATTACTCAAAATCTTCACCCCCTTCAAGGTAACGCTGCAACAGCTTTTTGTAAAACGCTTTTACTTCACCGTTACCACCGGCTTTTATGTATTTTTCTCCTGCATTAAGCCTCTCGCCCATCGGCATATCAGGCGACATAATTATAATGCGGAGGTTGTTAAGATAATTTTCTTCGGTATGTTCCTGCAAAGTGTTAAACATCTTAATAATTTTCCTCAGCTTTGAAAGAACCCTGCCGATGAGGACAAGTATTGCTGTTATCGCTCCCGCAATACCGCCCCAAAACAGTAATATTTCTGCCATTGGACTGCACCTCTGTCTCTATTTATCCCCTAAAGATTAATCTTGTAGTATGTAATCTTGAAGCATCTTTTCCAGCCGTAAACCAAAACCGCATTGTGAATAGTCCGCAAAGCACATTATGGTCAAATCCCCCTCCAAAAGTGCAAAGGTATTCAACAGACGGATTTTCTATATTATTACCGTATCTATCTACTAAATATTGAGTATATAAAGCAGACGAGTAATATTCGTCAGAGTCGACAACTTCTATTGGGTTTCCTTCAGAATCAATATCTGTACACTTGGATGGAAGGACGAGTTGGCGATTATTAACATCATAACCCATTTGTTTAATCCAGGCTCTGCCCTTCCCGTCGTCTCCGAGATATTTTTGTTCGGGAGCACAATAATTACATTCATTCCAGTTTTCCACGGTTTCATCAGAATATTGACTCGGATTGAAAGTGTAATAATACTTCAAATCTTTAACTCTAATTCCCTCAAGTATCTCCCAAGCATTACCCCAAATATTTTCAATCCATCGGTATCTAAATGTGCTAAGGTTATTTTCATCGCTTATTCTACCCGTATGATACGCAAGGAGATCGCAAGTCCCTGTCTTTTGAGCTTGACCGGCAACATAAACACTATCTGAATTAATGTCTATTGAATCATTAAGCGGTACATCAAAAGTTAGATTTATTGAATCTCCAACTCTTGAAACTTCTATTATAGTAATGTTTTCTTGTAAAGTCGTTGTCCCTTTGCAAATTAACACTATCTGCCCTACTCTAAAATTCGATGTTCTGCTCGTTTCCTCGCCTATTCCTACCGATACTTTATTTCTTGCAGAGTTTACCCCTGTTATGGGTGAATTGCTCGAAGAAAAATACGGAACAAAGCTAAATCCTTGCATATATGGGTCTGTGTTTCTGTCCGCAAACTCAACAACAAACAACTGCTGGATTGCGTGTAATGTTGCATAATCCATGCAAGTCATATTGATTTTATTAGCTATATTGCGGTAGGTAGAAAGGGTAAGCCCCGTTTGAACAAGTTCTCCGCTTTTACTGTGAATCGTAGTGCTGCTTGTTCCATTAAACTGATAAGGAGCAATATATATATAATCAAGTTCATTACCGTTGCTATCAACAAACGCAGGCTCAACATTAAATCCACTCTTCGGTTCTCCGGTTACTGCCCAAGTTTCAATTTCACCCATCACTTCTCTGTATGAGTAAAATTTTGGAATTTCTACCATAACATTACCATTTGCACCATCCAAGGAAAATCCATCTTCGCCTTCATATACGATGGTTTTAATTCCGTTTTCATCTACTGAAAGATTGCATCTTCTAATTCCGCACCATGGGAATATTGAGTCAAAGTCATTTCCGCCCTCATTATAAAATGTGCCATTTATTTCAAAGTTTGTATTAAGTCTTGATGCACTTTCAATTCTTTCACCAGTAGATATGGGCTTTGAATTATTAAATCTTACGCCGTATATTTTTGACTTAGTGGATAATTTATTTTTCTCATCTGAAATTCCTATTTCATGTTCAATGTTGTT
>DXYF01000004.1 GCA_019415945.1 Clostridiales bacterium
ATCTTCCCCCGGTTGAACCGGGGGTTTATTTCCACGCCCTAAAGGACACCAAAAACGAACTGATTTCATCTCAAGGTGAAATCAGTTTTGTTTTGTAATTAATTTTACAACAGCCGGACTATTACATACAGGAATTTGGAATTATTTTTCAGATAATATATCATATCTTATGCAAAGCGGAAAGATTACTTCCTCTTCCCTTTAACTATCGACTAAAATATGCTGCTTGCCAAAATATATTTTTTATAGTATAATGTCTGTATAGATATGTTAAATTTTGCGGTGCAACAAGGATGTTCATCTTTGCTGTACCGCTTTGTTTTTCAGGGAGGTTATATGCAGCTTTACATATTGATTGTCGCGGTAATAATTATGATATGCCTTGCAGTAAGCAAATTCACTTCAAAAATCGGCGTGCCTGTTTTGCTCGCCTTTATATTTCTGGGAATGTTATTTGGCTGTGACGGAATATTTAAAATACAGTTTGATGACTTTTCCTTTGCCGAAAGCATATGTTCCGTTTCACTTATTTTTATAATGTTTTACGGCGGATTCGGTACTAACTGGAAAAAAGCAAAAACCGTTGCGGTAAAATCGGTTTTGCTTTCTTCGTTGGGTGTTGTTCTTACAGCAGGCATTACCGGTCTGTTCTGCTGTTTTGTGCTTCATTTTGATTTGCTTGAAAGTCTGCTTATAGGTGCCGTAATAAGCTCAACGGACGCGGCCTCAGTTTTTTCAATTTTAAGAAGCAAAAGGCTTAATCTTAAATATAATACTGCTTCTCTGCTTGAGGTTGAAAGCGGAAGTAACGACCCATGTTCCTATATGATGACGGTAATTATACTTACGCTTATGAGCGGAAAAACAAGTCCGACAGAGATAATATATATGATTTTTGCTCAGATAGTTTTTGGTGCAGCTGTCGGCGTCGGAGTAGCTCTTGCCGCGTATTTTATGCTCAACCGAATGAACCTAAGCAAAAACGGGGTTGAGTCAATTCTTGTTTTTTCAATGGCACTTGCCTCTTATTCCGCTTCTTCACTAATCGGCGGAAACGGTTACCTCTCCGTTTATATCACAGGTATAATTCTCGGCAATATGGAGATTCCAAACAAGCAATCCCTTGTACATTTTTTTGACGGCATAACGGGACTTATGCAGATTCTTATATTTTTCCTGTTAGGACTTGTTTCGTTCCCGTCGCAAATGGTTTCTGTCATTTTGCCCGCCCTTGCTATCGCTCTGTTTCTCACTTTTGTTGCTCGCCCACTGTCGGTTTTGGCTATACTTACGCCGTTTAAGTGTCCGATTAATCAACAGCTCTTGGTGTCCTGGTCAGGACTTAGAGGAGCGGCGTCAATAGTTTTCGCAATAATGGCGGTAGTAAGCCCTGCGTATATAAAAAATGATGTTTTCCATGTAGTTTTCTTCATCGTGCTTTTCTCAATTTCGATACAGGGTACGCTGATTCCGTTTGTTGCAAAGCGGCTTCATATGATAGACAACAAAAACGATGTTATGAAAACATTTAACGACTACACAAAAGAAGTTCCCGTGCAGTTTATCAAGCTTCCTATAAACGAAAAACACCCATGGGCAAATAAGAAAGTATCTAATATTCGTTTTCTGCCGAACACAATTCTTGCACTGATAATAAGAGACGACAAGCAGATTGTTCCGAGAGGCGATACAATACTGCTTGCCGGTGATATTGCCGTATTGAGCGGACCGTCGCTGGAAAAGAAGTTTACGGGACATTTAACTGAAATTGACATAGACGCCGATAACGAATGGATAGGAATGAGCCTTTCTGAAATCGACCTTGATTCCGATAAGCTGGTAACTCTTATTAAAAGGGGAAACAGGATTGTTATTCCGAGCGGAAAAACAATAATAAAAGAAAACGATGTTCTGATTATAAACAAAACTCAAAAAATTCACGGAAGTTCGAACTTAACTTTTCCGTTAAAACACAATAAATAATTGCAATTAACATATAGTACGAAAAAACCGTCGGCATTAACTGCCGACGGCTTGATTTATACTCTATGCAATTTTGCGAAAATTAAACTGTTTCGCTGTTGTTGCCGTAGTAAGCATTGAGGTACATCTGCTTGATTTCCTTAAAGAGCGGATATCTCGGGTTAGCACCTGTGCACTGGTCATCAAATGCCTGCTCAACCATATCATCAAGTCTGTTAAGGAAGTCGTTTTCATCAATGCCGTACTCCTTAATAGAGTTCTTAATGCCGACTCTTGCCTTGAGGTCGTTGATAGCCTTGATGAGGTTTTCAACGCTCTCTGCGTCATTCTTGCCTGCAAGACCGAGGTACTTAGCAACTTCAGCATAACGAGCCTGAGTCTTAGGATGGTCATACTGCGGGAAAGTACCCATCTTTGCGGGAGTTTCAGCAGAGTTGAAACGGATAACCTGCTCAATCATAAGAGCGTTAGCTACACCGTGCGGGAGATGGTGGAATGCACCGAGCTTATGAGCCATTGAGTGACATACACCGAGGAATGCGTTGGCAAATGCCATACCTGCCATTGTTGCAGCATGAGCAACCTTTTCACGGGCAACAGGCTCGTTCATTCCGTTGTCATAGCAAGCGGGGAGATACTTGAAGATAACTTCAAGAGCACGAAGTGCAAGACCGTCAGTGAAGTCGGTTGCCATCATTGAAGCATATGCCTCAAGTGCGTGAGTAACAGCGTCGATACCTGATGCAGCTGTAAGTCCCTTAGGACCGCTCATCATATTGTCAGCGTCTACGATTGCCATGTTAGGCATAAGCTCGTAGTCAGCAAGCGGATACTTAACGCCTGTATTCTGGTCAGTGATAACGGCAAAAGGTGTTACCTCTGAACCTGTACCTGATGATGTAGGAACAGCAATAAAGTATGCTTTCTCACCCATCTTCGGGAATGTGTAAACTCTCTTACGGATATCGCAGAAACGCATAGCCATATCCATAAAGTCAGCTTCGGGATGCTCATAGAGTACCCACATAATCTTACCTGCGTCCATTGCTGAACCGCCGCCGAGTGCGATGATTACATCAGGCTCGAACTTTCTCATTGCCTCTGCACCCTTCTGCGCTGAAAGCAATGACGGATCCGGCTCAACATCAGCAAATGTTGTGTGAACAATGCCCATTTCATCAAGCTTGTCTGTAATAGGCTTTGTATAGCCATTCTTGTAAAGGAAGGAGTCTGTTACGATAAAGGCTCTCTTCTTGCCCATAACATCTTTAAGCTCCTGAAGAGCCACAGGCATACAGCCCTTCTTCATATATACCTTTTCAGGTGCTCTGAACCAAAGCATATTTTCTCTCCTCTCGGCTACTGTCTTAATGTTGATAAGGTGCTTACAGCCTACATTCTCTGATACTGAGTTGCCGCCCCATGAGCCGCAGCCGAGTGTGAGTGAAGGAGTAAGCTTAAAGTTGTAGAGGTCACCGATACCACCGTGTGATGAGGGAGTATTAACAAGAATACGGCAAGTCTTCATGTGAGCAGCAAACTCATCAATCTTTGCTCTTTCGTTTACAGCGTCAACATAAAGTGAAGAAGTATGACCGTAACCGCCGTCAGCAACGAGCTGCTCAGCCTTTGCAATAGCATCTTCAAAGCTTTCTGACTTGTACATTGCAAGAACAGGAGAAAGCTTCTCGTGAGCAAATTCCTCGCTGATGTCAACTGACTCAACTTCACCGATAAGAATCTTTGTTTCTTCGGGAACTGTTACACCTGCAAGACCTGCGATTGTTACGGGCTTCTGACCAACAATCTTCGCATTAAGAGCACCGTTGATGATGATTGTCTTTCTAACCTTTTCTGTTTCTTCATCGTTGAGGAAGTAACAGCCGCGAGCCTTAAACTCCTTCTTAACCTTGTTGTAAATCTTTTTATCAACGATTACTGACTGCTCGGAAGCACAGATCATACCGTTGTCAAATGTCTTTGAATGAATAACAGAGTTAACTGCAAGAAGAATATCTGCTGACTCGTCGATAATAACAGGAGTGTTACCTGCACCAACGCCGAGAGCCGGCTTACCTGATGAGTAAGCAGCCTTAACCATGCCGGGACCACCTGTAGCAAGGATGCAGTCTGATTCCTGCATAAGCATATTTGTAAGCTCAAGAGACGGAATATCAATCCAGCTGATGATTCCTTCCGGAGCACCTGCAGCTACAGCAGCCTCCAAAACAACCTTTGCAGCTTCGATTGTGCTCTTCTTTGCACGGGGGTGCGGGCTGATGATAATACCGTTGCGTGTCTTAAGACAGATGAGTGTCTTAAAGATAGCTGTAGAAGTTGGGTTTGTAGTAGGAATTACGGCACCGATAACACCGATAGGTTCAGCAACCTTCTTAATGCCGAAAGCCTTGTCTTCCTCAAGAACGCCGCAAGTCTTAACATTCTTGTAAGCGTTGTAAATGTATTCGGAAGCAAAGTGGTTTTTGATTACCTTATCCTCTGCTACGCCCATGCCTGTTTCTTCAACAGCCATCTTGGCGAGCGGGATTCTCATTTTGTTTGCTGCAGTAGCGGCTGCAAGAAAAATCTTGTCAACCTGCTCCTGTGTGTAGGTTGCAAAAACCTTTTGTGCCTCTTTTACCTTTGCGAGGGCAGCTTCAAATGATTCTGCATTTTCTACAATCGGATACTCTTTTGTACTCATTAAATCTACCTCTTATCTTGCAAATTATATTAGATTCAGCAAAGCTGAAAATGATAACTGATTACTTGAAATTCTTAAACGCAATTACTTTACTTCTTTGTACTCAAAGTTGTTTGTCTTTGCGTAGTTAATTGCATACGAACCTGACGGTGCGTTGATTGTTATCTTATTAGGACAATCAGCAAATGTATTGTCTGCAATACTTGTAATTGTTGCAGGAATATTAACCTCAGTAAGATCCTGACATTGATAAAAAACAAACTGATCAAGCTTTGTGAGAGTAGTACTCTTAGGAATATTTACGGTTTTAAGTCCGGAACCGCAAAAAGCATAAACGCCGATCTCTTCAAGTGATGACGGAAGCTCGATCGACTCAAGAGCAGAACAGCAGAAGAATGAATTGATGCCGATTATCTTAAGGCTGCTCGGAAGCTTTACGCTTGTAAGCTCTCTGTTGCTGGCAAAAGCATAGTCCTGAATCTCTCTTACAGAGTCGGGAATCTCCACGCTTGTAAGACCTTTGTTGTTAAACACGCTGCGTCCGATTACCGTTACCTTGTAATTTTCGTAACTTTCGGGAATTTTGACATCTGTGCCTGAGCCGAGGTATTCAGTAACCATTACCTCGTCTTTATTAAGAATAAAGAAACCGAATTCATCGTTTTTAAGATCGGGTTCGGTCGCAGTTACTCTGTATCCCGGTTCCTGTTCCTGGCTGTTTGAACAACCGCAGCCCGAAATACCGATTGATACAGATGCACAAAGTGCACAGGCAAGCAAAGTACATAAGATTTTCTTCATCGTTAAGGATCCTTTCAAAACTTGTTTTATCGATAAGCTTATTTCGATTGATACCATTTTAGCATGATTGTTAAATATTTGTCAATGTATTTTTAGCTTTTTTTATACTTTTATCGGGTTATATAATAATTACAAAAAGAACAGGTGCTTATTGTGTAAAAAGTTACAAAAAACAATTTAAAGCATTAAAATCCGATTTTTACCATATAAAAAAGTCGAGTGCCTCGACACTGGGTTCGAGCAGACAGATTAATATTATCAAACCTTCTCTGCCCGACCGTTTTCGAGCA
>DXYF01000040.1 GCA_019415945.1 Clostridiales bacterium
TTCTCCAATCAATTATATATACAAGGGTTTGATAAGAGCCGTGTTTGAAAATATGATTAGTGATTGCGACTAATACAGCCGAAAAAAAGCCTCCTATCAGGAAAGCTATCAACGTCAGTGAAAACTGTTCATAGCACAGGCAAGTAAATATCTGCCTGTTTTTGTATCCAACGGCCTTTAATAAACCAATATAGCTTTTTCTTTCGTTAAATGATGTTATCGAAAATTGCACAAGCATAATAACAGCTAAGATAAATAATGCAAAAATTAATAATGTACCTGCTGTACTGAAAAGATTTGCCATTATAATTGTACTTTCATGGATTGTCCAGTTGGTGGAGTTTGCTATGCTGTAACCCATAGAGTTCACCTGATTAAACACATAGGATGAATTTACGATTTCATCAACTATAACAACATAGTTGTGCAAAGACGGATTGTTCCACCAATTCACAATCATACTATCATCAGATAAATCAATTCCAGCCGATTCAAAAGCCATTTCCATCATCTTTATTCCGGTTTCCCTTGAAACATATATATCTTTAAAGAAACCCGATTTTGAAGGAGTACAGTAATAAGTTCCTATAATTTTCAGTTTGTATTCAGGAGACGGAATTTCAGCCCATTCGTTGCCTAAAGCACCATCTATATTGTAATTATATAAAAATTCTAAGTTATTATTGTAACCCTTAACTGTAATTGTTTTTCCGATTAAGCTTGTTCCGTCGATATAATCGAGATTTTCGGGTTTTATATCATCATATTCAAAAGGATAGAACAGGCTTGGCACTATGCAGCTAAATTCAGGAGAATCTTCAAGGCTTTCGCCTGCAATAACCTCCTTTTTTTCATGTTCGGTCAAACCACACACATAAACCGTGGATTTTTTATCTTTTATATTTTTGTCGTTAATGTTCAAAGTTTCGTTTTCACTGTTAATATCTAAAATATCAAACAAGCATGTGTCACCGATTCCTGTTGTATCATCTACAAACTCAACATGTTCAACATTAGAAATTGCTTTAACTGCATCATCTGTAATCGGCAAAAGCCAAGGCTCCAAAGACATTGATCTTGCTTTTAAGTCGTTTTTATAATTATCCATTGCATTTTGTGTTACTGCCGTAAAGCAGGATATAACAGTTAAAGCTATTACAAGCATGCACATTAATACAACAATCAAACTACTTTTTTGGTTTCCTCTTGTATTTGCTTTTGCTAAAAATCTTATATATGAATGTTTCATATGTATAACTCCAAAAATAGCCCATAGGGCTGTCAAAATTTATTATGACAGCCCTAATATTATTTAGTATGTTCTTAACAGTGTAGCTGTTGTTCTAAATCCACCGTTACTGACATTTTGATATTGAACATAGTATGATCCTTTTGGTAAAGCACTTCCATATGTTACAGAAATAGGTGCTGGATAATTTTTAGTTAGTGTAAAAGATTTCCACCCATAGCTTTTTCCAGTGGATTCATCAACAGCCCGTGCTCTGTTATTTGATGTGCTATATCCGTCAAATATTGTTGGATAACTGCCGAAATTTTCTGACATTTTACCAGCACCACCCATACTTGTTGAGATACTGGTCATTACGCCGGGATTTGTAGCAAGAGAAACCGTATGTGTCCATTGATAGGTTTTTGCGTTTGCACTTATTGCCGCCGTACAGGAAAACGCACACGCAACTGCTAATGTGGTCAATGCCGCCCTTTTGATTTTGCTTACATTTTGTTTCATACTTGAAACCTCCTTTATTTAAATAAATTAAAAATTATATGTTAATTTGTTGCAACAAAAATAACAGCATTTAAAAATTGTGAAAGTGTAAAAATCATTAAAGGAAAACAGAAAAATTATGTTTATTTTTAACCATATTATAGCAAATTTGGTACATATTGTCAAGAGCTATAAGCAATTTTTCTGTTTATATTTTCTAAAATATTATAATTTATTGTCAACTAATATTTAGCTCATTAAATACAGTATAATATTTTACATTTGTATCCCAATTATATAGTGTTGAAACATTTTTTAACTCTATTGTTTTCATTTTTATCTCCCCAAAAAGATTACATATTGTTCATCGCGTCTTTGGACTCAATTTTTGTAAACCTTTTCAATACAATCAACTGACATACAAACGGAATTAAAACTGATATTGCAAGCGAAACGCAAAGATATGTCAAAAACATTCTCCAATCAATTATATATACAAGGGTTTGATAAGAGCCGTGTTTGAAAATATGGTTAGTGATTGCGACTAATACAGACGAAAAAGAGCCTCCTATTAGAAAAGCCTTTAGAGTCAGTGAAAATTGTTCATAGCACAGGCAAGTAAATATCTGCCTGTTTTTATAGCCTATAGCCTTCAGCAAGCCTATGTAACTCTTTCTTTCATTAACGGAAGAAACTGATGATTGTACCAACGTAATAACTGCCAGAATAAAAAGCGCGGCGATTAAAAATACACCAACCGTACCGAATAAATTCGCCATCAAAACTGTACTGTCATTAATTAACTGTTCAGGCGAGTTTGCAATAGAATATCCCATTCGGCTTATTTCATTAAATATGTACGGTAAGTTATCAAAATCGTCGGCTACAACATAATAACTGTGCAACGAAGAATCATTCCACCACCGTGAAAGTTTACTTTCATTAGCAGACAAATTTACTCCCGCTGATTTCAATGCAATTTCCGTCATTTTTAAATCGGTTTCTCTTGAAACGAATATATCCGCATAATAACCCGATTTTGCAGGAGTACAGTAATAGGTTCCGACAATTTTTAATTTATACTCGGGTGACGGCAACACCTCATCAGTATTGCTTGAAACATCATCTTCACTGTAATTATATGTAACACTTACATTATCGTTATATCCCTTTACCGTAATTGTTTTTCCAATCATAGTTGTGCCGTCAATATAATCAAGTCCTCCGTAGTTACCGTTTTCGTTTTCAAACGGATAAAATATGCTCGGTACTATACAACTGAAAACAGGAGAATCATCTAAACTCTTGCCTGCTGTTATGGTTTTTTCTTCATTGCCGATTAAGCCACATATATAAAATGCCGTATTTTCTTCTTTCATCTTTTCATCAATTTTATCCGAACTTCCATTTTCATTGTCAACATCTAAAATGCTAAACATGCATACACCTCTAAAACCGGCAATATCATCCACCGAAGAAACGTGTTCAACATTTTCAATTGATGAAATTGCGTCATCGGTAAGCGGTAAAAGCCACGGGTCAAACTCCAGTGATCTCGCCCTGTAGTCCTCTTTGTATTCATTTAGTGCCCGAGCTGTCACTGCCGTAAAACAAGATATGACCGTACAGGCTATTACAAGCAAACACATCAGCACTATAACTGCATTGCTTTTTTTGTTCCCTTTTATATTTGCTTTTGATAAGAATCTAATATATGAGTATTTCATAGTGTTTCACCATAAGTAAAAAGCAGGGACTGCCATTATTTTGACAGTCCCCAAATAAATTTAATATGTCCTTAATAGTGTGGCAGACACTCTGAAGCCACCGTTACTTAAATTTTTATATTGAACATAATAGGGGTCTGCGGGCATTGATTGACCGTAAGTTACAGCGATAACAGCAGGATAATTTTTGGTTAATGTGAAATTTTTCCAGCCGTAACTTTTACCTGTCTTCTCATTAACCGCTCTCGCGCTGTTATTTGATGTACTATAACCGTCAAATATTGTAGGATAACTTCCAAAATTCTCAGACATTTTTCCGGTGCCACCCATACTTGTTGAGATACTGGTCATTACACCGGGATTTGTAGCAAGAGAAACCGTATGTGTCCATTGATAGGTTTTTGCGTTTGCACTTATTGCCGCCGTACAGGAAAACGCACACGCAACTGCTAATGTGGTCAATGCCGCCCTTTTGATTTTGCTTACATTTTGTTTCATACTTGAAACCTCCTTTGTTTAAATAAATTAAAAATTATATGTTAATTTGTTTAAACAAAAATAACAGCATTTAAAAATTGTGAAAGTGTAGAAAAATATCAGTGTAAGACAAAAAAATATGTTCATTTTCTTAACCGTATAATAGCAAATATGGTACATATTGTCAAGAGTTATAGTCAATTTTTTTGTTTATATTTTCTAAAATATTATAATTTATTGTTAACTAATATTTATTGTATAAAATTAAGCCAACAGTTTTTTTACTTCGGTTGACAAGAATATAAAAAGAAAATGCAGCAAAACATTATCGCTTTGCTGCATTTAAATAGTTTTATATCTATGCTTCTGCTCTGTTAATTGCATTCAGAACGCCGAGAACCGATGCAACATTGACATTTGAATCAATTCCAATACCGAAAATATGTTTTCCGTCCGGTTTTTTAAGCTCAATGTACGAAACTGCCTTTGAATCAGAGCCTTGAGAAATTGCGTGCTGGCTGTAAGAGATAAATTCATATTTATCAAGACCCACCGCTTTTATTGCATTAAAGAATGCGTCAATCGGACCGTTACCCACGCCGCTCAAAACAACTTCGTCGCTGTCATCAATAATCATTCTGCCCTTGAAGTGAACATAATCCTTGCCGTTTTCGCTTTCCTCATAAATCTTTCTCTTTGTAAGCTTATACTTCATGGGATGGTTCAGATAATTCTGCTCAAACACATCAAAAAGCTCTTTGGGAACAAGCTCACGCTCAAGCTCTTCGCATTTTGCCTGTACAAGCTTTGAAAATTCGGGGTGCATACGCTTGGGCAAATCATAGCCGAAGTTGTTGCTCATTACAAATGCAGCACCGCCTTTGCCCGACTGTGAATTAATTCTGATAATAGGCTCGTATTCGCGGCCTACATCGGCAGGGTCAATCGGCAGATAGGGGATTTCCCACATATCCGTGCCGTTTTCACGCATATACTTCATACCCTTGTTTATGGCGTCTTGATGTGAACCCGAAAAGGCTGTAAATACAAGCTCGCCTATATATGGCTGACGGGGGTCTATTTTCATATTTGTACAGCGTTCGTAAATTTCACGAAGCTTGGGAAGATTTGAAAAATCAAGTTTCGGATCAACGCCCTGTGTAAACATATTAAGACCCATCGTTACAATATCCATATTGCCCGTCCGTTCTCCGTTGCCGAAAAGAGTGCCTTCAACGCGTTCTGCTCCTGCAAGAAGTGCAAGCTCGCCCGCCGCAACGCCGCAGCCTCGGTCATTGTGCGGATGAACGCTGATAATTGCAGCTTTTCTGTTTTTGAGGTGTCTTATAAAGTATTCAACCTGATCTGCAAATGTGTTCGGAGTGCACATTTCAACCGTGTTTGGGAGGTTTAAAATAACTGGATTTTCCTCTGTAGAGCCGAGTGCCTCCATAACTTTGTCGCAAATGTCAACTGCATTGTCCATTTCAGTGCCGCTGAAGCTTTCGGGTGAATATTCAAAGCGGAAGTTTGTATCGCCGTCATACTCATCGGTAAGCTGTTTTATAAGTTTTGCACCCTCAACGGCAATTTTTGTAACGCCTTCCATATCGGTTTTGAAAACAACCTTTCTCTGAAGCGTCGAGGTTGAGTTGTAAAAGTGAATAATTACATTTTTTGCACCCCTTACGGCTTCAAATGTCTTGCGGATCAGGTGTTCTCTTGCCTGCACAAGAACCTGAATCGTTACATCGTCGGGAATATGATTTTTTTCAATAAGTTCGCGGCATATTTCATATTCTGTTTCCGAAGCACTCGGAAATCCGATTTCAATTTCCTTAAAGCCCATATCGCAGAGTGCGTGGAAAAACTCAAGCTTTTCTTCAAGATTCATCGGGTCAATAAGAGCTTGGTTTCCGTCACGCAGGTCAACACTGCACCAAATCGGAGCCTTTGTAATCATTTTGTCAGGCCATGTTCTGTCGGAAATATCAATCTGCTTAAACGGAACATACTTTTCAAAAGACGGTTTCATAAAAATAACCTCCTTATACTAATCTATGATTATTATCAATAAAGATTAGCATATTTAAATTTAACACAAAAAAAGCCCCTCAAAAGCAACTAAATAATTGCTAAAAGGGACGAATAATATCGTGGTACCACCCAAATTCGGACACACATTGCTGTGAGTCCCTCAAAAACTTCAAACAAAGTTCTGACCGATAACGCAGTCTCGCGTTTCGCACTGCCATGCACACGGGCATTTCGCACGAAAAACTCGGGGATGAGCTATACATACAAGTCCTCGCATCGGCTTACACCAACCGCCGATTCTCTTTGCCAAAAGACAAATATCTTGTTCCCGTCACTGTTTTTAAGGGGATTTATCTGTTACAAATATTATATATATTGATTTTGCGATTGTCAAGAGAATTTTTAGCTCAGGTGATTTTTGCTGAGCATAATCGGATTCTATGCTGTTGATATTTGGGATTATTTGATGTATAATAAAATTTAAAGCAAAATCGTATTTATGTTTGCTTTTATGCATTTTAGCTTGGAGGTGTTTTTTCTGAACATAAAAGTCGGTGACCGTGTTGAAATGAAAAAGCAGCATCCCTGCGGGGGCAAAACCTTTGTTATTTTAAGAATCGGAATGGATTTTAAAATAAAGTGCGAAAAATGCGGCAGAGAGGTTATGGTTCCCCGAAACAAAATCGAGAAAAATATCAAACACATAATTGAGGAAGCTTGATTTTGTTAAAAATTAAATAATAATCAGATAGGATATATTTATGTTTGAAAGAATTGAAATTTTTGACAAGAGATATACTGAACTTTCGCAAAGACTTTACGAGCCGTCTGTTGCGGCAGATCCCGATGAGTTTCAAAAGGTTATGAAAGAGCTTAAATCAATTGAAGAGATTGTGCTTGCCTATCGCGACTACAAAAACGCGGTTGCTTCTGAAAAGGAAAGCCTTGAGATTTTGGGAGAAACAACAGATTCCGAGCTTAAAGAGCTTGCACAGGCACAGCTCGACGAGGCAAAGGCGTTGATAGAAACACTTTCCGAAAAGCTCAAAATTCTTCTGCTTCCCAAGGACCCGAACGATGAAAGGAATGTCATAATCGAAATCAGAGGCGGTGCAGGCGGCGAGGAATCGGCGTTGTTTTCTGCTGTGCTTTTCAGAATGTACTCAATGTATGCAGAGAAGCACGGCTACAAGGTTGAGGTTATAAACGCAAACGAAACCGAGCTCGGCGGCTACAAGGAAATTTCTTTTATGGTTGAGGGAGAGGGAGCGTATTCACGCTTTAAGTATGAGAGCGGTGTTCACCGCGTTCAGCGTGTCCCCGAAACGGAAAGCCAGGGACGGGTGCATACTTCGACCACGACAGTGGCGGTTTTGCCCGAAGCCGAGGATATAGAGCTTGAAATTGACCCCGCAGATCTTAAAATAGATACATTTCGTTCAAGCGGTGCGGGCGGTCAGCACATCAATAAAACAAGCTCTGCAATAAGAATTACTCACATTCCTACGGGAACTGTCGTTGAGTGTCAGGACGAGAGAAGTCAGTACAAAAACAAGGACAAGGCACTAAAGGTACTCAAAAGCCGACTGTTAAAGGAAAAGCAGGACAAACAGGCAAGCGAAATTGCCGCTGACAGAAAATCTCAGGTGGGAACAGGTGACAGAAGCGAAAGAATACGAACCTATAATTACCCTCAGGGAAGATTGACTGATCACAGAATAGGTCTTACGCTTTATAAGCTTGATGATATTTTAAACGGAAACCTTGACGAGGTTATTGACGCATTGATTGCGGCTGACCGTGCCGAAAAGCTAAAGGAAAGTATGGAGTCATAACAGGGTGAATATCTTGAATACACTTTTACTTGATAATACAGAAGAAAATATAATAAAAGCAGCACAAATTCTTAAAAACGGCGGACTTGTGGGCATTCCCACGGAAACTGTTTACGGACTTGCGGCAAATGCACTTGATCCCAAGGCGGTATTAAATATTTTTGCTGCAAAAGGCAGACCTGCCGACAATCCTCTGATTGTGCATATATCTGATTTTTCGGATATTGAAAAGTTTAATTTATCGTCGGAAATACCAAAGCAGGCAAGACTGCTTGCTAACCGTTTTTGGCCGGGACCGCTGACAATGATCATGAAAAAGTCAAATGTGATTCCAAACGAGGTTTCGGCAGGACTTGATACGGTTGCGATACGATTTCCGAGTCATCCCACTGCCCAAAAGATAATAAAAGCGTCAGGGACCGTGCTTGCCGCACCGTCGGCAAATCTTTCAGGTTCGCCAAGCCCCACAACGGCACTCCATGTGATGAGCGATTTAAGCGGAAAAATAGACGCTGTTGTTGACGGCGGAATGAGCGATGTGGGACTCGAAAGTACTGTTATTACGCTTGCAGGGAAAACTCCCCGTCTTTTGCGTCCCGGTGCAGTAACGCTTGAACAGCTCAAAGAGGTTTTGGGAGATGTTGAGCTTGACGATGCTGTGCTTCATAAGCTTAAAAACGGTGTAAAAGCGTCAAGCCCCGGTATGAAGTACAAGCACTATGCCCCAAAGGCGAATGTAATACTTCTTAAATGCTCTGACAGTGAGTATATTGATTATGTAAATAAAAACGCAGACAGCGAAACGGCAGCTCTGTGCTGTGATGAGGATATAGAACAGCTTAGTGTGAGGTGTTTCAGCCTCGGAAGCAGGAGCAACTACTCGGTGCAGGCACACAGGCTGTTTGATGAGCTTAGAAAAATTGATTGCGACAGTACCGTCAAAACCGTTTATTCTCGCCTGCCGTCCATAGACGGTGTGGGAATGGCGGTTTATAACAGACTTATCAGGGCGGCAGGTTTTGAGGTGATAGACCTTGAAAAAATGTAAAATTATAGGACTTACGGGACAAAGCGGTGCAGGCAAAAGTACGGCATCAGATTATCTTGCAAAAAACGGTTTTTCAGTTATTAATGCCGATATGCTTGTGAAAAAGATTTATGAAAGCGATTCTCCGTGTATTAAAGCTGTTTGTGCTGCATTTGGTGCCGATATACTGAGTGAAAACGGAACGCTCGACAGAAAACTTCTTGCACAGAGAGCCTTTTCATCAAAGGAAAATACCGCTTTGCTAAACTCAATAGTACATCCGTTTGTTACTGCATATCTGCTTTCGGAAATAAAAAAAGAAATCAAAAACGGTGCAAAAATGATTGTTTACGATGCACCGCAGCTTTTTGAGAGCAATGCAGATGTTATTTGCGATGAGATTGTAAGTATCATAGCAAAAAGCTCTGTAAGGCTTGAAAGAATTTGCAGTCGTGATAACATTCCCAGAGAACTTGCGGTTATGAGAATGAACGCACAGCTTGACGAAAGATTTTTTGCTGAAAATTCGGATTATATAATTGAAAACAATTCTGATTTTGAGGAATTTACAACACAGATTGAAAAGCTTGTAAAAAAGCTTTGTGAGTAATTTAACTGAGGTGATTTGATGCCTGCGGCTTCCCGTCGTTATAAACGGAAAAGCAAAAGAGGACTGAAAATTTTAATCTGGTTTGTGGTGCTTGTGATTTTGGCAGGTTCCGCCTTGTATTTTGTTTCAAATTATTACGAGAATGTAAAACAGCGTTTTCAGAAGATTAACTATCCTACCGAATACAGCGATATTGTCGAAGAAAACGCCGAAGAGTACAACCTTGAACCTGCACTTGTGTATGCCGTTATCCGCACTGAAAGCGGCTTTGACCCCGAAGCACAGTCGCCTGTCGGGGCGTGCGGAATTATGCAGATTATGCCGTCGTCATTTGAGTGGCTTCAGGAGAAGCGGGGAGAAGAGGGAAAATATACCGAGCAGGATTTGTTTGATCCCGAAATCTGTATTGATTACGGTTGTTATCTTCTGCGGTATTTTTACGATTATTACGGCAATGAAAGATGTGCCGTTGCAGCGTATAACGCAGGTTTTGTTGTCGGCGAATGGCTTTCAAACAGCGAGTACAGCTCCGACGGCGAAACGCTTGAGAATATTCCGTATCCCGAAACAAGCAATTATGTTGACAAGGTTGAGGACGCAAAAGAAATGTATTTGCAGCTTTATTACTGATTATTATCAAATCAGGTTTAATTTACATATTTATACAAATAATATATCTTATTAATCTGTCTTATGAAAGGATGATTTAAATGGCTGAAGAAAAGTCAAAAACAGCAAAGCTTAAAGAAAAACTTATGATAAAAGAAGCAAGCGGAGTAAAAGAGCTTTCAAAGAAAGAAATAAAAGCCGCAGATGAATTTTGCAAAGGCTACAAAAAATTCCTTGACAGCTCTCCTATAGAGAGAGAGGCTGTCCGTTCTTCCGTTGAGCTTGCAAAAAAAGCGGGATTTACTAAGTATGATCCCGAAGCAGAATACAAGGCAGGGGACAAGGTTTACTGCGTAAACCGCGGAAAGGCTGTTGCCCTTGCGGTAATCGGTAAAAGCGGAGTAAAAAAAGGTGCTCGTCTTGCGATAGCTCACATAGATTCTCCGAGAATAGATTTAAAGCCGAATCCGCTTTACGAAGCAAGCAATCTTGCTCTTTTTAAAACGCATTACTACGGCGGAATGAAGAAATATCAGTGGCTTGCTATTCCGCTTTCTCTTCACGGCACTGTTGTAAAGCTTGACGGTGAAAAGGTTGATATTGTGTGGGGTGATGATCCTGAGGAATCCTGCTTCTGCATAACAGACCTTCTTCCGCATCTTTCAAGCGAACAGGCAACAAAGCCGTTGTCAAAAGCATTTACCGGCGAAGACCTAAATGTAATTGCAGGTTCCCGTCCGTATGATACAAAGGATGAAGAAAAAGACCTTGTAAAGCTTAATGTACTGGCAATACTTAATAAAAAATACGGTATATGCGAAAGTGATTTTCTTTCGGCAGAGCTTTGTCTTGTGCCGTCCTTTAAGGCAAGGGATATAGGCTTTGATTCAAGTATGATAGGCGGCTACGGACACGACGATAAGGTGTGTGCTTATCCTGCACTTATGGCTGCACTTAATACTGAACTTCCCGAGCAAACCTGCATCACTTATCTTGCGGATAAAGAGGAGATAGGCAGTGACGGAAACACAGGTATGCAAAGCGACTTCTTACGCTATTTTGTATACGATCTTGCAAATCAGGACGGAGTTGAGGGTTACAGGGCTTTGTCAAGAAGCACCTGCCTTTCTGCTGATGTAAACGCTGCTTTCGATCCAACCTACGCTTCTGCTTTTGAGGCAAAAAACACCTCCTATATCAACAACGGCGTAATTATTTCCAAGTACACGGGCCACGGAGGAAAATATGATACCTCTGACGCGTCTGCCGAGTATATGGGTAAAATCCGTGCAATGCTTGAAGAAAATGATATTATGTGGCAGGTAGGCGAGCTTGGTAAGGTTGACCTCGGCGGAGGCGGCACGATTGCAAAATATGTTGCAAATATGAATGTCGATGTTGTGGATTTGGGTGTCCCCGTGCTTTCAATGCACGCTCCTTTTGAAATTGTATCAAAAACCGATGTTTATATGGCGTATAAGGCGTTTTTTGCATTTTTTGATGCAAAAGCGTAAAAAACTCTTGCTTTTTAATTTATGATGTGATATAATACTGCTTGCGGTTGAAAAACAACCGCATATGCGCCGGTAGCTCAGCTGGATAGAGTGTCTGACTACGAATCAGAAGGTCGGGAGTTCGAGTCTCTTCCGGCGCGCCAAGTCCCTTGCTTTTTTAGGCAGGGGACTTTTTTTGTACGAAAAGCGGAAAAACCAATAATTTTTTGCTGGTGTGTTTTGTACATCGGTAAAAACGGGCGATTTTTATGGTTGCAAAAAAATAAGCGGCGGCATAACACCGTCGCTTAAATTTTGGTAACAAAACGTTAAATCAAAAAGAAAAATATGATTCCAGCAATTACGCTTATGCACATTCCGACAATCACATCGCTTAAAAAGTGCACTCCTGCCAAAACCCTTGAGAGCATTATCATAACTGAAACCGAGAGCGATAGTACCCCAAAATCAAAATTAACATACAGCATTGCCATTGATATAACAAACGCACTCGCAGTATGCCTGCTCGGCATACTGTGACCTTTTGTTGTTTTGCCAAAGACCGACTCCGTTTTGTATTTTTCATACGGCCGTTGTCTGCAAATCAGTTTTCGCAAAACGGTTACTGTCACAAACACACCGAGAGGTACGAGTATTACTCTGACAAGCTCATAGGGTGATGTAAACAGCACATATAAAATTAATACAGGATAGCCGATAAAAATAAGCAGAGGAAAGAGGCTGTAACAGATTTTTAGTGCAAATTTTGCGTATTGATGATTTTTAAAAAAGTCAGTGATTATTATATAATTCTTTTCTGTAATATTAAACATCTCCGATTTTCGTATATTCTGTTCAGCCGCTTTATTTATTTAGATTTTAACACAGCCTTTAAACTATTTCAACATTGTATTTTTCAAACCAATAATCAAGCTCAATTATATACGCAAGAATCTGCGGTGCTTTCATCAGCTGCCCGTACCACGGATCGGTTATTGCGTCCGGGTTTTCGATTATAGTTTGAATTGAATTTTTGTTAAGGATTTCGTTTAGCGGATTTTTCTTATTGAGAATTAAATTGACTCTTTTTGCACACTCATCAAAATATATCGGATTGTGCGTTTTGGGATAAGGACTTTTTTTACGCCAGCAAATCTCTTTGGGCAAAATATCCTCAAAAGCCTTTCTTACAATTCCTTTTTCCCTGCCGTTGTATGCCTTCAAGTCCCATGGCATATTGTAAGCGTATTCTACAAGTCTGTAGTCGCAGAAAGGAACTCTCACCTCAAGTCCGCTGAACATTGAGCATCTGTCCTTGCGTTCAAGCAGGCATTGCATAAACCAGTAAAAGTTAAGATAAAACATTTCACGCATACGGCTGTCAAGTTTGCTGTCGGTTTTTAGTTTAGGTGCAGCGTTTATGGTGTCTAAATATTTTTGACGCACATATTCTTCTCCGTTTTTAAGCAAGCCGTCGTTTAAAATAAAGCGTCTTATATCCTGACTTTTTGACCAAGGGAAACAGTCGTCAAAGAGTATGTTTTTGTCATGGTACCAAGGATATCCGCCGAATAATTCGTCGGCACATTCTCCCGATAAAGCCACGGTATAATTTTGCTTTACCTCACGGCAAAACAAAAGCAGAGATGAATCAACATCAACATATCCGGGCAAATCTCTTGCTTCTACGCTTTCGTACAGGGCGTCAACAAGAGCTTTGTTATCGAGAATAACTTCTCTGTGACGGGTGTCGGCAAAGTCGGACATAGCTGAAATATACTCATAGTCGGCGTTTGGCTGAAAACGGCTTGCCTTAAAATATTTTTCATTGTCACGGTATTCAACTGAATATGTGTTTATTTTGCCGAGCTTTTTTTCTTTGTAGTAATCCGACGCAGTTTTTACAATTATACTGCTGTCAAGACCGCCCGACAGGAAATAGCACATAGGAACATCGCTTATAAGCTGTCGGGTAATTGAGTCTTTCAGCAGTGCTCTTGTTTTTTCTATAGTTTCGCTTTCTGTGTCGCTGTGCTCTTTTGCCTCTACCGAATAATATTGCTTTCGGCACAAAAATCCGTTTTTGTAAATTGCACATTCTCCCGGTTTTAGTTCTTTTACTCCCTTAAAAACACCGCATGACGGAGTTCTGGAAGGACCGAGAAAAAAGATTTCATTCAAGCCCTGTTCGTCTATTCTCGGTTTTACGATTTTGCTTGCAAGCAGGGTTTTTATTTCGGAGCCGAAAATAAGCCCTCCGCTGTATTCATAATAAAAAAGCGGTTTTACGCCTATCTTATCTCGGCAAAGAAAAATTGATCTGTCAGATGAATTAAATACAGCAAATGCAAAAATACCGTTTAGTCTGTCTGCACAGCTTTCTCCGTATTTTATATACATTTTCAGCACGACCTCTGTGTCGCTGTGCCCTCTGAAATGAAAACCGTCTGCTCTCAGTTCTTCTCTGAGCTCATTTGTGTTGTAAAGCTCTCCGTTATATACAATTACATAGGTCTTTCCCTCGTGGCTGACAGCCATAGGCTGTTTCCCGTTTTCACGGTCAATTACAACAAGCCGTCTGTGTATAAGAGCGGTGTTCTTGTTGATGTAAATACCGTTTTCGTCAGGACCTCGTTTTTCAAGCGTTTGCGACATATTGTTGAGCAGCTTAATTCGCATACTCATATCGGCGTCACGCTCGACCCAGCCTGCTATTCCGCACATAAAATTACCTCCGTTATTTTTGTTTGATTGATTTTATGGAATATAAAAAGCATATGGATGCACCTATTAACGCTGCGGCGGAAATTACGGTTCCGCCGTATATTTCCGGGGAGTCTATTGCAGATGTTGAAAATACCTGCGTGCTTACAGGAAAAAGTTTTGTTCCCAAATAAACAAGGAATGCGGTTATGATTCCCTGTATAATTCTCACAAGAAAAAATAAAACCTTGCTGATTTTAAGTTTTCCGAGAGCTGAAAAAATTTGAAAATGAACGCACAGACCTCCGAACCCTATTGCAAATGCACTCATCTCAAGAGTTGATTCACTTGACAAAAAATTGACGGCAGAGCAAACCTCAAGCAGACAGTAAACCGCCCCTTTTGCAAAATTTTTGCTTATCACCTGCGAAATTATTTCCGTAAATGCAGAAAATAAAACCACAAAGGCACAAATGCTTAAAATTCCCTTTGCACCCTCCGCTGCACTGTCAACTATTGCAGCCGAAACAGAAACGGGCTTAACGGATGTTTTTTTCTCGGCGTCGCAGTTATCGTGAGATTTAGCAAAAAGTTTAAGAATAAATCCCGTAAAAATAACGGAAATAATCTGAGAGCCGAAAATAATAAGCCCGACAGCACTGCTGTTATATAGAGAGGCTCCCACAAAGCTTATAATAAACCCCGGTCCCGCACAAACGGCAAACAGTGCCGCCCTTTTGCACTCGCTTTCGCAGGCGGCTTTGCTTTCATAAAGCTGTGAAATTCCCTTTGCACCAACAGGGTATCCGCCCAGCATACTCAAAAGTATGACCGGTGCAAAACTTCCCGAAAGACCAAAGAGTGCTTTTGTAATTTTACTCAAAGGTTTGCCTGCTTTTTGAGCCAAGCCGCTTTTAACAATAAAAGTCGATGCCGCCATAAACGGAAAAAGCGACGGAACCAAAACATTCAGGCAAAGACTGATTCCTTTTAAAGCCCCTTTTGAGCAGCTTTGCTGAAAAACAATAATTGAGGTACACACAGCTGCGGTTGCCAGAGCGACCGCGGCTGTTTTTGCTTTTCCTATATTCGCATTAATATACATATCAATCACCAATAATATATATGACCTGATTTGCATAAAAATTAAATGATACTGATAAATGGGAGAGATTTTTTTGCAAAAAAATAAGGAAAAAAACAATCGTGGCAGCTATGCTCCTTTGGGACTTGATATGGGCGGTATGCCTACGGTTGAAATGCTCGGCAACAGGAGAATAACGCTTGAGGGCTCAACCGGAATTTTGCTTTACGAAAGTGACAATATAAAAATTAATACTAACAAAATGATTGTATCGTTTTGCGGAAGAGGTCTGTGCGTCAGATGTATTTCCTGTTCCTGCGTTGAAATAGAGGGTTTTATTACTAAAATAGAGTTTTTAACCTGAGGTGATTATGTGTTAGTAGAGTTTATCAGATTTTTTCGAGGATATGTGGATTTTACTGCAAAAGGAAAATTTCCCGAGCGTTTTTTGAATATTACGGCACGCTACGGTATAAATTTGTGGAATGCACAGCCTTCACAAAACTGCATAGACGCATCAATGTATCTCAGCGACTACCGAAAAATACGATTTGCGGCAAAAAAATCGGGAGTAAAAACGAAAATAAAGGCAAAGCACGGAATACCGTTTACCGTACAAAAATATAAAGGGAGAATAGGACTGCCGATAGGTGCGGCGGCGGGAGTGATGCTGATTATAGTGCTGTCAAATTTTATTTGGTCGGTGAGTGTAAAAGGTGCCGAAAATGTAAGTGACACAAAAATTATACAGGTACTGGAGAGCAACGGAGTAAAAACCGGTGCGTATAAGAATAACATTGATGTTCAAAAGGTCGAACGGGATATAATGCTTGAAATCAGCGAAATAGGATGGATGAGTGTAAATATTACGGGCAATATTGCTTCGGTTGAAATAAAAGAAAAAGCCCAAAAGCCTGAAATAAAAACAAGCACGGTGCCGTGTAACATAAAAGCAAAGGCGGACGGAGTAATTACAAAAATTAATGCAAAAAGCGGAGAAGTACAGCTTCAAAAGGGAAGCGGAGTTACAAAGGGTGATTTGCTTGTAAGCGGTATAATTGAAACAAAAATGAACACTATACAATATGTTCGGGCTGATGCGGATGTGTATGCGGATGTAGCATATGAAAAAACTGTTTCAATAAAGCGGGATTATGAATACACATTTCCAAACGGCGAAGAAACTTTTCGTGAAAGAGGATTTTTGCTTTGGTTTGAAGTGCCTGTAAGTTTATCGTTTTCTTCGTATGAAAATTCAATTTTCAGTGAAAAAACCGAAAATATAATCTGCAACAATACAATTTTGCCTATCGGAATTAAAACGAGTACGCAGTCAAATCTTATAACCGTAAAAAAATCAACGCAAAAGTCCGATGCGGAAAAAATTTTTATGAATGATTTATTGCTCTATGAGGCTTTTGAAATGAAAGACAGCAGGGTAGTAAGCAAAAATACTGCCGTTACTCAAATAAATGATGAATTTTTGTGTAAGGCAAGCTATGTTTTTAACGAAAATATAGCCTACAGTGAAGAATTCAGCGTGACAGATTAAGTAAGATATGATAAAATTAAAGTAAAATTATTTGTAATTAGGAATTGATTATATGAGAATACTGTGTATAGGTGATGTTGTAGGAGGCATCGGCTGTGATTTTCTCCGTAAAACTCTGCCTGCAATAAAGAAAGCATATGCGATAGATTTTGTAATCTGCAACGGTGAGAATTCTTCCGACGGAAACGGAATAACTCCCGTTTCGGCAAGATTTTTGTTTGACAGCGGAGTAAATGCAATAACGCTCGGAAATCATACCTTTCGCAGAAAGGAAGCGTATGAATATATTGACGAAAACCCTTTTATTGCCCGTCCTGCAAATTTTCCCGAAAAAACAACGCCCGGAACGGGTATACTAAATATTGATACGGGAAGAAGAATAATTACGGTTATCAATGTTATGGGCAATATGTGTATGGATAACTACCTCAACTGTGCTTTTGAAACTGTGGACAAAATGCTTGAAAAAGCGGACGGAAAAATAATAATTGTAGACTTTCATGCGGAAACTACAAGCGAAAAGCGTGCAATGGGATATTATCTTGACGGAAGAGCGTCTGTTGTTTTCGGAACTCATACTCATGTTCAGACCTCGGACTGCCAGATACTGCCCGGCGGAACAGGTTATATTACCGATGTAGGTATGACGGGAACCGTTCATTCTGTTTTGGGTGTGAAAAACGAAATAATTATCGAAAAGCTCAAAACTAAGCTTCCGGCTCGTTTTGACCTTGCAAAAGGAGAATGTAAAATGGAATGTGCGGTATTTGATATTGACGACAGCAGCGGAAAATGTGTATCCTGTGAAGCGATGAGGATTGAATAATTTGGATATGGTATAAATCTGTTTTTTCTATTGCAAAAAGATTGTAAAGACGATATAATAAACATATTAAATTGTGTAATAAGTTTGTACATTAAAAAGGATGTGCTATTTTATGATTAACGGAAAACTGTTAAAAGATGCTGTTATTTCCGGTGCCAATAATATCAGCAGGCAAAAAAATAAAATAAATGACTTAAATATTTTTCCCGTGCCTGACGGCGATACCGGAACGAATATGTCTATGACCGTAATGGCTGCGGCAAAGGCTCTTGAAGAGTATCAGGGCAGCAATGCAGGTGAGGCTGCAGGTATTGTGGCGTCGGCTATGCTGCGTGGTGCAAGAGGCAATTCCGGAGTTATAACATCTCTCATATTCAGGGGTTTTGCACAAGGGCTTAAGGATATGGAAGAGGTAAACGGAAAAAATCTTGCAGCGGCTCTCGGAATAGGCGTTGACGCCGCGTATAAGGCTGTAATGAAGCCCACCGAGGGAACAATCCTTACAGTCGCAAGAATGTCATACGAGGCGGGCGTTGAGGCTGCAAAGCGTAACAGCAGTGCAGCTTTTGTCTGGAAAGCTATTTGCGATAAGGCAAACGAAGCACTTTTGATTACTCCCGAGCTTCTGCCTGTTCTTAAAAAGGCGGGCGTTGTTGACGCCGGCGGCAAAGGTCTTTGTGCAATATTTGAGGGTATGCTGTCTGTTATCAAGGACGGCGTTATTGTCGAGTATGACGACTCACAAAGCGTTACCGTTGATACATTTGACAGTGCGGCGGCTGAATTTGATGAGGATATTAACTTTACCTACTGTACGGAATTTATCGTCGGCAGAGATTCGGAAATTGATACCGATCCTCAAAAGCTCCGCGAATATCTCGAAACTATAGGCGACTGTGTTGTGGTTGTAAGCGATGACGAAATAATCAAGGTTCATGTTCACACAGAACAGCCGGGCAACGCTCTTACAAAGGGTCTTGAATTCGGTCAGCTTCTCACAACGAAAATTGAAAATATGAAAGAACAGCACAAAAATGTTAAAAAGAGCAAAAAAGAAGTCTTTACTCCCGCCGAACCTGTAGAAAACATCGGTTTTGTTGCTGTTGCAGCGGGCGATGGATTAAAGGAACTGTTCAAGGATTTGGGATGTACAAATGTCGTATCGGGCGGTCAGAGCATGAATCCGAGTACCGATGATATTTATGAGGCAGTAATGGCTACTCCCGCAAAAAATGTAATTGTTCTGCCTAATAACAAGAACATCGTGCTTGCGGCTGAACAGACCGTGCCCATGGTAACAGACAGAAATGTGGTAATTGTACCTACCCGTACAATTCCTCAGGGTATGACGGCTATGCTCAATTTTGACCCTGAAATTTCGGCCGAAAGCAATGCACAGCTGATGATGGACTCAGCGGCAAATGTGGGAACCGGTCTTGTAACATTTGCTGCACGCAGCAGTGAATTCGGAGGTAAGAAGATTAAAGAGGGCGATATAATCGCACTTGAAAACGGCAAACTTACTATTACCGAAAAAAGCCCCGTAAAGGCTCTTGTAAAGCTTGCTAAAAATATGGTTCACAAAGACAGCTCGTTTATTACTCTCATATACGGAGAGGACGTAAGCGACGCCGACGCAAAAACAGCGTATGAGGAGCTTTGTGATAAGTTTGGCTCACGCACGGATATTTCGCTTGTGAAGGGCGATCAGCCTATTTACTACTTTATTTTGAGCGTGGAATAATATGATAACTGTGGGCATGATACTGCGTCATGCCCTTTACTTGTAAGGATATAAATATGGCTTCACTATATAAAATGCCGATTTCAAATTTAAGCGGTATAGGAGCAAAGCGTGCCGAGCTGTTCAAAAAGCTCGGAATTAACAGCGTGGGTGACTTGCTTAATTTTTATCCCCGAACTTATGAGGATTGGTGTACCGTTAAGAAAATCGAAAAACTGCAATACGGAGGCATGTGCTGCATAAAGGCTGTGCTCGGAACTCCTGTTTCCGACTCAAGAATCAGCGGCGGAAGGATTGTTTCAAAAGCGGTTGTCTATGATGACACAGGCTCTTTGCAGGTGTTGTTTTTTAATAATAAATACATAAGCTCAATGCTCAAAGGCGGGACGGAATACTATTTCTACGGCAGAGTTACAAGCAGTGCCTACGGTGCACAGATGATTTCACCAACTTTTTCTCCCGTGAGCGACGGAGTAAAAATACACCCGATTTATCGTCAGACGGCAGGTCTTGTCAGCAGGACAATATCGAATGCGGTGAAACAGGCTCTTTCTCTGCTTCCTAAGACAATAAACGACCCGTTGCCGGAACAGGTAAGAAATATATTTGATTTGTGCGGTTTAAGACAGGCGTTAAACGATATACATTTTCCGAAAAATAAAGAGAGTCTTGAGAAAGCCCGCAAACGACTTGTTGCCGAAGAACTTGTCGTGCTTAATCTCGGTATGAGAAATTTGCGTGAGCTGAGCAGAACACAAAGCGGCGTAAAAATTAAAAAGAGCTTTTCAAAGGAATTTGAAGCGTTGCTGCCTTTTACAATGACAAACGCACAAAAAAGAGCGATAGGCGACTGCGTAAACGATCTTACAACAAAATCGACCTCTATGAACAGATTAGTTCAGGGCGATGTCGGTTCGGGAAAAACCGCGGTTGCAGCTTCTGTTTGCTACACGGTTGTAAAAAACGGATTTCAGGCGGCTTTTATGGCTCCCACGGAAATTTTGGCAAATCAGCATTTTCAAACATTTAAAAAATTGCTTGAAAATACAGATATTAATGTGGCACTGCTTACGGGTTCGTTAAAGGAATCCGAGAAAAAGCGTGTAAGACAGGAATTGTCAGAAGGGAAAATTGACCTTGTAATCGGCACGCACGCTTTGATTACGGATAAAACCGAGTTTAAAAATCTCGGTCTTGCGGTAACCGACGAGCAGCACCGCTTTGGCGTCGCACAGCGTGCAAAACTGCTTTGTAAGGGCGAAAATCCGCATCTTCTCGTAATGAGTGCAACCCCCATACCGAGAACGCTGGGACTTATAATATTCGGTGATCTCGATATTTCAGTGATTGACGAGCTGCCGCCGTCGAGAAAGCCCGTAAAAACCGTGCTGATGAATTCAATTCACCGAAAACGGATTTATGACTTTATAAAAAGTGAGATAAATTCAGGCAGACAGGCGTATATAGTTTGTCCTCTTGTAGAGGAGGGTGAGCTTGAAAACATTGCGTCTGCAGAGGAATATGCGGCAGAGCTTATGCTGCGGGAATTTTCAGATATTCCCGTAGGGATTGTGCACGGCAAGATGAAGTCAAACGAAAAAGACGAGGTAATGGAAAAATTTGCCTCGGGTGAATACTCACTTCTCGTTGCAACTACCGTTATTGAGGTTGGAGTCGATGTGCCTAACAGCTCTGTTATGGTAATTGAAAACGCAGAACGGTTCGGTCTTTCTCAGCTTCATCAGCTGAGGGGAAGAGTAGGCAGAGGGGAATTTCAATCTTACTGCGTGCTTGTCAGCGACAGCAAAAATCCCTCGACTTTGGCTCGGCTCGAAACTCTGTGCAAAACAAACGACGGTTTTGTGATTGCCGACGAGGATTTAAAAATGAGAGGTCCGGGTGACTTTTTCGGCGAAAGACAGCATGGACTTCCGCAGATGTCGATAGCTGACTTTGCCGATACCAAAAGTCTTGAACTTTCTCAAAAAATAGCAGATTATATAATTTTTGTATACAAGGATATCAGATGCGATGAGCTTCGTTTGCTTAGAGCAGAGATTGAAAGGCTCTTTGAACGAGGCGGACAAAATAACTTGAATTAACAGATAAGGGGAGAATACCTACTGATGAAAATTAAGTCGATAAAGATAATTTCATTGCTTTTAATATTAATTGTAATGTTTTGTTCATCATTTTTTACGGTCGGGGCTATATCCTATCCGAATGATGTAAAAACCGAGTCGGATTCAATTCTTCTTGTAAATATGGATTCCGGTCAGACGGTTTTTGAGAAGAACGCTGATGAAAAACGCTACCCCGCTTCGACAACTAAAATTATGACATACATAATCGTCGTGGAAAGTATTGATGATCTCGACAATACCCGCGTTCCTATAAAGGAATCGGTGCTCAAAAGGCTTGAGGGTACGGGAAGCTCACTTGCCAACCTCGAACAGCACATCGGAGAAACGATGAGCGTAATTGATTTGCTTTACAGTATGATGGTGCCGTCGGGTAATGATGCGTCGGTAGTGCTTGCAGATTATGTCGGCGACGGTGATATTGATGCGTTTGTCGATATGATGAATAAAAAGGCAGAAGAGCTCGGATGTGAAAATACACATTTTGAAAATCCGGAAGGACTTCATGATGAAAATCACTACACTACAGCACGCGATCTTTATAAGATTACATCTTATGCACTTACTTTGCCGAGATTTTCGGAAATTACAAATACTACTTCGTATTACTGTGAGGGTGATGATTATCCGCTTGTCACTACAAACTATCTTATAAATCCAAACTATCCCGAATACTACTATATGTATGCAAAAGGCATAAAAACAGGAACAACCGACCAGGCAGGAAGATGCCTTGTTACGACGGCAACGGCAGACGGATATTCCTATATGGCAGTTTTGCTTCATGCTCCATACAAAGAGGGTGTAAGCGAGGAATACGGAACAATGACGGACGCCGCAAATTTGTTTCGCTGGGCACTAACTCAGCTTGAATTTGAAACGGTAGCAACTTCGTCAACTCCGATTTGTGAACAGAAGATTGAGCTTGCGTGGGGCAGAGATTCAGTTTTGCTTGTTCCCGAAAAGGATTTCAGTGCTATTGTACCTAAGGATTTAGAGGATGACCAGATAGTAATAGAAACAGATGTTCCCGAAAGTATTGACGCTCCAGTTGATACTAAAACGGTTGTCGGTACAGCAACAATTTACTACAAAAACAGCGACGGGGAAAAGCAGGAGATTACAAAGGTAAATCTTGTTCCCGACGAAAATATAGAAATGAGCGGAATACTCTTTGTTTTCAGAGTAATCGGAACCATTTTTAAGTCGTATTGGTTTCTTGTAATTATCGGAATTATCATAATAATTTTGCTGTGTTCTTTTATTTCTTCAAAAATCAGCAAGAAACGCAGTAAAGACAAAAGGCAGGTTAAGCGTTACCGTAATTTCTGATTTTAAACACCGTTTGGCAATACAGACGGTGAAAAAGTGTAACTGATTTGTAAATAATTCTTTACTTGAATTTTAATCAATCTGTGTTATAATTGCATTAGAGAATAATTATCGAGGTGCTGTGTATGAGATGTCCGTATTGCGGTTATGAGGAAAGCAAGGTAATAGATTCACGCTCTGCCGATGACGGAGAAAGAATCCGCAGAAGAAGAGAGTGTCTTGACTGCGGTAAGCGTTTTACAACTCACGAGGTCATTGAAACGGTTCCGCTGATTGTAGTTAAGCGTGATAAGTCAAGAGAAGTTTTTGACCGCAATAAGCTTACGGCAGGTATTTTGCGAGCCTGTGAAAAACGCCCTGTTTCTATTGAACAGATTGAGGAAATGGTTGACACAATAGAGGCAAAGCTTCAGAGCACACTTGACAGAGAGGTTACCACATTGCAAATAGGAGAGCTTGCGATGGATCAGCTAAAGAATGTTGACGAAGTTTCCTATGTTCGGTTCGCTTCCGTTTACCGTCAGTTTAAGGATATTAATACATTTATGGAGGAGCTTAACAAGCTTTTGACCGAGAAAAAGTAATTCTGTAAGAGTTGTTTGAAAACAAATGTAACAAACAAACATTTGTTTGTAATAACTTAACTTGTTTTGTAACTTTTTAAAAATTAACAGTAATATATTTAAACCGAAAACACTTATTTTTTCAGTGTTTTCGGTTTTTTTATTTCAAATTAGAATAATAATCGGATTTTTGATTAAAAAAATTTCAATCTTTAATAAAATCAAAATTATTTGTAAATTATTTGGAGATAATCGTAACTTTTACTTGATTTTTCAATTACTATAGAGTATAATTATATCAAACGGTGACATATTGTGTCATTCAGTGACCGGAATTATCGTTTTTTAAGATATTTTAAAGTGATTTTTACGGAGGTGGGCAAAATGTTTTCCGGAATGTCAAATCATTCCATAGATGCAAAGGGTCGCATTGTTTTGCCCGCAAAATTCCGTGAAGAGCTTGGCAGCACCTTTTATCTTGCGAGAGGTTTCGGTAATTGTTGTATTCAGGCAATGTCAGCCGAACAGTTCGATTCTATTTGTGCTAAGATTTTACAGCTTCCTGCCGACAAGGCAATGGCACTTCAATATACATTCAGTGCAACTGCCGTGGAGGTAACTCCTAATGCCCAGGGAAGGGTTATTATCCCCCAAAATCTCAGGGGGTTTGCAGGTATCGAAAGCGAAGCGTTAGTAATCGGTATGAACAACAGAATCGAAATATGGAGCAACAGTAAATTTGATGAATTTATGGCTTCGCAAAAGGATACTGTGGCAGAAGCGTTGTCAATGTTAAGACTTTAAGGAGGAAGCTATGGAATTTTCGCATATTTCCGTACTCCTTAACGAGTCTGTCGAGGGCCTTGATATAAAGGAAAACGGTATCTATGTTGACGGTACGGCAGGAGGCGGAGGTCATAGCGGGGAGATTTTAAAGAGACTTACGACAGGTAAGCTTATTTCAATCGACCGTGACCCCGACGCAATAACTGTTCTTACCCAAAAATTTAAGAATAACGAAAACTCGATAATAATCAAGGGTAATTATGCTGATATAAAGGAGCTTTTGCAGCAGCGAGGCGTAGGCAGACTTGACGGCGTTTTGCTTGATATAGGCGTTTCTTCTCATCAGCTTGACACCCCTGAAAGAGGTTTTTCGTTCCACGAGGACGCACCGCTGGATATGCGTATGAGCCAGAGCGGAACATCGGCCAAGGATTTGGTTAATACTCTTCCGTTCGAGGAGCTTCGGCGTATAATTTCGAGCTACGGCGAAGAAAAATATGCGTCATCTATTGCGAGCGGTATAGTGTCGTCAAGACAAAACGGTGAGATAAGCACAACGCTTGAACTTGCCCAAATCATCAAAAATAATGTTCCTCAAAAAGTCAGGCGTGACGGTCATCCCGCACGAAAAACCTTTCAGGCACTTCGCATAGCCATTAACGATGAGCTGGGAGCACTTGAAAGGGGGCTTGACGGGGCGTTTGAGATGCTCGGAAAGGGAGGTCGGCTTGCCGTAATCACCTTTCATTCGCTTGAGGACAGAATCGTCAAGCAGAAAATGGCTTCATGGTGTCAGGGTTGTACCTGCCCTAAGGATTTTCCTATTTGCGTTTGCGGCAATACTCCAAAGGCGAAGCTTATTAATAAAAAGCCTATTTGTGCAAATGAAACAGAAATAAGCTCAAACCCGAGAGCCAGAAGTGCAAAGTTGAGAATATGCGAAAAAATATAAATTATTTTTCTCTCAGCTATAGACAAAGTAACTTATTTGTAGTAAAATATAACAAAGTTGTAAAGAATATTACAAATACAAGCAATAGTGCTTGATGTGTTTGTAATTACTACATATATGGATTGCTTTGAGTTTGTTCTTCAAAAAGAACAGATTGTGTGAAAGACAATTAGGAGTAATTGTTAAAAAATTGAAACTTTTTTGTTTTATAGAAATATAAGCTCAAAAGCAGTGTGTTTTATGAAAATTTTTAATAAAGAAAGTATAAGGTGCAGGAATAATGGCATATGAAAACATTAATGCGGCCTATGATTTAAGCCTTTTTGATGAGGATGCAAATTATGTAAACGGCTCAGCCGTGCCTAAACGCAAGGATGACGAGTTACATAAAAAACAGAAAGTCAAAAGGTCAAAAGCTGCAAGCAAGGTTGTTACCTTGCCGGAGGACGAGATTAACAGAATCCGCCGCCGCAGACATAATCCTCTCAAACTCATTTTGGGCGGCTTAAGCGGTGCGGCAGTTGCTTTTGTAATCGGTCTTATAATTGTGGGGCAGGTTCAGCTGACTGAGCTTAATCAGGAAATTATATCGGCAAAATCCTTGCTTTCTGATACGCAGAGTATTTACACGCAAAATCAGATGAAGGTCGAAGCAACTCTTTCAAATTCGGAAATTGAAGAGTATGCTGAAAATGTGCTTGGTATGACCAAGGCATCAAACGCTCAGAAGGAGTTTGTTACTCTTTCAGGCGGCGATAAGGCAGAGGTATCTGCCGAACAAAGTGATAATATCTTTGTTCGCTTTATTGATTCCATAAAAAATCTTTGGTCATAACATTCATTTAAAGTTAATACATATATTATGAAAGAATGAGAGTTAAGACTGCGTCTTGACTCTTTTTTCGGTATATACGGCGGTGTGTTCTGCCTGTGATGAGTATTTAGGGTAGCAAAAAATTCGGTTAAGTTGCGGTGGAAGGAGCATCATCTTGGAAAATAACAGTAATATACGCAATAATAAAAAAGCCGCAAAAGGTCCCAATCAACGCTTAAGACAGCGTACTGCTATTTTGATTATAATGATACTGATAATAGGTTTCGGTGCAGCTATAGCAAGACTCGGCTTTTTAACCATAGTACAAGGCAGCTCGCTTCAGGAGGCTGCCGTAGGGCAGCAGCTAAAGGACACAACCATTCCCGCAAAACGCGGCACGATTTATGATGCAAACGGCAAGGTGCTTGCCGAGAGTGCTTCTGTGTGGCAGGTTGTGATGTCCCCGATTTATTTTGAAAACGACGAACAAAGACGGGCGGCTGCCGAGGGTCTTTCCGAAATTCTTGAGCTTGACTATGATAATGTTTACGAAAAAACAACTCAGGAAAGCTATTATGTTGTTGTAAAGAGAAAGATAGAGGTTGAAGCAAGAGATAAGGTGTTAGAACTTATTGATAAGCTTTCAACTGAGTATGACTGCGGAAGTGTAGTGCAGCTGCTTGATGACTATAAGCGTTATTATCCGCAAAATGACCTTGCGTCTTGCGTAATCGGTTTTACAGGAAGTGATGAGCAGGGTCTTGAGGGTGTGGAATTTCAATATGATGAGTACTTGTCAGGCACACCCGGAAGAATAATTACTGCAAAAAACGCAAGAGGAACCGATATGCCGTTTCAGTATGAACAGAGCGTTGAGGCAGAGGACGGCAATAATATTTATCTGACTATTGACGAAACCGTACAGTCAATATGCGAAAAGTATATGAAACAGGGAATAGCTGACAATAATGTTCTCAACAGAGGTGTTTGTATAGCTATGGATGTAAATACGGGTGCAATTATCGCCATGGTTACTGCCGACGGATATGATTTAAACGACCCGTTTACATTGCCGGAAGAAACACAAAAGGAAATTGATAAGCTTCCCGAGGATGAACGGTTGGAAGCAAAAAACGAGGCACTTGCGGCTATGTGGCGTAACAAGGCGATAACAGATACCTATATGCCCGGTTCTGTTTTTAAAATATGTACTGCGTCCATGGCACTTGAAGAAGGCAAAGTAACTGACAACACTTCGTTTAACTGCACAGGTTCAATGACTGTCAGCGATAAGACCATTCACTGTCATGAGCTTGGCGGACACGGTTCGCAAAACTTTGTTCAGGCCATTTGCAATTCCTGTAACCCTGCTTTTATCCAGATAGGTCAGCTTGTCGGAATGAACAAGTTTAATCAGTATTATCAGGGCTTTGGGTTTTCTCAAAAAACAGGAATCGACCTTCCCGGCGAAGCTGAAGATACTTTCTGGGCTGAGGGTACAATGACCGATGTTGACCTTGCGGTTGCATCGTTCGGTCAGAACTTTTCAATTACTCCGATTCAGATGATTACAGCTGTTTCTGCGGTAGCAAACGGAGGATATGTGCTTGAACCGTATGTTGTTTCAAAGATTACCGATTCACAGGGAAATGTAATCAAGAATGTTGAAAAGACGGTTAAGCGACAGGCTATATCGGAAGCTACTTCGGACAAAATGAATGAGATACTCGGTTACAATACTGCAACGGCAGGTGCGACGGCAGGTTATGTTGCAGGATATAAAATAGCCGGAAAAACAGGTACATCCGAAAAAATAGGTTCTGAAACAATAAGCCACTTCAGCGAGGATTACATAGCTTCATTCTGCGGCTACGCACCCGCTGATGATCCCCAGATTGCGATGCTTGTTTTCTTTGATACACCGTCGGGAGATGCTTACTACGGCTCTCAGGTCGCATCTCCTGTGTTTATAAACATAATGTCTGAGGTTCTGCCGTATCTTGAAATAAAGACGGAATATACAGAAAGTGAACTTGAGTATGTTGATGTTTCGGCAGGCGATTATACAGGTATTTCCGTAAGTGAGGCTGAGGAAGCTGCAAAGGCTGACGGATTTACAACAACCGTAAAGGGAAGCGGCGACAAGGTTATTTCTCAGATACCTGCTGTGTCTGCAAAAGTCCCCACAGGCGGTAATATTGTTTTGTATACTGACGATACCAGCAGGGATGAAACGGTTATGGTTCCGAATCTTGTAGGTTATTCTCCGTCAGAGGTCAACAGTATAGCAAGTACATACGGTTTGAATGTCAGCTTCTCTGGAGCGTCGGATACAGGTGTAGTCAGCACCTCGCAGGATATATCATCGGGAACAACAGTAAGTCCCGGTACGGTAATTACCGTTTCGTTCTCTTCTTCTGCAACATTCAATGACTGATGATTAAAATTTCTTTGTTGTTGATTAAATGCTGTAATGTGATTAATAAAGATATAGTAAAATGTCTGAAAGGATAGATAATTATGATGATATACGGAATATGGACCTTTTGTGCGGCTATTGCAGCGTTTGTGATTTCTGCGGTGCTTGGAAGATTTTTAATACCATATCTTCACAAGCTCCATTTCGGTCAGACAATTCTTGATATCGGACCGAGCTGGCACAAAAATAAGCAAGGTACTCCGATTATGGGCGGCTTGATGTTCATTACCGCAATTACACTTGTTACGGTAGTAAGTACGGTTATCTATATTTTTACAGGCGACACCTATATCAACACATATTTTGCCGATATTCCGAAAGAAGCCCTCATGATTTTTGCGGGACTCGGTCTTGCACTTGCAAACGGACTTATCGGATTTATTGACGACTTTACAAAGGTTGTTAAAAAGCAAAATTTGGGACTTACAGCAACCCAAAAGCTCATTTTGCAGTTTGTTGTAGCCGGAATTTATATCGCAGTGCTTGCATTTTCGGGATGCTCAACATCGACAGTTATTCCGTTTGTAGGGGAAGTTGACCTTGGTTTCTTCTACTATATTATTGCTGCTGTTGTTATAGTGGGCATGGTGAATGCTGTCAACCTCACGGACGGTGTAGACGGACTTGACGGTTCGATAACATTCTTTGTCTGCGTTGCGTTTATGCTTATATCAAGTATGCTGGACTGTCTTGGGATTACAGCCATGGGTGCTGCAAGTGCGGGTGCCTGCCTCGGCTTCCTCGTTTGGAATTTTCATCCGGCAAAGGTGTTTATGGGCGATACGGGTTCGCTGTTTCTCGGCGGACTTGTGTGTGCACTCGCTTTTGCAATTAATATGCCGATACTCCTTCTCCCAATCGGAATCGTATATATTGCCGAGGAGTTGTCGGTGGTGCTTCAGGTGAGCTATTTTAAACTCACCCATGGAAAAAGACTTTTTAAGATGAGCCCCATACACCACCATTTTGAGATGTGCGGTTGGAGCGAAGTGAAAATTGTTGCAGTTTTCAGTGCTGTAACTGCCGTGTTTGGTGCAATCGCCTTTGCTCTTGTGTATTTCGGCGTTAAATAAATTCATATATTAATATATAAAGATTACAGCTGCAAAGATTTATAAATATTTTAAAAGGAGGGGATAGTAGTATGGCTCCAAACAAAAGAATGATGCTTAAAGCAGACATGAACAGAATTTACGATGACGAATATTATTCGGAACAAAAAATAAAGCAGGAAAAGTTTTTTGTTCGTCCCTCCCGTCAGCGTAAAATGAAAACGACAAAAATTTTCTCAATCGGTATGGGAATTGATTTGCCTTTTTGCATAATTATTCTTATTTTGCTTACCATAGGAACAATTATGATGTTCTCTGCAAGCTATGCTTTTTCCTATTATACCCAGGGAGACAGCTACTACTTTCTGACAAGACAGCTTATATTTATAGTAATCGGTCTGGGTGCAATGTGTTTGATGTCTTTCTTCAACTACAATAAACTTCACCGAATTGCACCCATAGTTCTTGCAATTTCGTATATTGCACTTTTAGTGGTGCTTGTACTACCGAGCGACAGCGGAGTAAAACGCTGGATTCCGCTCGGAATGTTCAATATTCAGCCGTCAGAGGTTGCAAAATTTGCATTGATTTTATTTTTTGCACACTGGGCAAGCAAGTATTATAACAAAATGCAGATTGCCCGTTACAGCGTTCTTCCGGGAGTTATAGTTTTCGGTACTACCGCATTGCTTTTGTTTCTTGAACCGCACTATTCGGGTATAGTAATCATCGCAATTCTTACCGTGCTCATGCTTTATATAGGCGGTATGAAAACCAAGTATTTATTTATAGGCTTTTTTATTATGGTAGGATTGGTTTTGATTCTTGCGATGACGGGCGGATTATCGTATGCTATGAGCCGAATGGACGGCTGGGGGCAGGCACTCGTTTATACAGACGAGAAAATGTGGCAGACTACTTGGCAGACACGAAACTCACTGTACGCAATAGGTTCTGGCGGATTGTGGGGGCTCGGACTCGGACAGTCACGCCAAAAGTATCTTTACCTCCCTGAACCGCAAAACGATTTTATTTTTGCCATTGTTGTAGAAGAGCTGGGCTTTATCGGTGCGACGATTATTTTGCTTATTTTTGCATTGCTTGTTTGGCGTGGTATTACGCTTTCACTGCGTGCAAAAGATAAATTCGGAAAGCTTCTCGGAATCGGACTTACCTCACAGATTGGTATTCAGGTAGTGCTAAATATCCTTGTAATCACAGACTGGCTTCCCAATACAGGTATCAGCCTCCCGTTTTTCAGTTACGGCGGAAGCTCGCTTATAATGCTGCTTGCACAAATGGGAATAGTACTTTCAATTTCGAGAACTGCAAATATCGAAAGACAGTAATTGTTTGGAGGAAAATATATGAAGGTATTGCTTGCGGGCGGAGGCACGGCAGGACATATAAATCCAGCTCTCGCAATCGCCGGCTACATCAAAAAAAAGCGTCCCGACGCAGAAATTCTTTTTATAGGTAATCGCGGCGGTATGGAGCAAAGGCTTGTTACACAGGCGGGTTTTGATATAAGGTCTATTACAATAAGCGGATTTAAAAGAAGCTTTTCACCGAAAAACATGATAGAAAACGCAAAAACCGTAGCAAGAACATTTACATCTTCACATGAAGCAAAAAAGATAATTTCCGAATTTAAGCCTGATATATGTATCGGAACCGGAGGATATGTATCCGGACCGGTTGTCAGAACAGCGGCAAAAATGGGTATTCCCTGTTTGATTCATGAGCAAAACGCATATCCGGGTGTAACAAATAAAATGCTTGCCAAAAGTGTAAAAAAGGTAATGCTCGCCGTTCCTGAAGCGAAAAAATATTTTGAAAAATCAGATTTTGTCGTTACGGGAAATCCTGTAAGGGGCGATATTTTAACGGCTGATAAAACTCAGTCAAGAAAAGAGCTGAATGTCGATGAGCGTCCGCTCATACTTTCATTCGGCGGCAGCCTCGGTGCAAGAAGAATCAACGAGGCTTTGGCTGACCTTGTGGCACGAAGCGGCAAGGACGGAAGATATCAGCACATCCACGCCTATGGAAAATACGGAGATTGGTTTCCCGATCTTGTAAAAGAAAAGGGCGTTGATATTGCAAAATGCAGCAATCTTGATATAAGAGCGTACATTGATAATATGCCCACCTGCATGGCTGCGGCAGATCTGGTTATTTGCCGTGCGGGTGCTATTACACTCAGTGAAATTCAGGCAATGGGCAAGCCTGCAATTCTCATTCCATCGCCCAATGTTGCGGAAAATCATCAGTATCACAATGCAATGGCTCTTGTAAACGCAGGAGCGGCAGAAATAATTGAGGAGTCACAGCTTGACGGTGAGATGTTAATCAAAACGGTGGACAAAATGCTTTTGTCTCCGCAAAAAATGAAAGAAATAAGTGAAAATTCTCAAAAAATGGCAATTACGGATGCAAACGAAAGAATTTATTCCGTCATTAAAAAAACGCTTTTGATGATTTAACCGTAAAGTAACATTAAGATTGTTCTCTCATAGAATATAAGGGTATTCTTTTTGAGAGGGTGTTACTGTGTCAAAACTGCTTGTAACAGGACGGAAAAAGCTAAGCGGAGAGACATATGTTCAAGGAGCTAAAAACAGTGCGTTGCCTGTGCTTGCCGCAACAATACTTACAAAAGGCGAAAATGTGATTTATAATTGTCCGAGGCTTTCCGATGTTGACGCCTCTGCAAGAATTTTGCGTTATTTGGGTTGTAAGGTCAGCCGAAGTTCGGGAGCGGTGCTTGTAAATTCCGATTCTGTAGACAGATGCGATATACCCGATGAGCTCATGCGAAAAACGAGAAGCTCTATAGTGTTTTTGGGTGCGGTGCTTGCACGAACCGGGTGTGCAAAAATGAGCTTCCCCGGGGGTTGTGAAATCGGATTAAGACCTATTGATATGCACCTCAAGGCATTGCGTGAAATGGGTGCCGTTATATGCGAACGGCACGGTTATCTTGACTGTACGGCTCCGAAAGGTTTGAAAGGGGCAAAAATTACCCTGTCGTTTCCCAGTGTCGGTACTACCGAAGAGATCATGATAGCGGCGTGTCTTGCCGAGGGAACAACCATTATTACAAATGCTGCAAGAGAGCCTGAGATATGCGACCTTGCAGACTACCTCAATAAATGCGGTGCAAAAATATACGGAGCAGGCGAGGGAGTAATTGTAATTGAGGGCGTGTCATCTCTCAACGCAGCCAATCACTCCATAATTCCTGACAGAATTGTGGCTGCAACTTTAATGTCATGTGCTGCCGTTACCGGTTCTGAAATTACGCTTGACGGCGTTATTTGCAGTCATCTTGCTTCTGTTATCCCTGTTTTTGAGGAGGCAGGCTGCAAGGTTAAATGCAGAAACGGAAAGCTTGAATTTGTTGCTCCCGAAAAGCTCAAATCAATGAAAACCATTCGTACAATGCCGTATCCCGGTTTTCCTACAGATGCTCAGGCCCCCTTGCTTGCGGCGGCTTGTGTGGCAGACGGTACAACAGTTTTTGTTGAGAATATATTTGAAAACCGTTACAGGCACACGGGTGAACTTATGCGGATGGGTGCAAACATCAAGACGGTAGGTAAGGTTGCCGTAGTTGAGGGGGTAAGCTCACTGTACGGCACGTATGTAGAAGCTACAGATTTGCGTGGAGCCGCGGCATTGGTTGTTGCAGGATTGTGTGCCGACCGACAAACCGAAATCGGCGGAGTGAAGTATCTTGAACGGGGATATGAGAGCTTTGAGCTTACGCTGTCTGCACTTGGAGCAGATATAAAAAAGATTTAACATATGTGCGGGGCATTTGCTGTGCATATACAGTTGTTGCATTTGCCGCAGAAATGCTCCTGCAAAATACATAACGAGTGGATTTAAAAGTGAAGCAATATAAAATAAAGGAAGGAGGATAATTGTCTATGAGCGAAAACAGAGAGCTTACGCAAAAAGAGAAAAAACAGCTTGCAAAACAAAGAAAAAATGCTGCAAAGCAAGCTCAGAAGTACCACAAAGAGCAAGAGAAAAAGGCAAAAACATCCTCTGCAAAGTCAAAAAAGCCATCCTCAAGCAAAATAGAGGAGGCGGTTAATTCAAGGCGAATAACAAACTTTGAAAATATCAGCCGTGAAGAAAGGTATATGCGTGAAAGCGAGAAAAAAATACGCAATCTCAGACCTCATGATTTTAAAGACGGCTATTATATAGATGAGTACGGTGCAAGGCAAAAGCAGCAACGCCGTGCGAAAGAGATTCATGAACAGGAAGCCGAAGTTGTACGCAGACTAAAAAAACCTCTGACGCAAAAACAGATTAGATTAAGACGGGCTGTAATTTACAGTGCGATTTTTGCCGTTGTGTTAATTATAGGTGCTGTCTTGAGTTTAACCGTTCTGTTTAAAACGGAAAAAATCGAGGTTGAGGGCGACAAGTATTATTATGAAGATCAGATAATAGCATTCAGCGGAGTGGAATATCAACAAAATATTTTTGTTGAGGCGATGAGTGCCGACGCAGAAAATATTTCAAAAAATCTTCCTTATGTTGAAAAAGCAGAGGTTACATTTTCGATTCCCGATACTGTAATAATAAAAATAACAAACGCTGTTCCGTCCTATGTTGTAGAAAACGGTAATGAGTATTTGATAATAAGCTCAAACGGCCGTATCCTTGACAGTGCAGCAAATAATGCGGACAACCTTCCTTTGCTCAAATGTGAAGAGCTTGACAGCGTAAAGCCGGGAGATTATGTATCTTTCAGTGACGATAACATACCCGAAATTCTTGAAACAGTTACAGAAAGCTTAAAAGCTAACGATGTAAAAAACATTACTGCGTTTGATGTTACTGATACTGCAAATATTATGCTGGTGTACGATAACAGAATTACAATTAATTTGGGACTTCCCGAGGATATTGATTATAAAATCAGAACAGCAATAACTATTATAAACGATAATCTTGATCCCAATAACACCGGAACCGTTGAGGGCGTGCTTGATGTTTCATCCTGCAATTCAAACAAGATTTCGAGATTTAAGCCTGCTGAAACTACAGAACCGTCCACATCGTCCACACATCCTTCTGCACAGGCTCAGTCACAGACCGAAACAACCGTTCCCGTACCCGAGAGCGGAAATTATCAGGATTACTCTGACAGCTATGTGTGGAACGAAAGTACAGAAAGTACCGAAAACACAGATGATTCTGATAACGGCAATTATTATGATGCAGACGGCTATAATAATGGTGTAAGCACCGAATACGGCTCAGCAGAAAATGCCAATGACGGATATTATTTGCAATAAAATATATTGTGTATTTTTTCAATTTATTTGCAATAAAAAAGGATAAAAAGCATTTAAAAGCATTGATATTTTTAAAAAAGTATGATAATATATAAAATAAATTATATAATCTATTAGTATGGAGTTTTGTTGCTATATAGTGCTTAAAAGATTTTAAGGAGGACGAAAAAATGGCTTTTGAACTGGAATTGGAAAATGAGTATATGCCTAAAATTAAGGTTATAGGTGTAGGCGGCGGCGGTGGAAATGCCGTTAATCGCATGGTAGCAATGGAGGTTAAGAATGTTGAGTTTATTGCTGTCAACACTGATGAGCATGTATTAAGACTGTCAAAGGCTTCACAAAAGGTTCAAATCGGCGAAAAACTCACTAAGGGTAAGGGTGCAGGTTCTATGCCGGCAATCGGACAGAGTGCCGCTGAAGAGAGCAAGGATGAAATAGCGGCTCTTCTTAAAGATACAGATATGGTTTTTGTTACAGCAGGTATGGGCGGCGGAACAGGTACAGGTGCTGCCCCCGTAGTAGCTAAAATTGCTAAGGATATGGGTATTTTAACTGTTGGTGTTGTTACAAAGCCGTTTGCATTTGAGGGCAAAAGAAGAATGACACAGGCTGAGCAGGGTATTGCCGAACTTTCTGCCTGCGTAGATTCACTTATTATCGTTCCTAACGAAAGACTTAAATATGTTTCCGATACGAGCATTACACTCCAGAATGCGTTTGAAATTGCTGACGATGTGTTAAGACAGGGTGTTCAAAGTATTTCTGACTTGATTCTTCTTCCGGGTCTTGTAAACCTTGACTTTGCAGATGTTACTTCTGTAATGAAAGACGCAGGATATGCACATATGGGTATGGGAAGTGCATCAGGTAAGGACAAGGCAACAGTAGCTGCTGATAAGGCTGTTTCAAGTCCGTTGCTTGAAACATCTATAGACGGTGCAAAGGGTGTTATTATTAACATTACAGCCTCTGCCGATGTAAGTCTTGATGATATCGACACCGCTTCAACAATGATTAAAGACAAGGTTTCGGAAGATGCAAATATCATCTGGGGTGCTGTTATTGACGATAAGATGCAGGATGAAATGAGCGTAACGGTTATAGCTACAGGTTTTAACGCCGACGGACAGGTTGCAAAGAAAAAGCTTCAGAGCGAGTCGGTTATAGTTGACAAGAAGGAAGAGGCTTCGTCCGCTGCCACTAAGGATAAGACTGATGATGAAGATGACACTTTCTACGATATTATGTCAATCTTCAATAAGTAATTACTGATTTGTAGTATCAAAAAATATCAAAAATTAAGGCTTGATATCTGTTTTGTGCAGATATCAAGCTTTTTTTGGTGTCCTTTAGGGCGTGGAAATAAACCCCCGGTTCAACCGGGGGAAG
>DXYF01000041.1 GCA_019415945.1 Clostridiales bacterium
AATTTCAGAGTTCTCGGATTGATTTACCACTTACTTTTTATCATGCCTCCTTTGTCATCAAATTACATCAGTTTGATTATAGCATAATTGACTTATTTTAACAATACAGTTAAATATATTTGTTAATTTGTACAGTGTGTTAATTTCGTTTTTGGTAAGATTAACAAATGAAAAGTAATTATAAATAAAATATGTTTATTTTTTTAGTAAAAAAGTTGAGTTCCTCTACACGCAATTCGAGCAGACAGGTTGATATTATCAAACCTTCTCTGCCCGACCGTTTTCGAGCAGTTTCCTATAAAGTAAAAAAGCAGACATAAAAGTCTGCTTTTAATACTTTATTTTTCTGAAATTGTAAGATTAGCCTTGTAATTACCGTAAACCCAGCAGCTGTCAGCATTGCCGAGCTTAAAATCGACAGCCATCTGAACAGAACCTGTTGTACCTTTAGAATTTGATGTATCTATCACGGCAGTTATATCAGAAGCCGTAAGTTCATCAAGCTGGGATTTCGGACCTATAACCGTAACGGTAATGCTGTTTTGCGTAACCTCTGCTTTATAGCCGGAATCCAAGCCGCTGACTGTAAATTTATCAACCTTGAATGTTTTACTTGACATTGAGCTCAGATCAATCACAACCTTTGCCGAGGTTGAATTGCTCAGGTTTTTGCAATCTGTAGGAATATCTATTCCGAGAGAATCAAATGTCTTTTTCTCAGCTTTAAGCGTTGAGAAATCAATGCTCTCAAGACTAACAGAATCTGTCTTGTCAAGTATATCCGAAGGTCCTGCAAGAAGAATTGACGATGGTTCAATAGAAATCATATCATCGGTAATCTTCAGTCCCGACGGTTTATTTTCATAGGTAGGATTAACACTGACTGTTTTTTCGGGCATAACTGTCACGGTTGCCTTTACCGTATCAATATCCATCGTTAAAAGCTCTGTAGACAGCTGATTGTTGTTTTTATCATACAAAACAATTTTTGCTTCGGTTTCATATGAATCTTTAAGCGTGCCGTTAATATCTGCCACGGCATATACCTTGTCAATTTTTGAAATTTCTGTCTGCGGTCCTGAAATCACTACAGATTTGGAAGAAAGAGATGTAAAACCGTAGTAACCGTCAGCCACCTTATATACAATGTGATTATCCAGTATTTTAAATGTGCTTTCCCTGAAATAATCTACCACAACGCGAATTTGTGACGGAACAACTGCCGATGTAATCTGAAAATTTGCGGTTGGATTTGTCTTTGAAGCGGAAACATTCAAATCATAACTTCCCGAAGAGTTAATTGAGTTTGCCGCCGCAGTAACAGTTATATCAGACTGATTAATTGAGCCTAAAACAGATCTGCTTCCCGTAACAGTAATTGAAGCGGTTTGTTCATTGCCTGAAAAAATCTGCAAACCGCTGTTTCTTGCTTCGTCAGATAGCTCTATCTGAATAGGTATATCGCTGATAGTTACATTTGTATCACTGTTTGAGCCAAGACTTGAGTAAAGCCAGATAGATAAAGAAATAAGCAATGCAAGTGCAAATACAAATTTATTGTTCTGCATCAGCATATTGGGAGATTTTTTTATTTTCAATCTTCTTTCCTCCCTTTTTTCTTTATTTTTTTGTCGGTATTATCATCAATATAATCGCTGAGCAAAAATGATTCAAGCTTGTCTATAAGGGCATCTCTCGTAAAATCACGAAGAAGAATACCGTTTACAGCAATAGAAATAACACCGGTTTCCTCACTCACAACAAGCACAACAGCGTCGCTTTGCTCGCTGATGCCGAGAGCCGCTCTGTGCCGTGTTCCGAGATTTATGTCAACATTTTTATTATCCGTCAGCGGCAAAATACAACCTGCAGCATAAAGCTTGCCGTCACGAATAATGCTTGCACCATCGTGCAGCGGAGCTTTGTTAAAAAAGATATTTCCGAAAAGTGCGACTGAAGTTTCGGCGTCTATTACCGTTCCCGTAGCGGCGATATCCGAAAGCATTATTTCACGCTCAAACACAAGCAACGCACCTGTCTTTGAACGGGAGAACAAAACAGATGTATCTGCTGCATCAACGATTGACTTTTTAACTGCTTTTATCCATTCGTCACTTTTTCTGTGTTTTGAAAACAGCTTAATATATTTTTTATATGTATTATTTCTTCCCATCTGTTCCAAAGCTTTTCTAAGCTCCGGCTGAAAAATTACAACGATAATTATAACGGAAGCCTCGAAGAAGATTTGAAGCAACGATGACAACATTCCGAGACCGAAAAGAGAAGCAATAAAATACACCACCAACAAAAACAAAATGCCTTTTATAAGCTGAACAGCTCTTGTTTCTCTTACTAATTTAAAGAGTCCGAAAATCAAAACGGCAATAGCTAAAATATCAACAATATCACGAAGCTGAATAGTTTTTATTATGGAAATTATATCGTTTAGTATTCCCATTGATTTTCCTCCCCGCAAAAAGTGAACGCGAACCAGGCGTTTTGCCGTTTTAAAGCAAGCAGGATAAACGCCCGGTTCCGTATATTTCAGATATATTTTAACACAGATTAAATATTAATTGCAACCTTTTTTGTGCTTTTGTATCTGCAAATTTTATTAACAGAAGAGATAAAATAATTGACCTGACGATAATCGGAAAAAACCGACAGCACTGCCCTAACTGTTCCTCGCTCCTCAGTACCGAAAAATCTATGAGCAAGAGGTGCACAATGCAAACCGGCTCTTACTGAAATTTTGAATTCCTTATCAAGAATTTGTGCCGTTTCTTCGCTGTCAAGGTTTTCTATATTAAACGATACTACAGGCAAACATTTTGAATGTTTATTCATATCAACATATAATTTTACGCCCTGCGTATTACTAAGCCCTTTATACAAGTGCTCGGCAAGCTGATTTTCATGTCTTTCTATAGCACTTTCGGTTCTTTTTAATACGAATTTAATTCCTTCGTTAAGTCCTGTGATTCCCGGAAGATTAGGCGTTCCGCTTTCGTATCTGTCAGGCAAAATTTGAGGCTGCTTTAACTCAAGCGAGTAGCTGCCTGTTCCTCCCTGTATTATATCATCGGGCAAGTATTCTGAGTTTATTGCAAGTATCCCCGTACCCATAGGGCCGTAAAGTCCCTTGTGTCCTGCCGTACATAAAAAGTCAATACCGCTTTCTTTTAAAGACACAGGCGCAACGCCTGCCGACTGTGCGGCGTCAACGCAAAAAAGCACTCCGTGAATTTTACAAAGTGCGGCTATCCTTTCAACAGGTAGTCTTACACCGAATACATTGGAAGCATGGGTGCAAATTACAAGTTTTGTATTGGGTCTTATTGCATTTCTGAAATTATCAATGGTTTCATCATCGTTATATGAATAATCCGCAACCGAATATTCAACTCCCTGTTCCTTTAATTTTTCAAGAGGGCGTACAACCGCATTATGCTCAAGCGATGAAATAACGGCATGATCTCCTTTTGTTAAAACACCCTTAATAACATAATTTAAGGCTGTGGTACAATTATAGGTAAATATAATTTTATCGGGAGACTGTGCGTCAAACAGCTTCGCTGCATTGCTGCGGCATTCGTACATTATTTCAGACGCTTTAAGCGACATTGAATGTCCGCCTCTGCCCGGATTTGCTCCGTACAGGCGTAAAGCTCTGTTTACTGCGTTTAACACCGAAACGGGCTTTGGAAATGTAGTTGCACCGTTGTCAAAATATATCACTTTACATCAGCGGCAGCCGTTCCTGTATAGGCAATACCGTTTCCCGAAAGCACTTCTAACGCTCTTTTGTAATTTTGATTTACCAAAAGGCTGTAACCGCATGATTTTTTATTCAGACTGATCGGCGTCCTTACAACTGTACTGTATATATTGTATTTTCTTAATACTTCCCTTGCTCTCATTGCGATAGTTACTGAATTGAACAATATTAAATTATTTTCCATTATTTTCACCTTATTACAAGCATACATAATATGCTTTTTTATTATATACTATGAAAACAAAAGAAAATTGGCACAACTTATCTGATGTAAAATACTTATTATTCACAAAAAGAAAACAGGATACGAAAAATATTTTCGTATCCTGAAAAATTAACCGATTTTGTCACTCAGCAGATTTCCCATATTGTACATACCTGCGTTTTGCTTTGCAAGAAATACCGCTGCATTTACCGAACCTACTGCAAAAACTTCCTTTGACTGAGCCTGATGCGAAATTGTGACCACCTCGTCGTGGCCTGCAAATATAACCTCATGCTCACCCACTATGGTACCTCCTCGAACTGAGTGGATACCGATTTCATTATTTGAACGCTTTTTTCTGTAGGAATGTCTGTCGTAAACATACTGCGGTTCTTCCTCAAGTACCTCGGAAATTCCGTCGGCAATCATGAGAGCCGTTCCGCTCGGTGCGTCAACCTTGAGATTGTGGTGCTTTTCAATAATCTCAATGTCAAATCCGCCGCCGAGAACCTTGGCCGCCTCTTTTGAAAGCTCAATAATTAAGTTAATGCCGAGCGACATATTGCCCGAATAAAACACTGCAATTTTTTCTGAAGCTGACTTGATTTTATAAACCTGCTCGGGTGAAAATCCTGTTGTACAGATTACACACGGAACTGAATATTTTAAAGCGTAATCAAGCATACCGTCAAGTACAGCAGGATTGGAAAAATCTATTAAAACATCAGCTTTTTCGCTGATCTCATCAAAAGACTTGTAAACAGGAAATGAGTATTCACTGTTTCCGAAAGCGTCCACTCCGAAAAGGACATTAGTTTGATTGTTCTGTAATACTGCGTCAGCCACAAAATGTCCCATTTTGCCGTTGCAGCCGACAATTCCTATATTAACCATTTTAAAATTCCCCTTTAAGTAAAGCAATACCGCACAAATGCGTGCGGTATTTAAGCTGTCTGATTATTTATTATACTTGTCAAGTAAATCGTACTTTGAAAGGCAGTCCTTGAGATCATGATAACCCGATACACTCATAGGAACAAGAGGCAGTCTGCATTCGCCTGCTTCATATCCGTAAAGATTCATAGCCGTTTTTATCGGAATCGGGTTAACATCGCTGAACAAAATATTCATAAGCTCAAGATAATGGAAATTGAGTTTTTGTGCCTCTGCAAAGTTGTTTTCAAGACAGAACTGACAAATCTTGTGCATTTCGGCAGGACAGATGTTGGCAAACACGGAAATAACGCCAAGTGCACCGAGTGACATAAACGGCACGGTCTGGTCGTCGTTGCCGGAGTAAATATCAAGATTATCTCCGCAAAGCGAGCGAATGAGAGCAACCTGCGAAATGTTTCCGCTTGCCTCCTTGGTAGCAACGATATTTTCGTGCTTACAAAGCTCAACATAAGTCTTTGGCTGAATATTGCATCCCGTTCTTGACGGAACATTATAAACAATAACAGGCAAATCAACAGCGTCTGCGATTACATTAAAATGCTTTACAAGTCCTGCCTGAGAAGTCTTGTTGTAGTAAGGAGTAACGCACAAAAGAGCGTCCGCACCTGTTTTTTGAGCAGCCTTTGAGAGCATAACTGCAGTCGATGTATCATTGCTGCCTGTTCCTGCGATAACAGGAATTCTTCCGTTTATTTTTTCCGCTACAAAAGACAAAACTTCGCAATGTTCCTTTTCGGAAAGTGTAGCAGCTTCGCCTGTTGTACCGCAAGCAATAATTGCGTCTGTTCCGTTTTGAACATGAAATTCAAGAAGCTGTCCCAAAACATCATAGTTCACACTTCCGTCCGACTTCATGGGCGTTATTATAGCAACGCCTGAACCTGTGAAAATATGGTTAGCCATAATTTACCTCCGTAATTAATCCATATATCCCTCAGCACACAAGAGCTCTGCGAGTAAAACCGCACCGCCTGCTGCACCTCTTAATGTGTTGTGTGACATACATACAAATTTATAATCGTACTGAGTATCTTCTCTGAGTCTGCCGACTGATATTGCCATTCCGTTTTCAAGATTTCTCTCCGACTTTATCTGCGGACGGTCGGGCTCTGTAAAGTAATGCAAAAACTGCTTGGGTGCACTCGGAAGCTCAAGTTCCTGAGCTCTGCCCTTGTAATTTTCCCAAACCTTAATAATCTCATCTACAGAGGGCTTTTTTACGCCGTTTTTAAACGACATAAACACTGCTGCTGTGTGTCCGTCGGAAACGGGAACGCGAAGACACTGAGAAGTAATTGAAATATCATCTGTGTTTGCAATCTTGTCACCCTCAATGTGACCCCAGATTTTGAGAGGCTCTTTTTCTGATTTTTCTTCCTCTCCTCCGATATAGGGAATGAGGTTGTCAACCATTTCAGGCCAAGTTTTAAATGTTTTGCCCGCACCGGAAATTGCCTGGTAAGTACAAGCAAGAACCTTGTCAACACCAAGTTCCTTTAAAGGGTGAATTGCGGGCACATAGCTCTGTAACGAGCAGTTTGATTTAACCGCAACAAAACCTCTTTTTGTTCCGAGTCTTTTTCTCTGAGCTTCGATAATTTTTATGTGATCTGCATTAATCTCAGGAATTACCATAGGTACATCTTCCGTAAAACGGTGAGCAGAGTTATTTGAAACGATCGGACATTCAGCCTTTGCGTACTTTTCCTCAAGAGCTTTAATCTCGTCCTTTTTCATATTTACGGCACAAAAACAAAAGTCAACCTTTGACGCAACTTCTTCAACATTATCTGCGTCCATAATGACCATATCTTTGTATTTTTCGGGAAGCTCCTGCGTCATATGCCATCTGCCCTCTACGGTTTCGCCGTATTTCTTGCCGGCACTTCTTGCACTTGCTGCAAGTGCAGTTACCTCAAACCACGGATGATTTTCAAGCAGGAGTGCAAAACGCTGACCGACCATACCTGTAGCTCCGATAATACCAACTTTGTACTTTTTCACAATAATTCCTCCGAATTAAACAAATTTTCAAAAAGCAGTTGCCTTATTCGATTAAATATTATATTATAGAAACAGCGTGCAAACGCCGTAACAAACGAACAGCCCACCACCCATTATTAAATTATAATATACCATTTTACACAGGTGTTGTCAATTATTTTACATATATGTTTTAATAATTTTTGAATAAGCGAGGACATAATGAAAACAAGTGACTTTTACTATGAATTACCCAAGGAGCTTATTGCTCAAACTCCTGCCGAGCCGAGGGACAGCTCAAGACTTCTTGTTTTGGACAAGGAAAACGGTCAAATTGAGCATAAGCATTTTTACGATATTATTGATTATTTAAACCCCGGAGATTTGCTTGTATGCAACGATTCAAGAGTGCTTCCTGCAAGAATATTCGGAATCAAGGACAATACGGGTGCAAGAGTAGAATTTCTGCTCTTAAAGCAAGTCGGAACAAACAGATGGGAAACGCTTTGCAAACCCGGCAAAAAAGCCCGTGAGGGTGCAAAATTTTCATTCGGCGGCGGAATACTTCGTGCAAGCATCGCACAGGTAAAAGACGACGGCAACAGAGTTGTTGAATTTGAATGTGAAGAAAACTTCTTTACCACCCTCGACAAAATCGGTCAGATGCCTCTGCCCCCTTACATTACCGAGGAACTTAAGGACAAGGAAAGATATCAGACCGTTTACAGCCATGAGTTGGGTTCTGCCGCCGCACCGACGGCAGGTCTGCATTTTACAAACGAACTTATGGAAAAAATCAAAAGCAAAGGCGTAGGCATTGCGTATGTAACTCTGCATGTAGGGCTCGGAACATTTCGTCCCGTAAAGGTTGACGATGTAACAAAGCACAAAATGCACAGCGAGCACTATGAGATTTCAGAGGAAAGTGCAAGGCTTATCAACGAAGCAAAGAAAAACGGCAAAAGAGTCATCGCCGTGGGAACAACATCTTGCAGAACGCTTGAAAGTGTGGCAACCTTATACGGTGAAATAAAGCCGTGCGACGGATTTACCGATATTTTCATTTACCCAGGATATAAATTCAAGGTGCTTGACGGTCTTATTACAAACTTCCACCTGCCTGAAAGCACGCTTATTATGCTTGTATCCGCCTTTGCTGGCTATGACAATATTATGAACACATACAAAACCGCCGTTAATGAAAAATACAGATTTTTCTCGTTCGGCGACGCAATGTTTATTTATTAGGAGGGCATATGTATAAGCTTATAAAAAAAGAGGGCAATGCACGCAGAGGTGAATTTAAAACCGTACACGGAACAGTCCAAACTCCTGCCTTTATGAATGTTGCGACCTGCGGTGCAATTAAAGGTGGTGTATCGGCACTTGATTTAAAGGAAATTAAGTGTCAGGTTCAGCTTTGCAACACTTATCATCTGCATTTACGACCGGGCGACGACAAAGTAAAACAGCTCGGGGGGCTTCATAAGTTTACCCGTTGGGACGGCCCTATTCTTACCGACAGCGGCGGATTTCAGGTGTTTTCACTTGCAAAGCTTCGCAACATTAAGGAAGAAGGCGTTTATTTTAACTCTCATATTGACGGCAGAAAAATATTTATGGGACCCGAAGAGAGTATGAGAATACAGTCAAACCTCGGCTCAACTATTGCTATGGCATTTGATGAATGTGTTGAGAACCCCTCTCCTTTCGACTACACTAAAAACAGCGTCCAAAGAACAACGAGATGGCTTAAAAGATGCATTGCCGAAATGGGCAGACTGAACGAACTTGATTCTACAATAAACAAACAGCAAATGCTGTTTGCGATAAATCAGGGCGGTGTTTTTAAGGATTTAAGAGCAGAGCATATGAAAGAAATTGCACAGCTTAATCTTGACGGCTATGCAATAGGAGGACTTGCCGTGGGCGAACCTGCCGAAGTAATGTATGAGATAATCGAAACGGTTGAACCGTTTGCCCCAAAAGAAAAAATCAGATACCTTATGGGAGTAGGCACGCCTGTAAATATTCTGGAAAGCGTAGCAAGAGGCGTTGACCTGTTTGACTGCGTAATGCCGAGCAGAAATGCAAGGCACGGTCAGGTATTTACCTGGGAAGGTGTTCGCAACCTTAACAACGCAAAGTACGAACTTGATCAAAACCCGATTGACACCGAGTGCGACTGCCCTGTTTGCAGGAATTTTTCAAGAGCGTATATAAGACATCTGTTAAAAAGCGGAGAAATGCTCGGTATGCGGCTTGCGGTGCTTCATAATCTTTATTTTTACAATAATCTTACCGAAGTTATAAGGCAAAATCTTGACAACGGAACTTTTACCGAGTTTTACGATAAGTACAAAAAAATTCTCGGTGTTAGAATTTAATTTTAAAAAATCTTTAAAAAAACTTGAAACACCGTCACAAAACTGATATAATCAATACATTGTATGAAAGGAATGAATGTTATGACAAACTTTTTACCCATTCTTGCCGATGAGGCGTCAAACGGATCATTTATGAATATCGGTATCATAGTTTTTTATGTTGCAATTTTTGCCGCTCTTTACTTTTTCTTGATTAGACCGAATTCAAAAAAGAAAAAAGAAGAAGCTCAGATGAGAAACTCGCTTGAGATAGGCGATGAAATCACAACTATAGGCGGTATTATGGGCAGAGTCGTTGCAATAAAGGATGACGAGGACGCTATTATCATTGAAACCGGTTCTGACAGAGTTAAGATGAAATTTAAAAAATGGTGTATTTCTACAGTTGATACAGCAAAGGATATTCCTGCTGAAAAGGCACCCGAAAAAAAGAGCTTTTTCGGCAAAAAGAAATCCGATGATGTAGAGCCGAAAACAGAAACAAAGGAATAATTAAAATAAATATTGAATTAAATTCTTCTCCCCCGAATATAATTAAACAGATTATATTCGGGGGTGTTTTTTTGTCAGACAAAAGGCTGTTAGTAAAAGCAGTTGTTTTCGGCAGCGTCTGCGGACTTCTTGTTACGGTGATACTGCTTTGTATTTTTTCTGCTGTCATCATGACAAGCGGGCTTTTGCCCTCTGAAATCACCAATTACATCACTGTAGGCATTGTTTCACTCGGAGCGTTGGCAGGCGGAGTTATAACAAGCAGGATTACAAAATCAGCAGGACTTATTGTAGGTTTGATTACAGGCTTTTTTATATTTATGCTGATAACTGTTATCGGCGTAATAAAAAGCGATGATTCTTTCACCGTTTTAACGCTCATAAGGCTTATATCACTGATAATTGCAGGCGGAATAGGCGGCATTTTGGGATTAAGAAAAAAAGAAAGAATACATATAAAATGATTTTTATACAGTATTTACTGCAAAAAGGCTCGGAAATTTCCGGGCTTTTTTTCTGCCCGAATTGATTATAAATTTGAGGTATTTTATTAAATTGTGCTGTACGGTATGTTTTTCTTGAATTATATTGTCTTATATGTTAAAATGAACTGAATGGAAGTGATATATTATGATACAAAATTTTATTCCTGTTTTAAGCAGAGAGGAATATATAAAACGGTCTCAAAAAAGATTGATAAACAAAACCTCCAGCGGTCTCGGATTTTTGATTTTCGCCTATTATGGAATTCTGGCTGTATCAAGTGTAGTCTTAGTCGTATTTATGGAAATTATGCAGATAGGCACAATCGACCTTGTGCCGCTGCTGTATATTAATACTTTTATCGCTGTTTTATCGGGATTTATACCTGCTCTTTTTTACTTCTTGCTTGCAAAACGGACAATTTCCGATACAGTCGATACTAAATACACTCCGATACAGAAAATATTGGCAATCACATTTTTAGGACTTGCTGTAGCTATGATAGCAAACATAGCTACAAATATTATAATTTCAAATTTTGAATTTTGGGGCATAAAAAACAATGTAGATTCCTCACTGGATGTTTCTACGCTTGAACAGGCGGTGCTGATGGTTGTTTCTACCGCAATCGTTCCTGCTTTTATTGAGGAATTTGTTTTCAGAGGAATACTTGTCGGTGTGCTGAGAAAATACGGTGACGCGTTTGCAATAATCACATCAGCGATTATGTTCGGATTAATGCACAGAAATATTACGCAAATTCCGTTTGCGTTCATACTCGGCTTGCTTATGGCATTTGTTTACTGCAAAACAAACTCTCTTATCCCATGTATTTTTATACATTTTTTCAACAACTTTTACGCTGTTATATCTCAGATAGTTTACTCCTCAAATATATTGTCCGAAAGAATCTATTCCGTCGTTTTTGCAATTGTATGTTTCGTATTCTTTTTGATAGGATTTATTTCTTTTATGTATCTTATAAAAAAGGACAAAAACTTCTTTAAAATTTCCGACTCTTCCTCTTTGCTGAGCAGCGACGGAATTTATGTGTCGCTCACCTTAAAAGAAAAATTGAAAGAATTTTTTGGAAATGTGGGCATATTATTTGCAGTAATTATTTTGATATTGGAAACTATATTTAATACGGGAATTACATGGATAAAGTAAACGAATTTATGCTTGAGGCGTATAAAGCGGCACTTGAAGCATACAACGACGGAGAAGTGCCTGTCGGTGCTGTAATAGTACGAAATAATGAAATTATATCAATAGGCAGAAACAGGCGTGAAAAAGAAAAAAACGCCTTGCTTCACGCAGAGATTGACGCAATAGATAAAGCATGCAAGGCTTTGGGCGGCTGGAGGCTTTGGAACTGCGAGCTATATGTAACTCTTGAGCCTTGCCCGATGTGTGCGGGGGCAATAATCAACGCCCACATACCCAAAGTATATTTCGGTGCCTATGACTTTAAAAACGGCTCATGCGGCACAATAACCAATCTGTTTGAAATGCCGTTCGGCTTTAAACCCGAATGTATGGGCGGAATTATGGCAGATGAATGTACCGCACTCTTAAAAGACTTTTTTAAGAATTTAAGAAAATAAAAAAACGCTTGGAATAATGCTACGGGTGGATAAGGAAGTATAAAAACTTAATACATTTGTGGCATCGCAAACATAGAAATTAAGATATCAATCGAATGATTGGTGTCTTTTTCTTAGTCTAAAATCCGCACATTCGTATAAAAATTCTTTTACTGCAATGTAGTCGAGGAGTAAATATTATGTTATCTGTGACTTAATGATACATATTTTCAATTAAATTTCAAGCATTTCATAATCGCATTTTACATATGTTTTTCTCATTAAACGCAAAAACAAGCGACAGCTTAATTGCTATCGCTTGTTCATTTAAACTATTCATTTTTCGGATTTACCCAAACTATTTACAAAGAGCCTGTTTTACTTGCAAGCCACTTGAAATTCAAGAATAATCTTAAATTTCAGCCTGCTATCATTTTGCTATCAAATAGTCTTTTGAAGCCTCGCAAACCCGCTTAAATACTTGGTTTGTCAAGTTAATTGTATTATTCCCACTCGACTGTTCCAGGGGGTTTTGATGTTATATCGTAGACGACGCGGTTGACATGTTCGACCTCGTTTATGATTCTGTTTGATACTTTGCCGAGGATTTCGTAGGGGATTTTCGCCCAATCCGCGGTCATAAAGTCATCTGTTGTGACTGCTCTTATTGCCACAAGCTCATCGTAGGTGCGGGCATCGCCCATAACTCCCACTGTTTTTACGCCCGGCAACACAGCAAAAAACTGGCTCATTTTCTCTGCATAACCGCATTCATCCATTTCATCACGCAAAATTGCGTCGGCTTCCTGTAAAATACGAACCTTTTCCGCTGTTACCTCACCGATTACACGAACACCGAGTCCCGGACCCGGGAACGGCTGACGCCATACAAGCTGATGCGGTATTCCGAGCTTTTCGCCCACCTCTCTTACCTCGTCTTTGAACAGGTCTTTGAGTGGCTCAATTACCGATTCAAACTTAATGTCTTCGGGGATTCCTACCTGATTATGATGCGTCTTAATTTTGGCTGCGTCGCCCTTTCCGCTCTCTATGCGGTCGGGGTATATCGTTCCCTGTGCAAAAAATCCGGAGCCGTAGCTTTCTCTGATTTTGCCCCAGAATACCTTATAAAACTCTGTTCCGATTATTTCTCTCTTCTTTTCGGGATCGACTACGCCCTTAAGCTTAGAGAGAAATTCCTCCTGACAGTTAATGCGTACAAAATTCATATCAAAAAGGCTTGTAAAGGTTTTTTCTACAAAGTCACCCTCGTCTTTTCGCATAAGTCCCTGGTCAACAAAAACGCAGGTGAGCTGCTTGCCGACAGCTTTGCTGAGCAGGGCAGCGGCTACCGAGGAATCGACGCCGCCCGAAAGTCCGAGTACAACTCCCTTATCGCCTATCTCCTTGCGGAGCTGTTCAACTGTTGTATCAATGAAATTCTCCATTTTCCACTCGCCCTTGCAAAGGCAGATATCATAGAGAAAGGATCTGAGCATATCTTTACCGTTTTCGGTGTGATTTACCTCGGGGTGAAACTGAACGCCGTAAAGCTTTTTTTCAGGACATGACATAGCTGCTGTCGGGCAAACTGCTGTGGTAGCAGTAACCGTAAAGCCCTCAGGCACTTTGCTGATATAGTCTCGGTGGCTCATCCACGAGATGCCTTTATTTGAAAGTCCGTTAAACAAAACATCGCTCGTGTTATAGGTAGTTTCTGTTTTTCCGTACTCGCTTGACGAATTGTCGGCTGCAGGAGTAACTACTCCGCCGAGTGAATACGCCATAAGCTGACAACCGTAGCAAATTCCGAGAATCGGTATGCCGAGCTTGAATATTTCGGGGGAATAATGAGGCGAAGTATCGTCATAAACGCTGTTTGGTCCGCCCGTAAAAATAATACCTTTGGGGGCAATATCTTTAATTTTCTGAATATCAACGGTGTACGGCAGGATTTCGCAGTACACATTACATTCACGAACTCTGCGGGCTATAAGCTGATTATACTGACCGCCGAAGTCGAGGACAATAACAGTTTCCTTGTTGCTCATATCCAAAAATCTTCCTTTCTATTACAATGGGCTGTCTCACGCACGGTAAACGCTGTGAGGCAGCCGACAAATTTATCTGTAGATTATATCGCTTCTTGCAGGTCCGTTTGACACCATGGTAATGGGCACACCGATTTCCTTTTCGGCAAATTCTATGTAGTCACGGCACTCCTTTGGAAGTTTGTCGTACTCGGTTATTCCCGAAATAGAGCATTTCCAGCCCTTGAATTTTTTAAGAACAGGCTTGCATCTCTTTAACTTTGTAGTTGAGGGGAAGTAATCAATGACCTCTCCGTCAAGCTCATAGCCCACGCAAACGGGAATTTCATCAAGATAGCCGAGAACATCGAGAACGGTAAATGCGACCTGCGTAGCACCCTGTACCATACATCCGTAACGGGTTGCAACAAGGTCAAGCCAACCCATACGGCGCGGTCTGCCCGTTGTTGCACCGAATTCGCCGCCGTCGCCGCCGCGTCTGCGAAGCTCATCTGCCTCTTCTCCGGATATTTCTGATACAAATTCACCTGCACCTACTGCACTTGAGTATGCTTTGACAACGGTGATTACATCCTTGATCTCGTACGGAGGAATACCCGCACCAACTGCACCGTAGCCGGCTATGGTGTTTGAAGAAGTAACCATCGGGTATATGCCGAAGTCAGTATCTTTGAGAGAACCGAGCTGACCCTCAAGCAAAATATTCTTGCCCTCTTTGAGAGCCTTGTGAATAAAAGTAAACGCATCGCCCACATAAGGTGCAAGAAGCTCCTTGTACTCCATAAGCTTGTCAAAAATCTCCTGTTCGGATATTGCAGGCTTGTGATAGAGGTTTTCAAGCATTGCATTTTTAATTTCAAGTGCGTGATGAATCTTCTCTTTGAGAGAATCGGGGTCATCATAAAGCTCGTTAATCTGAAATCCGATTTTTGAATATTTATCGGAATAAAACGGAGCTATACCGCTTTTTGTAGAGCCAAACGAATTTTTACCAAGTCGCTCCTCCTCGTAACAGTCGAATGCAACATGGTAGGGCATTACTATCTGTGCTCTGTCGGAAATAATTACATTCGGTTCGGGAACGCCCCTTTCCTTGAGTTCAGCCATTTCCTTTACGAAATTTTCAACGCTGAAGGCAACGCCGTTTCCGATTATATTGGTAATATTCTGATGAAAAACTCCCGACGGAAGCTGGTGAAGAGCAAATTTTCCGTAATCATTTATGATAGTGTGACCTGCGTTTGCTCCGCCCTGAAAACGAATAACAATATCGCTGTCATTTGCGAGAACATCGGTTATTTTACCCTTGCCCTCATCGCCCCAGTTGGCACCTACAATAGCTTTTACCATAGTTAAACTCCTTCTTGCAATAAAATATATCACAAATAATTATACATTTATTTCAGGTTTGTCGGATTCTATATCCTTATATTTCTCAAGCACGGGATTAACAAATTCACTCAGGAAATCCTCTGTCTGTTCCTTTGCTCTGCCCGTGTATTTTTCAGGCTGTAAAATATTTTCAAGCTCATCAAGTGTTACGCCGAACGCTTCGTCATTTGCAATTCGCTCGAGAAGGTCGTTTTCGCCGCCCTCTTCCTTGATAACCTTTGAGGCTGCCATAGAGTGAACACGAATTCTCTCGTGAAGCTGCTGTCTGTCAGCACCTCTCTTCTTTACAGCGTCCATCATAATGTTTTCGGTCGCCATAAACGGAAGCTCTTTTCTAAGGCGTTGTTCAATTACCTTTGGATATACAACAAGTCCGTCGGCAACATTTGCATAAAGCGAAAGAATACCGTCAACGGCAAGAAATGCCTCGGGAATGCTCAACCGCTTGTTTGCGGAATCGTCAAGCGTTCTTTCAAACCACTGAGTTGCAGTTGTGAAATATCCGTTTAATACATCACACATAACATATCTTGACAAAGAGCCGATACGCTCGCTTCTCATCGGGTTACGCTTGTATGCCATTGCTGAAGATCCTATCTGATTCTTTTCAAAAGGCTCCTCAACCTCTTTGAGGTGCTGTAACAGTCTTATATCATTTGAAAATTTAGACGCCGACTGTGCAATTCCCGCAAGCACATTCAAAAACTGCGAATCAAGCTTTCTTGAATATGTCTGTCCCGATACAGGGAAGCACGCCTTATAGCCCATTTTCTGAGCAATTTTTTTGTCAAGTTCCTTGCATTTTGCGTGGTCGCCGTCAAAAAGTTCAAGAAAGCTTGCCTGCGTTCCCGTTGTACCCTTTGAACCGAGAAGCTTTGCTTTTGAAAGCTGGTATTCAACATCCTCTAAATCCATTAGAAGCTCCTGAATCCAAAGCGTTGCCCTCTTGCCCACCGTTGTAGGCTGGGCGGGCTGAAAGTGAGTAAACGCAAGGGTAGGAAGAGCCTTGTATTCATCGGCAAATTTTGAAAGATTGCGAATAACGGTGACAAGCTTGTTTCTGATAAGCTGTAAACCCTCGGTCATTATAATTACATCGGTGTTGTCACCCACATAGCAAGATGTTGCTCCGAGGTGAATTATACCCTTTGCGTTCGGGCACTGAACTCCGTAAGCATAAACATGGGACATAACATCGTGACGCACAAGCTTTTCTCTCTCCTGTGCTACATCGTAGTTTATATCGTCGGCATTTGCCTTAAGCTCGTCGATTTGCTCCTGAGTTATCGGTAGTCCGAGTTCTTTTTCGGATTCCGCAAGGGCGATCCAAAGCTTACGCCAAGTTCTGAATTTTTTATCGGGAGAAAATATATACTTCATTTCCTTGCTCGCGTAACGAGCGGACAAGGGGGATTCATATGTATTTTTTTCCATTATTTACATCCTTTCAAAATTGGATTTAGGTGTTATTTTTACTGTTAAAGTTCATTCCTCCGCGTTTTTTGCCCTTAAAGGTTTCCTTTGTGATGGGTGCGGGATAATTTCCCGTAAAACAGCCGTCACAAAAACCTACGGGAGCATAATTTATCATTTCACGCAGGGATTCAACGGGCAAATATCCGAGGGAGTCTGCACCGCTGAGCTTTGTTATTTCTTCGATTGTGTGGTTGCAGGCAATAAGCTCTCCCCTCGACGGAATATCGGTTCCGTAATAGCATGGCCACATAAACGGCGGAGAACTGATACGCATATGAACCTCTTTTGCTCCCGCCTCACGAAGCATTGTTACAATTCTGTCTACCGTAGTACCTCTTACAATACTGTCGTCTATCATAACAACACGCTTGCCCTTTACCATATCGGCAATGGGATTGAGCTTTATTTTAACGCTTTTCATTCGTTCCTTTTGGCTGGGTTTAATAAAGGTTCTTCCTATATAGCTGTTTTTTACAATAGCTTTTTCGTACGGTATGCCCGATTCCTCGCTGTAGCCTATTGCGGCGTCTATACCCGACTCGGGAACACCGATTACCATATCCGCTTCAACGGGGAATGTTCTTGCAAGAATTCTGCCTGCCTGTTTTCGAGCCTCGTAGACGCTTACACCGTCTATGTAGGAGTCGCTTCTTGCAAAATATATATATTCAAATATGCATAGAGATTTTTTCTTCTCACCGAAATCGGGTTTTATGCTCCTGATTCCTTCCTCGTTTACAACAACAATCTCGCCCGGTTCTATATCGCGGATATATTCAGCTCCGCAGGCGTCAAGTGCGGCACTTTCGCTAGCAAACACTACAGAATCATTGTATTTGCCCATGCAAAGCGGACGAAATCCGTGAGGATCCCTTGCGGCAATAAGCTTTCTGGGGCTCATTACGAGCAGAGAGTACGCACCCTCAATTACACGCATGGTGCGTGCTACAGCTTCTTCAACGCTGTAACATTTAAGCCGTTCTCTTGCGACTACATAGCAAATAACCTCTGAGTCGATAGTTGTCTGAAAAATCGCTCCACGCTGTTCAAGCTGTCTGCGGATTTCTACGGCATTTGTAAGATTGCCGTTGTGAGCCACGGAAAGAGTACCCTTTACATAACGCATAACAAGCGGCTGTGCATTTTCAAGCACAGAGCCGCCTGCCGTTGAATAACGAACATGTGAAATACCCATTTGACCGTTTAACGAGTCAAGTATGCTGTTGTTGAACACTTCGGTAACAAGACCCATATTTTTATGATAATCTACGACGCCGTCATCGCATACAGCGATTCCGCAGCTTTCCTGACCTCTGTGCTGAAGAGCAAGAAGTCCGTTGTAGCAAGCATAGGCAGGATTAATCGAGCCGTCACTGAACACTCCGAATACACCGCACTCTTCATGCAGTCCTTCCTTTGCAAAATTATCTAAATAAAAATTCAAGGGTTCCACCATCCGTATTATAAGGTTGCATTAAAAGATTTCGGATAATTAAGCAAGACCGATACGCTTCATCATTTCTGCGTAAGCCTCTTCTACACCGCCCATATCACGGCGGAAACGATCCTTATCAAGCTTCTCCTGTGTGTCCATATCCCAGAAACGGCAAGTATCGGGCGAAATCTCATCAGCAAGGAGGATCTGACCGTGGAATCTGCCGAATTCAATCTTAAAGTCAATCAAATCAACATTGCATTCCTTAAAGAATTCAACCATAAGCTCGTTAATGCGAAGAGCAGTCTTTGAAATTGTATCAATTTCTTCCTTTGTAGCAAAGCCTGCTGCAAGAATGTGATATTCGTTTACCATCGGATCGCCGAGGTCATCGTTCTTGTAGCAAAACTCAAGCACGGGAGTTTTCATCGGAGTGCCCTCGGGAAGTCCCAAACGCTTTGAAAGACTGCCTGCTGCTTTGTTTCTTACAATTACTTCGAGAGGAACTATTTCAACTTTCTTCAAAACAGTTTCTCTGTCGTTTAATTCCTCAACAAAGTCTGTTGCAATTCCGTTCTTTTCAAGAAGCTTAAACATAAAGTTGCTCATACGGTTATTAACAACGCCCTTACCGATTATTGTACCTTTCTTCTCGCCGTTAAAGGCAGTTGCGTCGTCTTTATAGGATACTACGCAATAATCGGGATTTTCTGTTGAATATACTTTTTTAGCTTTTCCCTCATACATGAGTTCTTTCTTTTCCATTAAAATTCCTCCATAACACGGTCAGAGCCGATAATTTTTCATACGCTCAAACCTAAAATTAAATAACAACACAACATATATTATAATATAGTTTTTGAAAATTAGCAACCGTATTAGAATTAAAAATAAAAATTTACATTATTTTTTAGGTTTTATTTTATTTTTCAACATGAAATTTATTACGCAAAGCCTGCTAAAAGCATAAATGAAACAGAAATTTTAATTAGTTTTAATTTTATCTTGATTTTTCGGGAAGTATATTGTATAATAACATATGTTCCTGCCGGTGTGATGGAATTGGCAGACGTAGTGGACTCAAAATCCACCGGTAGCGATACCGTGCCGGTTCGAGTCCGGCCACCGGCACCAAGCTTAGTCCGAACGCAAATGCGTTCGGACTTTTTTTAATTGCAGCTTTGCTTCTAATTTTTCATAAGTTTGCGATGAGCGTGTAATCTGTAGCATAAACTCATAAAAGATAAATATAAATGTGCGACAAAAAGATTCGGTTACGGCATCTCGTTTTCAATACGGTAACGCTTATTTTCATCAGCCATAAAAAATATGTAGCTTTCTATTGTTTTTGATTTATTTTCTCTTGTTGTATTCATCTATTGATGATATAATCATAGATACAGTACATCATTTGACAATAATAAGGTGGAATTTCAAATGAAAATAACGATAAAAAATAATTATTTGGTATTTCCTGTTAATACGCTTGCAACCAATAAGCTGTTGACCTTTAAACTGGCTGACAAAACGGTTTACAAGCTTGACATAAAAATTGATTATTTTAATCCGAATTTTAACGCTTATATAGATGTTTCGAGATTTATCGGACAAATATTAGACATATCTGTTAATCCGCAAATAAAACTTGACTTTCGTGCTTCAGATGAAATAGATATTGAGAATTTGTACAAAGAACCCCTGCGTCCTCAAATTCACTTTACTGCCAAAAACGGCTGGATTAATGATCCTAACGGTCTGATTTATCTTGACGGTATTTATCATATGTTTTACCAGTATAATCCTGCTGAAAGTAATTGGGGGAATATGCACTGGGGACACGCGACAAGCAATGATTTGGTGCATTGGACAGAGGAGAAAACAGCTCTTTTCCCCGATGAGAGGGGTATGATGTTTTCGGGCAGTGCTGTTTTAGATGAAAAAAATCTGCTTGGAAAAAATACAGAAAACAAAAAAGCGGTGTTATTATATTATACAACGACAAATCCTTTTTCGCAGTGCCTTTCATATTCGACCGATGGCTTCAAAAGTATAGAAAAATATTCGGATAATCCTATAATTGAGAATATTGAGGAAGAAAACCGTGATCCCAAGGTGACTTTTTGCGATGAGCTTGACTGTTATCTTATGGTGCTTTATTTAAAGGAAGATATTTTTTGTATTTTAAAATCCGATGATTTGGTCAACTGGAACGAACTGCAGCGTTTGAGATTGCAGGGGGATGATGAATGTCCCGATTTTTTCCCGCTTACTGATATAAAGGGAAACCGCAAATGGATTTTTATCGGTGCTCACGGCAAATATTTGGTAGGAAAATTTAAACACGGTAAATTTGAACCCGAGCAGGAAGCAATTTCGCATCAATACGGTTGCTCCGCCTACGCGGGACAAACCTTCAGTAATCTTTCAAACGGGCGTGTAGTAAGAGTTGCTTGGGACAGGTGGGGGTTGCCCTCTTGCGGCTTTAACGGGCAGATGGGAATACCTGTGGAAATATCGTTAAACTCATTTGAAAACACATTTTATATTGAAGCAAAACCTGTCAAAGAAATAGAATCGCTGTATAATAAAACTAAACATTTTGAAAATATTAAAATTACTCCCGAAAATGATTTTTGTACGCAGCTTGAGGATACACCGTATCTGTTTAAGCTAAGCGGGTTAATTAATGATTACGGAGTAACAGAGATGCAAATTTTCGGAAAAACAATTCGATTTGATTTTAAAAAGAATGAAATTGCTGTCGGAGATAATTTTGCTCCGATTTCCGTAACCTCGGAAAAATTCGATATAACAATCATAGTTGACAGGTGCAGTTTCGAAATATTTGCGGACAGCGGTAAAATCTTTATGTCATGTTTAGATAATAATACCCTTTGTGATCGCAACATACCCAATTTTGTTATCAAAACCGATAATGAAAGGGTAATTGAATCTATAGAAATGCACTCGTTAAATTCTATTTGGATATAAATGTATGAAAGATCTGTTATTCAGATAAATTTCGGGTGATATATTCTGCGATAACAGTATAATTGCAGTGTATCTTTAAAACACGGTGATTAAAATTTTATGCTTTCGGATTTCAGGGACTAAAATTTAGATTTTATTATCATTTCAGAGTGAGTGTATGAAACAGTTTATTACCGCAACAATCGCACCATAAAAGAAAGAGGCTTGGTACCTGCTCAACACAGATACCAAGCCGTTTTTAGCTGATTGATATTTAATTTGTACAAATGATTAGCAAAAACTTTGTATAGATTTTTTGGAAGTTCTTCAAAACATAAGGTGGATAATTACGGTATCATTGTGCATTTGTTTCTTCGGTTTCGGAACCCTTGCTCACTAAGATAACAAGATTTGTACCGTATTCTACAGTATCGCCGGCCTGATGGCTCTTATAACCGATTACACGATCCTCTGCAACGGTATCGCTGTACTGATACTCGGCTGTTGCAAGCAGTCCCTGCTCGGCTATCTCGGACGCAGCGTCATCAAGCTTTTCTCCCTCAATTTCGGGAAGCTCTCTCATCTGTGCACCTTTGCTCACGGTAACGCTTATTATTATTCCGTCGTCCTGCATAACCTTTGAACCTGCGGCAGGCGTCTGAGAAATAATCGCACCCTCTTCATACTCGTTGCTGTATTCATCGGCATAGGCTCTGTAAACGGTGATTTTCGTATCGTTCTCTGTCTGCTTTACAACATCATCGTAATTCATCCCCACATAATTGGGAATTGTTGCACCTGTCCACTCTGTATTCTGAGTTGATTCAACCGTTTCCTCGACATTGGAGCCGAACATTCCTGCGAGTGGATTTTGCATTAACCAAAAAACACCTGCTATGCCCAAAACAAGGACGGTTACTGCGGCAGAAATAATCACAATGGAAGTTTTAGACATTCCGTTTTTGCCTTTTTCACGCCTGTCTGCGTCGGCAAGGTTCATACTTGCCGTCCTTGAAATTTCTTCCTGAATAGCTTTGGCTGTGTGAGCCACGGAAAGCTGTGAGCGAAGCTCGTCAAAATCAGTGATTCTGTTTTCACGCTCAACCTGCAAGCCGTTTGCAAGTGCCGACACCACATGAGGCGGCAAACGCTTAACTGTTGTAGTGCTCATCAAAAGTCTGCTGTCCCGGCGTCGCTCGGGGGCACTTTTGGGAAGATGACCTGTAAGGGCATAAAAAAGTGTTGAACAAAATCCGTAGATATCCGTTATATCGTCAAGAGGGAAATTGTCTTCATACTGTTCGGGAGCAGCAGCACCCGAAAACAACTGCGACTTGAGCGCGGTTCCCCGCTTGCGTTCATTCTCGGTTGAAAAACCGCTTATCTTGATTTTGCCGGAAGATGTTATATAAATATTTTTCGGGGCAATGGCATAATGACCGATTCCACGCTTGTGCAAAGCCTCAAGTGCCGAAATAACGGGCATAAACAACGGACGAGCAATATCCCATTCAAGGCTTCCGCCGCTTCGCTCAACATACTCCTCAAACGGTATTAACGCTTTGTTTTCTTCGACCGCATAGACGGTATTATTTTCTTCAAAAACATTGTGTACTCTGGTCAACGCGGAAAGGTCGCGAAGCTCACAAAGCACACGGTAATAACTGATAAAATCGTCCTTGAGTTTATTGTACACAAGACGATTTTCGTAATTGACCTTAACTTCAAGAGAGTCCTGTTCCCTGCTGAAAAGACCGACAGGCAAAAACTCGCATATTATAACTACATCTCCCGTTTGCTTGTCAAAACTCAGATATCTTGTACTCTCGCCGTTTGTATCCATACCTGCACCGACGATATATCTGTTTGCTAAAACGGTGCCGTAGGGCAAAAAAGGTGCCTGTTGTTTTTCTGAATTATCAAAACCACATTCGGGACAAATTTTATTATTGCCGATTTCCTGCATGCAACCCATACACAGCGACATGTTTTATTCAACTCCAAATCACATTGAATTATAATAGAATTTTCGCAAATCTCATTTTTTCCGAAAAGAATTATATCACAAAATTATTATTCCTTTCAAGATTTATGAATGTCATTATAATTACAGTTTTGTTATAGAAAAATAAATTGGTGGAGATAACGGGGTTCGAACCCGTGACCTTTTGACTGCCAGTCAAACACTCTCCCAGCTGAGCTATACCCCCATATAAACCTTGCATATAACTATTATACACAAGATATATTGATTTTGTTTTTGAAAAAGAATTATTTACCTGTAAATACAATCTTCATTTGCATTTATTATAAGTATTGCATTTCCGTCATATATCTTAATTTTCGCAAAATCGGATGTAAAAATATTTGAAATACCGATGGGAAAACAGCTTTTGATTTTATATTTGTTCAAGGGATATTTCGCTCCCTCATACGAAACACATACTTCACAACACCCGAAAGGAAACAGAGAAAAGGTTTTGCCCTGCTGACCTTTAAAAATATGTTCTCCTGCTGTGAGAAGCTCTATTCTTTCGTTTTCAGAAAGTATCACTCCCGTGCAGGAATGCTGCGACAAATACTCAAGAGCTGAAATATTTGCAAAGGTATGGTCTGTCCTGCCGCCCAAAGCTCCCAGCAAAAGAAAGTCGCGAAAGCCCTTTTGGATTCCCAAAGTAATTGCGTGTATTGTGTCGGTATCGTCTTTTTCAGGCTTTAATCTGACTGTCTGTACGGAATCGGGAATTTCACCTTTAAACGAATCAAAATCACCCACAATCAAATCGGGTACAATATTTGCAAGCTGTGAATACCCATAACCGCTGTCGGCACAAATGACATAATCGTCATTTTTTATTGCCTGCTTTAAAAAATCGGAATTTGTCTGCGGCGATCCCGATATTATCACACAACGCATTGTATCACCTCTTTAATTGAGTCAGCGACGCTCCCAAAGCTTAATGGCCTTTACCTCGTTGTACATTGAAACATAACTATTGTGGCGTGAGGGCTCAATATCGCCGTCCCAAACTGCCTGCAAAATTCTGCATCCCTTTTCGCAGGTATGTGAACAAGAAGTAAATTTACATTCGCCTATATATTTTTCAAACTCCGGAAAACAGTATTGAAGCTGAGCTTTGTCTATAATTTCATATCTCTGCAAATCAACCGTAGAAAATCCCGGAGTATCGGCTACAAAACAGCCGTCAATTTCAAACAGCTCAACAGCTCTGGTAGTGTGTCTTCCCCGACCGAGCTTTCGGCTGATTTGACCCGTTTGAAGCTGTAACTGTGGAAAAATACGGTTAATAAGCGTTGACTTACCTACGCCGCTGTTTCCCGTAAAAGCCGCCGTTTTTCCTTTGAGGTAGTTTTTAAGTCTTTCAGACTCCTCATCGTCGTCGGGTGAACAAAGAAACACGGGGAAACCCGAGTTTTTGTAAATCCCTGCGATTTTATCTCCCGATTTGAGGTCATTTTTCGATACAACAATAACTGGCGTCATATTGCTGTTTATTGCGGCAGCCGTCATCTTGTCAATAACCGTAAAATTAGGATCGGGGTCAACGGTTGAGCAAACAATTATCAAAACATCAACATTCGCAAGAGCGGGTCTTTTCAGCTTGTTGCGTCTGGGCAATATTTCCTCAATAGAGGCAAATCCGTCATCAGGCACGGATATTGTCACACGGTCGCCTACAACGGGGGAATCTCCGCTTTTGCGAAAGCTTCCCCTCGCTTTACATTCATATTCTCTGCCGTCGCAAAGCACATAGTAAAATCCGCCGACGGCTTTAATTAATATGCCGTTTTGTGTACACATACTCATCATCAATACCCGTTGTCAACAGCTCCCGTAGGCTCGTGAGCGTCTGTCGGATACTCCGGCTCCGACGGAGTGTAGCTCGGCTCGGTTGACGGAACATCCTCGGTGGGTTCGGGCTCCGTTGTATCTGTAATAAAGTCATAAGTCGCAGTTGTTGTTACTGATGATGTTGAAAAATCAATGCTGTACTCACGGTACGCAGAACCGTTAAGCTGTACAACAACAGTCGATGTACCCGATCCCGTAATTTCAAGCGTGCAGGTTCTGTTGTACATGGGAACAAGCGTCTTTGAATACTGAGGATCAACCACCCCGTCTATAATTACCGTCATGTCAACTGATTCATCGGTATTGGTCGGCAAATCCACATAAATATTTACCGTATTCTTATCACCCTTTCCCGAACTTACGGTAAGAGTTACAACGGTTCCCTTATCAACTTTGCCGTATTGAAGCGGTGAAAGTCCCAGCACGGTATCTTTTGGTTCTTTGCTCTCGTCGTCGTACTGTACTTCAACAGTGAGTCCGAGCTGCTCAAGCTGTGTTTTTGCGTTTGAAAGTGTAAGACCCTCTACGGACGGAATTTCAACCTGCTCGGTTCTTTCTCCGTTTGCAATGTAGATATAAACCGTTGAACCGATTGTAGTTTTAACTCCTGCTTTTGGGAATGTTTCAATGGTATAACCCTTGGGTGTCTTTGTGTTTTCAACATAGACAACCTCGGTCATAAGGTTTTTTGATTTAATAAGCTCAATAGCATCTTTTTCCGCATAGTTTGTAACAAAAGGAACCGAAACCTCCGTATCGGTGCCGTTGACGGTAAGCGTTATTGTTGAACCTGTTTTAACTTTCATCGAATTTGCGGCAGGCTCCTGCTCCAGAATTACACCTAACTCCTTGGACTCATCATACTCACTCTTTATTTCAAATTGGAAATTGTTCGGATTGTCCTCTTTTGCTTCAACAATAGTCTTGCCGACAAAATTGGGAACATCAACATCCTTTGCCTGTACAGAGTTGCAGCCTCTGAACACTGCAAGTGAGAAAAAGACAACGCACACGATTACGGCAGCAAACAAAACGCCCTTCATTACATAATATGCCGGCTTATGCTGCTTAATGTAATCTTCATCATCAGATTCGTCTGTTTTGGGAGATTGAGTATCAATCGGTTTGTTTATTATTTTAGTTTCTCCGCCGTTTCTGTCCTTTAGAGAACCGACAAACTTTGTCGGCTGATTGTCAACAAACGACTCGCCGTAATCAAACACTATTGACGGGTTGAGCCTAAAGCGTTCTATATCGCTGAGCATTTCCGCCGCAGACTTGTATCTTGCCGACGGCTGTTTCTGCATCGCTTTCATTGTAATCTGCTCAAGTCCTATAGGAATTCCGGGATTGACCTCACGGGGACGCTTGGGTGTTGACTGAAGCTGCATCAACGCAACAGAAACAGCACTTTCTCCATCAAACGGAAGCTTTCCCGTAAGCATTTCATAGAGCATTACGCCGACGGAATAGATGTCTGTTTTGCCGTCGGTAACATCTCCTCTTGCCTGTTCGGGAGCGATGTAATGAACAGAACCGATAGCCTGATCGGTCATTGTTCGTGTGGACTTGTCGGAGAACCTTGCAATACCGAAGTCGGTCACCTTGATGGTTCCGTCCTGCAAAAGCATAATATTCTGAGGCTTTATATCACGGTGAACAATACCGCACTCGTGAGCGTGCTGCAAAGCCTTTAGTATTTGTGTTGCAAGATGGAGTGCGTCTTTCCACTCGATGATTCCCTGTCTGTCGATATACTCCTTGAGTGTTATGCCGTCGATATATTCCATTACAATGTACTGTATCATATCGCCGAAGCTTACATCGTAAACCTTAACTATATTAGGATGAGAAAGCATTGCAACGGCTTTGGATTCATTTTTGAACCGTCTTATAAACTCTTCGTTGTTAAGATACTCATCCTTGAGAATTTTTATCGCTACTTCCCTGTCGTCAACAGTATCTGTGCAGCGGTAAACATTAGCCATACCGCCTACGCCTATCAGTTCGTGAATTTCATAACGGCCGTCAAGTCTTTTGCCAATATATTTATCCAAAAGATTCACTCCAATCAATTAATAAATAACCGTAACGGTAATATTATCACTTCCGCCGCCGTCCTTTGCACGGTCAACAAGCTTTGTAACAAGCCCTTCTCCTCTGTTTTCGTGACAGATTTTTACCATATCGCCTGTCGTAACACAGTTTGAAAGTCCGTCGGTACAAATCAAGAGTACATCGCCGTATATAAAGTTTGCCTCTATATAATCAAGTCTTACATATGGCTTTATTCCGAGTGCCCTTGTAATAAAGTTTTTATTGGGATGATTTTGTGCCTGCTCATAGGTAAGCTCGCCTCTTCTTACCATTTCCTGTACAACAGAATGGTCCTCCGTAAGCTGTTTTATCTTGCCGCCTCTTATTGCATATGTACGGCTGTCGCCTACATGAACAACATGAACGGTCGTATCTTTTACAAATACAAATTCACAGGTAGTTCCCATTCCCGCAAGTTCAGGGTCGTTTGTTGACAGCTCAAATATTTTCATATTGGCGTTGACAACTATCTCCGCCATCAGCTCTCCGATCTGTTCCTTTGTCATATCATCCTTATACAGGTCGGTAATCTTCGTGCTGATGTATTCCACGGCGGTGGCACTGGCAATGTTGCCGCCGTTAGCTCCTCCCATACCGTCACATACCACTGCCCAAGCACAGCTTGGAGAAATAACTCCGAAGCGAAAATCGTCTTGATTTTGACTTCTGACAAGTCCGACATCACTTTTGCTGAACACTTCCAAGTTATTTACCTCCTTCGTTTTGATATTTTCGTTTTAGCTGGCCGCAGGACGCATTTATATCGCTTCCGAGGGTTCGCCTTACCGTTGCCGCAATGTTTTTTTCGGCAAGTATATCTATAAAAGACTGCTGTCTTTTTATATTGCTTTTTATGTATCCCGTTCCCTCAACCGTATTGACGGGGATGAGATTTACATGACAGTTCATCCCCTCAAGCCTTTTAGCAAGCTCTTTTGCGTTTTGGTCACTGTCGTTTACTCCGCTTATCATTGAATATTCAAATGTTACTCTTCTGCCCGTTGTGTCAAAATAGTCTTTGCACGCCTTTAAAAGCTCACCTATGGAATATTTTTTTGCAATCGGCATAGTCTTTTGCCTGATTTCATCGTTGGGAGCGTGCAGAGATACCGAAAGCGTTATGGGTAGATGCTCATTTGCAAGCTCATAGATTTTCGGAACAATTCCGCAGGTGGACAGCGTTATATGACGCATACCGATATTAAGACCTGTCGGAGATGACGCAAGGTGAATAAATTTTACAACATTTTCAAAATTATCAAGAGGCTCGCCCATTCCCATAAGCACGACATTTGATATTTTAATATTCATATCCTTTTGAGCGGACTCAATTTGTGCGAGCATCTCAGACGGTGCAAGGCTTCTTGAAAAGCCGCTTTTGCCCGTGGCACAGAATGTGCATCCCATTTTGCACCCAACCTGAGTGGAAATGCATATCGACCAGCCGTGCTTATAGCACATCAACACCGATTCCACACATTCGCCGTCGGAAAAGGAAAAAAGATACTTTACCGTTTTATCATACCTTGAAATAAGTTTTTTTTCAATATTTGCAACAGAAATGTAACAACTTGACGCTAAAAATTCCTTTAAGGGCTTAGGGATATTCATCATCTCGTCAAAACTCTCAACAGATTTTGAAAGCCACTGACGAACCTGCTTTGCACGAAACTTCGGAAAACCGCCGTCAACTATAAAATTTTCAAGCTCATCATCATTTAGAGATTTTATGTCAATAAGCAAACTCAGCCCTTCTTTCCGAATACAGCTATGTAAAATCCGTCAGTGTTCGCCGTGTGAGGCATAAGCGTCAGCTCATAATCGTTTTCGTCAAACGCCCTTGATACGCCGTCCGGCAACTTTATGCTTATACCGTAAAAATCGGGATGCTCCTCTAAGAAACGGCGGGCATTATCATTGTTCTCGGACGGATTGAGAGTACAGGTGGAGTAAACAAGACGACCTCCGTTTGCAAGATACTTTGCACTATTGCAAAGTATCTTGTACTGAAGCTTCGGCAAATCTTCCGATATAAGATTATCCTTGTATCGAATTTCAGGCTTGCGTGATAAAATTCCAAGTCCGCTGCACGGAACATCGCACAAAATTTTATCAGCAAGCGGCAAAGGAATATCGGCTGCCGCCGCGTCACGCTTGAGAGTTACTATTGAGCTTATTCCCAATCTTTTTGCTCCATCGCCTATTAGCTTTAGCTTGTGGTCGTATAAATCGCAGGAAAAAATCCTGCCCCTGTCTCTCATATACTGAGCTGCCGTAAAGGACTTGCCTCCGGGGGCGGCACAAATATCAAGCATTATTTCCCTTTGCTTTGGGCAAAGAAAATCTACGCAAAGCTGTGAAGACAGATCCTGAATATGAAACTTTCCCGATTTGTATGCCGATAACCTTTCTACCGAACCCGTACCGCTTAAGATAACTGCGTTTTCAAGAAAAGGCACTTCACTTACCTTTACGGATTCTGAGGAAAGTTCTGAAATTAAACTTGCTTTATCTGTTTTCAGCGTATTTACCCTTGCACAAATTTTGGGTCTGCCGCAAAGAGAGCAGAGCAGTTTTTCGGCGTTTTCCTCACCGTAGGAATCAATCCACAACTTGGCAAGGCTTTCGGGAACGGAGTATTTTACCGAATAATATAATAAAACATTGGATTTATCGGGCAGGTCATAATTTTTGTCCGCCCTCGCAACGCTTCGCAAAATTCCGTTAATAAATCCCGATGACTTTATAAGTCCGTGCTTTTTTGCAAGCTTTACGCTCTCGTTTACCGCGGCACTTTCGGGAACCTTATCCAAAAACACAAGCTGAAGAATTCCGAGCCTTAATATGGTTTTGGTTTTAAGCTCAATTTTCCTCAGCGGAATTTTAGAATACTGTTTAATAATATAATCAAGGGTTATTTTACGCTCAAGCACTCCGTAAACAAGTGCCGATAAAAATGAGCTGTCAAGCCCCGAAAGCTTATTTTCTTTTATAGCATTATTTATCGCTATGTTGGAATACGCTTTGTCCTGTTCAATTTTAATCAGTATATTAAATGCAATATTTCTGGGGTTTGACATTTCAGCTCTCCGAAAATTAATTTTTAGGGTATCATTTTTACGGAATCTCACAAAACAATTTGTTATCAATGATTACAAACTTAATAATATCCGTCAGTTTCTTCTGCGGGCAATCAAAATAAGCCTTAAAAGCTGCATAATCGCAGTAAGTGCCGCTGCAACATAGGTCAATGCGGCAGCCTGAAGCGTACGCTTTGCACCGTTATATTCCTGTGCTCCGAGCAGGTCGGTATCACGAATACATTCAAGTGCCCTTTTGGAAGCATTAAATTCTACAGGCAAAGTTGCAACCGTAAACAGCACGGAAAGAGAAAACAGAATTATTCCGATATAGAGCATAACATAGCCAACCTTAGCCGTAAAAATAAGTCCGATCAAGATTAAAATCCAGCCTAACTGAGAACCTATCTGAGCCAAGGGCAATATAAAACTCCTTATTTTATTCGGCAGATACCCCTGTGCGTGCTGAACGGCGTGACCTGCTTCGTGACAGGCAACTCCCACCGCTGCAACCGATGTACTGTTGTACACGGAATCCGACAATCTGATTACATTTGTTCTCGGGTCAAAATGGTCGGTAAGATTTCCCGAAACACGCTCTATTCTCACGCCCGTAACCGAGTTGTGACGAAGAACATACTCGGCAGCCTGTGCACCTGTCATATTGCGTGAATTTCTGATTTTTGAATACTTTGAAAATGTTGACTGCACATTAATCTGACAAATAAGCGTTATTATAACGCACGGAATTATAAAAGCAAAATATGTCCAGTCAAATCCGTAAAACCATACCATTTTCAATCCTCCTGTCCGATAATATCGCCGATATTAAGCTTGTGACCTGCAAGAAAGGCATCCGATTTCATTCGCTTTTTGCCCTCGGGCTGAAGCTCCACAATCTCGACGGAATTTTCACCGCAGGCTACCACAAACGGCTTTATACTTATAATTTCTCCGATTTTGCCTTTTTTATCACAAATTCGTGTGGAATATATTTTGACCGTTTTGCCCGAGATTTCGGTTACGGCAACCGGCCACGGGTTAAGACCTCTCACCTTGTTGTGAACTTCAAAAGCCGATTTTGAAAAATCAATGGGGCAATATGTTTTGTCAATCTTTGAAGTATGGGTTGCGAGACTTTCATCCTGTTTTTTGGGAGTAACTTCTCCTTTTTCGAGCATTGAAAGAGTTTGCAAAATCAGCTCTCCGCCCAAAAGAGCCAGCCTGTCAAAAAGCTCACCCGATGTTTCGTTTTCGCCGATTTCGGTTTCACGGGTAAGCAAAATATCACCCGTATCAAGACCGTCATCCATAAGCATAGTTGTAATGCCCGTTACTTTGTCGCCGTTTAACACCGACTGCTGTATAGGAGATGCACCTCTGTATTTCGGAAGAAGCGAACCGTGAATATTAATACAGCCGTACACGGGAGCTTTTAAAACAGCCTCGGGGAGGATTTTCCCGTAAGCCGCAACCACGATTGCATCGGGAGAATAACTTTTGATTATTTCAAGGGAATCAGCATTTTTCAGCGAATCGGGCTGGAAAACAGGAATCCCGAGCGACTGTGCACACACCTTGACATCGGGCGGCGTCATAATCATCTTTCTTCCTCTGGGCTTATCGGGCTGAGTAAAAACAGCACAAACCTCGTGGCTTGAATCAGCCAGTGTTTTTAATGCGGGAACCGCAAAATCGGGCGTACCCATATATATTATCTTCATAATTACACCTGCTTATAAATTCCTGAAAGGGCAATGGATATTGTTATATGTCAAGCTCCTGAATCTCCTTGGGAGTTAACATTCTGTAGGCCTTTTGTTTAAATATGATTCCTTCAAGGTGGTCAATCTCGTGACAAAACGCCTTTGCAAGCAAGCCCCTTCCCTCTATCGTAAACTCCTTGCCCTCTCTGCTTTGAGCCTTTACCTTAACATAATCCGGTCGGCTGGTATATCCCCACTCTCCCGGGCAGGAAAGACAGCCCTCAAGAGTTTTCTGCTCGCCGCTGTACGCAATGATTTTCGGGTTTACAAGCTCGATTACGCCCTGTCCTATATCAATTACCACGACTCTGCGAAGTATTCCTACCTGCGGTGCGGCAAGACCTGCACCCTTTGCAAGGTGCAAAGTTTCAATCATATCGTCAATCAAATCCGCAAGCTTTTTATCAAACTTTTCTACCACCCTGCATTTTTTTGTGAGGACATCGTCGCCCTCTTTAACAATTTGTCTGATTGCCATTTTTATTCTTCCCTTCATTAGCATACAAGTGAATTCATATCGGCATATGCGGTAACTGACGCAAATTCCTTGTTTTTGCCAAACTGTACAAGCAGTGTTGAAAGCATTTTTCTGAATTCACGGTTATTTTTACACTTTATAATGAGTTTATATCTGAATTTATTGCTTACCTTGACAACAAGAGCAGGCGACGGGCCCAACACACGCAAAGGCAGGTTTGGGTAGTCGCTTTTTGCAAGGCTGATAAACGAACTTAAAAATGCGTTTGCCGCCCTAAGCGTCTGCGACTGGTTTTCGCCGACAAAACCGATAAGACAAATATCGGCAAACGGCGGATAAAGCATTGCCTGTCTGACATTAATTTCTGTATTATAGAATGTGTCGTAATCCTGTTTTGCCGCCATTGCGATTATAAGATTATCGGGCGTATAAGACTGAATAACAGCTATGCCCTTGCTTGAGCCTCTGCCGCTTCTGCCGACAACCTGTGTCAGCAGTGAAAAAGACCTCTCGTAGCTTCTGTAGTCGTCGGCATAAAGCATTTGGTCGGCATTGAGCACACCTACAAGCGTTACATTCGGAAAGTTAAGACCCTTTGCAACCATCTGAGTACCGACAAGTATATCGTACTCGCCGTTTGCAAATGCACTTATCATCTTTTCGTAAGACGATTTTGACGATACAGCGTCAGTGTCCATACGCAGTATTCTCGCATCGGGGAAAATGACAGAAATATCGCTTTCTGCCTTTTGGGTACCTGCACCACCGAAGCGAATCGACTTGCTGTGGCAGGTGGGACATTCATCAAGAGCAGGCACCGAATAGCCGCAATAGTGGCACATCATTCTGTTGTTTGCACTGTGATAGGTAAGCGAAATAGAGCAGTTCGGGCAGGTAACAGGCTCACCGCAGGTTCGGCAGGTGGCAAATGTGTTATGACCCCTCCTGTTAAGCAGGAGGATCGACTGCTTATTATGCTCAAGGTTGTAATTAAGGTTTTCAAGCAACACCTCGGAAAATCCTGTCGTGTTGCCGTTTTGAACTTCTGTATTCATATCGGCAGTAATAACCTTCGGAAGCTGTGCCGCACCGTAGCGGCTTGACAGCGTATAGAGCGAATACCTGCCGTTTTTTGCGTAATAAAAAGTTTCTACACTCGGAGTTGCCGAGCTTAAAACAAGAAGTGCGTTATTTTTGGCACATCTGAATTTTGCAACTTCTCGTGCGTGATAGCGGGGAGAACTTTCGGATTTGTAGCTGTACTCCTGCTCCTCGTCCATAATTATAAGTCCTATATTGTCAAAAGGAGCAAAAACCGCACTCCTTGTGCCGATTGCAATTTTTGCAATCCCCTTCTTCACCCTTTTGTATTCATCAAGTCTTTCACCTAAAGAAAGGGCACTGTGAAAAACGGCGATTTTGTCGCCGAAACGCTGTGAAAACTGCGACACAAACTGCGGAGTAAGAGATATTTCGGGCACCATTACGATTATCCCCCGATTGTCGTCAATCACTCTTTCAATCAGCTTGATAAACACGCTCGTTTTGCCTGAACCCGTAACCCCGTAAAGCAAACTGGTGTGAGGCTTTGAATCTCTGTACTCATCGTAAAGTGAATCACACGCCTTTTGCTGTTCGTGCGAAAGGGTAATTTCAGGGGCTTTTTCGTCGGCTGCACGCTTTTCTATGCGAAAAACCTCTTCGTCATATAAATGAATTACTCCCTTTTTATAAAGAGAGTCAATCACAGAGCTTGACACGCCCGTAAAATATAAAATCTCCTTGACGGAAACTCCGCCCGACATTTCAATAAGCTCTGCCACACGCTTTTGCTTTTCGGTCAGCGTAATTTTTGAAATATCGACGCCTGAGTTTATCGCAGCCATCTTCATAACTGCGTCGGACACACGCCGATATGCCCTGTCGGATTTGTAGAGAATACCGTCTGCCGCAAGCTTGTCAAGAATTTCCGTATCGGAATATCCGAACGCGTCTAAAATCATATCGGACTTTACGGGTTTTCTCTTTGAAATAAGATAATCATACACCCGCCTTTGCTCATCGCTTAACAAAGACCGTGCGTCATCGGAAATTTCGTTTGCCCCGTAAACGGAAGTGACTTTATAGCTTATTCCTGCCGGAAGCATTGTTTTTATTGCATCATAAAGCGTGCAAAAACAATGCTCACTGATAAACTCTGCGGTTTTTATCATTTCCTCTGACAGCACAGGCTCGTCATCAAGCAGGCAAATCAGGGATTTAAGCCCGTCGGTTTGAGAGTACAAAACCTCCAAAACAACACCCTGACGCTTTTTATTGCCCCTGCCGAACGGCACCAGCACACGCATTCCCGCCTTGCACCGATCCGCAAGCTTTTTGGGGACAAGATAGTCAAAGGGTTTATCAAACGAATAAGCCGTATTTTCTACAGCTATCCTCGCAACTAAATCAGAACTCATCGTCATCCGGCTCTAAGAGGTTTAACTTATGGTCTTTAATCTCCTCGATTGCCAGCAGTACGGGTTTATCTTCCGTTACGATTTTTTCGTCCTCGAAATACTGAGTTATTTCTCTTGCTCTTTTTGAAACCCCCACAACAAGAGCGTACTTGCTCTGCATACCGTTAAACAATTCATCAACATTTACTCTGTGCATAATAATTCTCCTTAAAATATATTAAATCTTTATTTATTTTAATCTGTGCGTTTACACAGCGATATAAACCGTTCAGTGTTTTGATTTTTCCTTTTTTAAAATATCAAGCACCTCATCGACCGCCTTGTCAAGCTCGTCGTTGACTACAGTATACTTATATCTGTTTTTATAACTGATTTCGTTTTTTGCCTCGCCGAGGCGTTTGAGAATAGTTTGCTCATCCTCGGTGCCTCTGCGTCTCAGTCTTTTCTCTAAAACCTCCATTGACGGAGGAAGAATAAAAATACTCAAAACATCGGGACACTTCTCCATTACCTGAAGGCCTCCGCAAACCTCGATTTCGAGGAAAACATCATAGCCCTGATTAAGCATATCCTCAACCTGCTTTTTTGGCGTGCCGTAATAGTTATCACAATACTGTGCATACTCAAGATAGCTGTCGCTGTCAATCAGATTTTTAAACTGTTCCTTTGTTACAAAATTATAGTGCACACCGTCAATCTCGCCCTTTCTCGGAAGGCGGGTCGTGTTGGAAACGGACAATCTTACATTTTTGTCACGCTTTAGAATTTCCTGCATTATTGTACCTTTACCGACGCCTGACGAACCTGTGTATAAAACAAGTATTCCCTTATTACTGCTCATCCTTTTGTCCCTCGCTTTCTTCGCTTCTGTTCTGAATAGCCTCGCAGGATATTGCAGACAGCACAACATGGTTGCTGTCTGTGATTAACACCGCCTTGCATTTTCTTCCGCAGGTGGCGTCGATAAGCATTCCGTCCGCTTTTGCCTCCTGAACTATCCTCTTGACAGGGGCAGAAACGGGAGCGACAACGGCAATCACCTTGTCAAAGCTTACAAGATTGCCGAAACCGATATTAATAAGCTTCATACTCTCACCTACTCAATATTTTGTACCTGCTCGCGGATTTTTTCTATCTCGCTTTTTATGTCAACAACCTTGTGAGCAAGAACGGCGTCAGACACCTTGGAGCCGATGGTGTTTGCCTCTCGGTTCATCTCCTGAATTATAAAATCAATTTTTCTGCCCACCGGCTCGTCACACTCAAGAAAAATCGCAAGCTGCTCAAAGTGGCTTCTCAGTCTTACGGTTTCTTCGGCAACCGCAACCTTATCGGAAAACACCGCAACTTCCGTCAAAACACGCTGCTCATCAATTTCAACCTGATAATTTTCAAGAGTCTGCTTAATTCTTTCAAGCAGGCGTTCTTCGTATTCCTTTACGGTTTGCTCTGAACGCTCATCAATCTCATCAACGATTGAAAGAATCGTTTTTGCACGGCTTAAAATATCCGCTTTCATTTTTTCGCCCTCAGCCTCACGCATTGATATAAAGGATTTCAAAGCAGCTTCTGCGGCTTTTAAAACATCGTTTGTTATTTGCTCCTCGTCCTCAACCGGCTTATGCACCGTAAAAACATCGGGGAAGCGTGATACCGAAACAACCGATATATCATCCGTAACTTGATAGGTGTCGCAGATTTCTTTCATCGCATTTATGTAACCGGAAACAAGCGGGTGATTTACTGTTACTTCACACGGAACCTCGTCGCTTGCACCTATGGTGACAAACATATCGATTTTGCCCCTTGATACCTTTGAGTTAACAAAACTTTTCAGTTTGTCGTCAATAAAACCGTAGCCACGCGGAGTGCGGCAGGAAAATTCAAAGTAACGGTGATTTACGCTCTTTATCTCAACGGATATTTCACGGCCGTTTAATTGAGTTTCACATCGGCCGAACCCCGTCATTGACTTTATCATCTTTTTACTTCCTTTCAAAACCTCAGAAATATTGGTTATTCCTTGATATGGTATTATAACACTATTATAGATATTTTACAATGGAGTTATTACAAAACTGTAATAGCTTTTTTTGTTTACAGATAATAAATGCTTATGATATACTAAAAAAGATGATTTACTTTATAAAAAGGAATGAATTTTATGTCAGGACATAACAAATGGAGTACGATTAAGCAGAAAAAAGGCAAAAACGACGCTGCAAGAGCAAAGGTCTTTACTAAAATCGGCAGAGAGCTTATTGTTGCCATAAAGGAAGGCGGAAGTGCAGACCCGAGCGTAAACTCAAAGCTAAAAGACTGCATCGCAAAGGCAAAGGCAGCAAATGTCCCCAATGACAACATTGAGCGTATTATAAAAAAGGCTGCTAACGATAATGATTCTACCAATTATGAGGCAGTTACATATGAGGGCTACGGTCCGAGCGGAGTAGCCGTGATTGTAGAGGCTCTTACGGATAACAGAAACAGAACGGCAGGCGAAGTAAGACATTACTTTGACAAGTTCGGCGGAAATATGGGTGCACAGGGCTGTGTAAGCTTTATGTTCTCACAAAAGGGAGTTCTTGTAATCGAGCGTGAAGACCTTGAAAAGGACGAGGACACCGTGATGAGCGATGCTCTTGAGTGCGGTGCGTCTGACTTTGAGGCTGACGAAGATATATTCACAATCTACACGGAACCCGAGGATTTCTCGGCAGTCAGAGATGACCTTGAAAAACTCGGATATACATTTGCTTCAGCTGAGCTTGAAATGGTGCCGAGCACATACACAAAGATTGAAGACGAAGAAATTGCAACAAAGATGCAAAAAATGCTTGATATGTTTGAGGATAACGACGATATTCAGAATGTTTGGCACAACTGGGAAATGAATTAAAACACAAAAGACCCGCTCATTAATTTGAGCGGGTTAATTTTTTGTCGTCAGACCATGCTGTCTTTGAGGCGTTGATAATACTCGGGAAATTTACGCTTGAGGTTAAACGGCTTGAAGTCGCTATTTACAAAGCAATGCGTGGTATAACCTGTTGAGGCTATCTCATCATTGCCGCAAAAACGCACAGTATATTGATATTGCATTTTTGTGCCGTTAAACTGTGCAAGCACTACCTCGATATACACCTTATCGTAGAATTTAATCGGCTTAATGTACTTTGCGTATGCGTCTACATTGGGGATGTATATCCCGTTTTTTTCAAGCTCTGTTACATCGCACCCTATTTTTTGCATAAAGTCGATTCTTGCCTCTTCAAAATATCTTATGTGATTTGTGTGATGCACTATTCCCATTTGGTCGGTTTCATAATACGCCGCACGCCTTATATAATTTTTTTCAATCATAATTACCTCGTTATTTTTTTAGCAAAAGCCCTTCCTTTAAGTCCTTTTGTGCCTGCTTTTTTATGATGTAATGCTGTTTTTTGCCTGTGGCAGTATGGGGCAATTCCTCTACAAAGCGATAATAGCGAGGTGCCTGATACTTTGATATATACGGAGAACTTGCACAGTATTTGACAAGCTCAGCAACTGTAAGGGTATCGTCCTGCGGTATAACATACGCGGCAATGCACTCTCCCCTTGTGCTGTCGGGAACACCCGTGACTATACATTCCGAAACTTTCGGATGGCAGTTTAAAACTTCTTCTATTCTGGCAGGATAAATATTTTCACCCTTGCTTATTATCATATCGTCTTTTCTGCCTGCAACTGTGATGAACTGACCGTCATCCCATGTGCCTATATCTCCTGTGTACATCCATCCCTTGTAAAATTTTTCCTGCGTTGCTTCTTTGTTGCCTGCATAGCAATAGGTGGATTTTGCAGGGGATTTTATGATTATTTCGCCCTCGGTTTTGTTGTCAAACGGCACTAAATCGTCAGGCTCCGCTTTTTTGTCATCATACAGCTTTACGATTCTCACTTCGTCGTCCGTACATGAACGGCCTGCCGTTCCTGCCATTTCGGGCAAATCAAACGGACGGAGAAAAGTATTCCAAAACGATTCGGTAGTTCCGTAGCCGTTAAAAATATTGGGTGTAAGCACACGCTGAAAGCGGATACATGCCTCTTTTTCAAGAGGGCTTCCCATTGTTATTATACCCTTTAGCGTAGAAATATCACTGGGGTGCTTTTCCTGTCTGCTTGCAAGCAGAGAAAGCACGGACGGCACACCCGTCATAAATGTAATTGAATATTTTTCAACATATTCTATACAAACCTTTGGGTTAAATGTACGAAGAATTACCATCGACCCGCCTGCATACAAAGTCGGAGTAGGTCCTCCCGAATGGAGTCCTCCCCTGTGAAACCACGGCGTCATATTCATCGTGACATCGGTATGATTGAGAGGGAAATGCATAATAACATCGTGAGCAGACAACACCTCGTTGATATTGTTAAGCGGCACTCCTTTGGGCGTGCCTGTTGTACCCGATGTCTGAAGTCTGACAATCTCATCATAAATATGGGGATTAAAATCAATCGGAGGATTGTCGCATGAAGCATCCTTTACATAATCCTCATAGAGAATATGTCCGCTCGGCAGTTCAAATTCTTTTGCAAAATTATTCACTGCAATTACAATTTCAGGCTTATGAACCGACAGCGACAATGCTTTCACGGCAGTTTCTGCAATTTCAGCGTCGTAAATATAAACCTTGGGCTTATTGTGGTTTATAATTTCAGCGGTTTCGCCCGCGGACAAATTAAAATTTGACGGATTGCAGATTGCACCGATTTTTTGAGCCGCTATATAACCGAATAGAAACTGCGGACAATTAAAAAGCTGCATAAATATTATATCGTACTTTTTAACATTGCTCGCTTTAAGTGCGTTTGCAAGCCTGTCAGAGTCACCGTTAAGCTCGGAATATGTCCAATATTTATCTGCCGCAGGGTCAATAACGGCGTTCTTGTCACCGAAACGCCTTACATTTCTCATAAACCCGTTAAGCCATGTAAATTCACTTTCAAATGTTTCTTTAAACATTTGAATATCATATGTCAGCTCCATTTTTATCCTCTCTTTCCCTAACCGCTTTAATACTATAATTAATTATATTTTCCGACTATGATACTTGAATTCTGTCCTCCGAAACCAAATGCGTTTGACATTGCATATTTTATTTCAGCCTTTTTTGCGGTGTTTGCAACAAAATCAATCCCGGCACATTCGGGATCAACTTCACTTAAGTTGATTGTCGGAGGTATAATTCCTGTTTCAATGGCTTTTATACAAGTTATTGTCTCCGTAATTCCGCCTGCACCCATCATATGTCCTGTAGCACCCTTAGTTGAGCTTACATAAGGAAGCTTTTCTTTAAACACTTTTTTAATCGCGGAAGCTTCCACAGAATCGCCCTTATTTGTTGCTGTGCCGTGTGCATTAATATATCCTATTTCTTCCGCTTTTATTCCTGCTTCTTCAATAGCCTGAATCATACATGCCGTAGCACCTCTTCCGTCGGGGTGCGGTGCAGTAACATGATACGCATCTCCCGTATTGCCGCAGCCCTTGATTTCGCCGAGTATTTTGGCACCCCTTGCAAGTGCGTGTTCCTCAGTTTCAAGAATTAAAGCTCCTCCGCCTTCGCCTATTACAAAACCGTCACGGGTAATATCAAAAGGTCTGCTTGCACTCGAGGGACTGTCGTTTCTCCTTGACAAAGCCTTGGCATTTGCAAGCGAGTAGATTACAAGCGGACAAAGCACCGATTCCGCTCCGATTGCAAGCATCACATCCGCCTTGCCCGTGTTTATGCACATACAAGCGGTGTTAATTGCATCGCCGCCCGATGAACAGGCAGTGCTTACAGTAAAGCTCGGTCCTTGTATGTTATAGTCTATTGCAATGTTAGCTGCCGCAATATTCCCCAGTATTTTGGGAATAAATCTCGGTCCTACCTTTTTATGCGACGCACCCGAAAGAGCATCCTGCGTAAACGCTATTGTTGCGATTCCGCTCATTGCTGTGCCCATTATAATTCCCGTTCTCTGAGGATTTATCTCAAGGCTGCTCTCCTTCAGAGCCTCTTCGGCTGCAATGTATGCGTATTGCATAAACGGATCTGTCTTTCTTATCAAATCTTTAGGAAGATAATCCGACGGATTAAAGTTTTTTACCTCACCCGCAATTTGTACCGCAAGATCGCTTGGGTCAAAAGTTTTTATAGTATCTATTCCCGAAACGCCCGATGTAATATTTTTCCAATACTCATCAACGCCGACACCAACAGGTGTAACAGCACCCATTCCCGTAATTACAATTTTCTTCATAAACAAGCTCCTGTCGTGAATTAAAAATAGTTATTTACATTTTGCATACTATTATGCTATACTTGGATTATATCAAAACTCTACGGTTAATTCAACATCTGCCGTAATGCAAAAACGGCTTTGTTTAGGGAATTTTTTTACAATTCTGCATAACTGATATGACATATTTAAGGTGGGAATAAGTATGGATATAAGTCAACTCAACTGTTTTATTTCTGTTGCACAAACCCTGAATTTCTCGGAGGCGGCCCGCAGAAATTATCTTTCGCAGTCAACCGTGAGCAGATACATCAGCGATCTTGAAAAGGAATTTGATGTTCAGCTTTTTACACGATCTCACAGAGATGTCATAATAACAAACGAGGGAAAAACGCTTTTGCCTTACGCTATTGAAATTGTAGAAACTCTCAAAAAAGCAAAAACGGTGATTAAACAAATGCACGACGGAGGGCAGGGAAAAATCACACTTGGCTGTGATGTTACATCGCTTAGCTTCCCGTCAAAATGCATTTCTGATTTCAGCGAAAAATATCCCGGGATTTCCGTAGAGGTAAAACAGATTGACTCCGCGGACAAAAATCAGGCTATTACAGGAAGCGATTTTGATTTTTGTTTTATGCCCAGAGATATGGTACCCGAAAACTCAAATATCGAATCTATTGTTACGCACAGCGAGTCACTTGTCATTGTTACGGCAAAGAGGTCAAAATTCAAAGGAAAAAAATCCATAAGTTTAAGCGAGCTTTCGGGAGAAACGATTTTGCTGCTGTCGGAATCGGTATCCCCCATTATATATATGGAAATCATGGATCTATTCCGAACATTTCATATTTCTCCGAAAGTTGAAAACACATATGACGACATTGTTTCAATGTATGTATCCGTATCGTCGGGACTGGGAGTGTCGATTATCCCCCAAACTCTGGCACAGTTTACATCAAGCGAATATACCGAAATTTTTCCCGTGGATGAAGCAGACACAAACATCGCATATGTTATGGCTTGGGGCAAAAATTCATCTAATCCCGCGTCAAAGCTATTTGTTGAAGCGGTTAAAAAATTTGCTCACGGCGACGACAATGCCTACGGTTTATAATTGTAATTAATTGTCCTGCTTGATAAAATACATCTCTCTTAGTGCATATTTCACAAAAAATTCACATATATTTTACCTATTAAGCATTTACTTTACTCTTTTATAGTGGTATAATAAGCTTAGTCAAGACAAGTTGACCAATTTTAATATATTGGAGGTAATTATAATGTACAGATTTACTTTACCCCGTGACCTTTATCACGGCGAAGATGCACTTTCAACCCTTAAGACTTTGGAAGGAAAAAAGGCAATCGTTGTTGTCGGAGGCGGCTCAATGAAACGCTTTGGTTTTCTTGACAAAGCTGTGGAGTACCTAAAGGAAGCAGGAATGGAAGTTCAGCTCTTTGAGGGTGTAGAGCCTGACCCGTCAGTTGAAACCGTTATGAAAGGTGCTGCAGCAATGCGTGAATTTGAGCCTGACTGGATTGTTGCAATGGGCGGCGGCTCACCTATTGACGCTGCAAAGGCAATGTGGGCTTTCTACGAGTATCCCGAAACAACATTTGAGGATTTGATTACACCGTTCAACTTCCCCAAACTCAGAACAAAAGCTAAGTTTTGTGCTATCCCATCAACATCCGGTACGGCAACAGAGGTTACAGCTTTCTCGGTTATCACCGATTATGAAAAGGGAATCAAGTATCCTCTTGCCGACTTCAACATCACTCCCGATGTTGCTGTTGTTGACCCGGCTCTTGCAGAAACAATGCCCAAGAAGCTCACTGCTCACACCGGTATGGACGCAATGACGCACGCTATTGAGGCGTTTGTTTCAACACTTAACTGTGAATACACAGACGCCCTTGCACTTCATGCTATCAAGATGATTCACGAAAATCTTAAAAAATCTTACGACGGCGATATGGCTTGCCGTGCTAAGATGCACGACGCACAGTGCCTTGCTGGTATGGCGTTCTCAAACGCACTGCTCGGTATTGTTCACTCAATGGCTCACAAGACCGGTGCGGCATTTACAGGCGGACACATTATTCACGGCTGTGCAAATGCTATGTATCTTCCAAAGGTTATTAAATATAATTCTAAGGACGCAACTGCTGCCGAGCGTTATGCACGCATTGCAAAGTTTATTGACCTTAAAGGCGATACAACGGAAGAGCTTGTTGACGCACTTATCGCAGAGCTTCGCAGCATGAACGACCAGCTTGACATTCCGCAGGCTATCAAAAATTACGGTCAGGGCGGAGTTAAGGCTGACGAAAGCATTATTGATGAAAAAGAGTTTATGGATAAGCTTGAGGAAGTTGCTAAAAACGCCATTGGCGACGCTTGCACGGGTTCCAACCCACGCCAGCCAAGCCAAGAGGATATGGAAAAGCTTCTTAAGGCTTGCTACTATGATTTAGAAATTGATTTCTGATAACGGTCAAATTTTGTAACAGCGTTTAAAGTTACATAAAACAAAAACAGTGAAGCTGTCCCATATAGGGACAGCTTCATTTGTTGTTTGGAAATAAAATAAAGCGACAGTTTGCTTTGCTGTCGCTTGTTCATATAAACTATTCCGTTTTCGGATTTATCCCAACTATTGACAAAGAGCCAAAAAGATAAAAACCTCTGCGTTAAATTAAAATTCTGTTTTTCAGATACGGAATTACATCCTCCTGCTCAACCCCGACTACCGTTGATATTTCTTCTCTGATAATCTTCTCCGCTTCACGGAGATACACCTCATCCATAATATGAAGTTTTCTCCCCTTATTGCTTTGTACAACGCTGTGAATCCAAATAGATTTAAGCAAAAGCAGAATTTCTCTGATATTTCCGAGAGATATTGCTTTTTTGTATTCTTCTTTTCTCGTTGTATCATTGACATTCCACTGCGTTTCCTGTTCTGACACATCGCTTATTATCTCATCAATCTGAGAGCGGGTCATCAGTCTTTTCATTTTGCTGACAAGGTTTTCATTATTGACAGGTACAAAAACTGTTGAATCACCGTTATTTATCGGTTTTAAAACATAGTAGCTGATAATGTTATTATTAAAAACCTTTTCTGAAATATCGGTTATTTCACATACTCCGTTTACATTATACAAAACCTTTTCTCCAACACTGAATCTTGTTAATTCCTGTTCCAAAACATCTGCCTCCACAACACTAATCTGTATAATAAACCGTTTTTAAGCGGAAAATCATACTCTCTTCTATTCGATAAATAATTGTTGCAAACGAAAGTGCAGTATGTCGTCAAAGTTAATACGACGCACACCGTACAACAACCTAAATATATTATACCATATATATTGCAAAAATTTGTCATAGGCAAAATGGACAAAATTTCAGTTGTCGGATTTTGTCAGAGCGTATGCTGATGTAATAAGTTGACTTTATTAAGACTTAAATATCTGCCAGAAGCTCTACGGGGCAATGATCAGAGCCAAAAACATCGGTGTGAATATCCGCACCTAAAAGCTTGTCATCAATCGCAGACGAGGTAATAAAATAATCAATACGCCACCCTGCGTTTTTTTCTCTGGCTTTAAAACGATATGACCACCACGAATATACGCCCTCTTTATCGGGATAAAAAAATCTGTAGGTATCGGTAAATCCGCACTCCAGAAGCTGCGAGAGCTTTTCTCTTTCTTCGTCAGTAAATCCTGCGTTTTTACGGTTGGTTTTAGGATTTTTCAAATCAATTTCCTTGTGGGCAACATTTAAATCGCCGCACAACACGACAGGCTTTTTGCAATTAAGCGTGACAAGATACTTTCTGAAAGCATCCTCCCACTCCATTCTGTAACCGAGTCTTTTCAGCTCGTTTTGAGAGTTAGGAGTGTAGCAGGTAACAAAATAACAGTTCTCAAATTCAGCAGTTATTACCCTGCCCTCTTTGTCGTGCTCATCTATTCCGATTCCGTAAGAAACAGACAGCGGCTTTTCTTTTGTAAACAATGCTGTTCCCGAATATCCCTTTTTCTCTGCGTAATTCCAATATTGATAGTAGCCGTCGAGTTCAATATCTATTTGACCTTGCTGAAGCTTTGTTTCCTGAACACAGAACACATCGGCGTCGGCACTTTTAAAATAATCAATAAAACCCTTTGTTATACAGGCACGAAGCCCGTTTACATTCCAAGATATAAATTTCTTCATATAATCACCCTGTTATTTTTATATAAGTAGTATACGGTATTTTTTATATTAATGCAAGGCGAATATATCAAATCCCGAGACAAATACCGATGTGATATTTTATTATGCAAATTGTTGTACAGGCAAATTTAAAGAAACCGAAGAATATTATTATATAGAATATTTCAGTAGGTGATTTTATGTTTGAATTTTTTAGTTTTATAGGACAGAACATTTGCTTTTTTATTCTTCATGTCTGTTCGGGCGGCTCTTTTCCAAAACCGCTTTCTGAAAAACAGGAAAGATTTTATCTTGAAAAATACGCAGGCGGAGATACGGAAGCGAGAAACAAGCTTGTCGAGCATAATCTTCGGCTTGTAGCTCACATCATCAAGAAATATTACGGAACACAAAGTGAACAGGACGACCTTGTTTCAATAGGAACAATAGGACTTATCAAAGCAATCGACACATACGATATGAATAAAAATATCAGATTAAGCTCCTACGCAAGCAGATGTATTGAAAACGAAATATTAATGCACTTTCGCAACAACAAAAAAAGTGCTCAGGACATATCTCTTAATGAAACGATCGACACGGACAAAGACGGAAACCCACTCACACTGCTTGATATTATGTCCGTTGACGACAATATTCTCGATACTCTTGACTTAAAGCTCAACAGCAAAAAGCTTGGACAATTTATCAACGAAGAACTCAGCCCGAGAGAAAAGAAAATTATAATTCTTCGGTACGGTCTTAACGGAGAAGAACCGATGACGCAGAAAAATGTTGCGAAAATTCTTAACATTTCAAGGTCTTATGTCAGCAGAATCGAAACCAAAGCACTCAAAATTCTTAAAAAGCGATTTGATAACAGCTCCAATTTGTAATTTTGCAATAACTTTATGACACTTTATCCATCTTTATGGTATTTCCGTCATATGTAAGCTCAAGATAGCTTTTGCTCGGCGTATAAGAAAAGGTATAATTTCGTCCTATGTCAGGCACAAAAATAACGAATGAATTATCATCCGCCGTGTATTTACCCTTTATTTCGGTACTGCTGTCTGCATTGCTTATTTTCAGAGTTGCGGTGTCGTTTGAAAATTCAAGATAAACAGACGCTCCGCCATCAAGATTTGCCTGCCATTTTTCGGACACAAGCTCATTTGCAAAGCCCGATGTATCCGCTGTACAGGATGAAAAAACACAGCACGCCGCTGTCAAAAATAACAATACAAGATTTTTTATTTTGCTCCTACATTTCGCCATAAATACTCCTCCGTTTCGGTATAAAATATATTCAAAAACAATTTTCTTTATTACCGGTTTACATTTTTGTTATAATTCTTGATTAGCATTATAACTTCTGTTATAGTATAAATTTGAGGATTTGTGAAACGGAGTGAGATGTTTTGCAGCGGGAAATAAAAGAAAAATGCTCTGTTTTTGAAGAAAACGGAGAGGTTTTAAATGCAGGCTGGGCAAGGACTGCTGTCTTTGACTACAATTACGAAATCAGCAAAACAGCAGGCAAGCACGGTGAATGTGACTGCTACTTTATAAATAACGGCGAGGTTTCCCTATATCTTTCCGTTGAAAACTACGGTTTGGAATTCGCCGTAAAAATAGCCGTTGCCGACCTAAAAAGGGGCGGTGTTATAAGCGACTGTATTGTAAAAAGGTTTGTGCTGTTTAAAAACGAGCTTCCCGAATCGGGCAGCAAAGGAGAACTGCTTTACACCGACAGGCGTATCCAGCTTCAGCTTACGAATACGAATGACGGCAGATTTCTCAAATGCGATTTTATAGACTTCGGCGGTTTAAAAAATCTGTATTTTAACATAACGCTCAAAAAAATGCAGGGAGAAAGCCTGAGCGAGCTTGCCCCGTTTGAGCGTAACAGAAGATATTTTTACCTTAAAAGATTTGTCCCGAAATTTATCGCAAGCGGAATTATACGGGTCGGAGGATATGAATATTCTTTAAACGAAAATAATTCACGGGCATATTTTGACTGGACACGGTTTTCAAAGCCGAGAAAACACAACTATCAAAGGCTTGGCTCCGACTGCATTATCGACGGCAAAAGATTTTCACTTTGTCTTGCAAGCAGAGTCGGCGATAACCGATACGGAAACGAAAACTGCTTTTTTGTCGGCGGAAAGCTCGAAAAGCTCTCTCAAATCAATGTAAAAGGCACAAACGGCAGGATTGACAGACCGTGGTATTTTACGGCGGGCATCTCTGCCGTGGATATTACATTCAAACCGTTTACCGTCAAGGGAGAGGCAATGTCGGCATCCATGGGCAAAACAACCGTTGTATTCGGCAGACTTTACGGTCAGCTAAAGCGTGTTGACTACGAAAAACCCATTGTACTTGACAACGCTCAGGCACATATGATTTTTACGGAATTTTAAATACTCAAATTATATTAAATCGGTTTCGGAAAAAATAATACTAAAAATAAAATTAATGCTGACAGGATAAATATTCCCGTCAGCATTTTCACTTATTTGAGCATATAATTTGCCGTATCCATGATAGTTTCTACCGTTCTCATGGCTTTGTTAGCCTTTTTCTTTAATTTGGGATTATTGTCAACCATATTTTTTCCGACAATACCTACTGCCATACCTGCCGCAAGTCCTATAGCCGCACCCTTAACAACATTCATCATCGGGCTGGAACTCATATATTACACCTCCGTATATTTTAACTTTTGCAGGGAAAATTCACCCAAAATTTACGCAAAAAATAATTGAGTGAAATCCCCCTTGCAATATTATTGTTTGCGATTTAGAATATAATAAAACAGTTATTTTGATAAATTGGAGTGATAACTTTTGGCAAAACTTAATCTTGTGCTTGTTGAGCCGGAAATTCCGCAAAACACAGGCAATATAGCACGCACATGTGCCGCAACAGGTGCAATGCTTCACCTTGTAAAACCTATGGGATTTACGGTTGACGACAAAAAGCTAAAGAGAGCGGGACTTGATTACTGGCATTTCCTCGATATTACATATTATGAAAATATTGACGATTTTTTTGAAAAAACAAAGGGCGGAAAATACTTTTTCTTTTCAACAAAAGGAACTCACCGTCACAGCGATGTTGTATATCCCGACAACTGTTATCTGCTTTTCGGCAAAGAAACAAAGGGACTTGACGAAGAACTCCTGCTCAAACACCCCGACAGCACTCTGCGTATTCCGATGATTGACGAGGCAAGAAGCCTGAATCTTTCAAATTCGGTCGCCATAGCGGCGTACGAGGTTTTAAGACAGTGGGATTATCCCGAGCTGCTTAACAAAGGAGAACTGCACAACCATAAATGGTCGGAAATTAATAACACATAAACTTATATTGTAAAAAAGTCGAGTGCCTCGACACGAAATTTGAGCAGACAGGTTAATATTATCAAACCTTCTTTGCCCGACCGTTTTCGAGCAGTTTCCTGTAAAGTAAAAAGTTTACTGTTATCTCTCAAATATCGGAACAGTAAACTTTTTTTGTGTTTTCTATTGATAAAATACGCTTTTTGATATATAATATTCTTGATTGTGAAAATACTAAATTTTTACATTATTCTTCTAATATGAAAGGAATGTATCTTAATGAAACTCAACAAAGTTACCGTTGATGATCTCAATGTAAAAGGCAAAAAAGTTCTTGTTCGCTGTGACTTTAATGTACCTCTCAAAGACGGCGTTATCACAAACGACAACAGAATCACTGCCGCACTTCCGACAATCAAAAAGCTTATCGCTGACGGCGGTAAGGTTATTCTTTGCTCACATCTCGGCAAGCCGAAGAACGGTCCCGAGGAAAAATTCTCACTTGCTCCCGTTGCAGTAAGACTTTCTAAGCTTCTCGGCAAGGAAGTTGTTTTTGCAAATGATGACGAGGTTGTAGGAGAAAACGCAAAGAAAGCTGTTGCAGAAATGAACGACGGCGATGTTGTGCTTCTTCAGAACACCCGTTTCAGAAAAGAAGAAACAAAGAATCTTGAGCCGTTCTCAAGCGAGCTTGCTTCGCTTGCAGATGTATTTGTAATGGACGCTTTCGGCTCCGCTCATCGTGCTCACTGCTCAACAGCAGGTGTTACCGACCACATTAAGGATACTGCTGTAGGCTATCTTATGCAGAAAGAAATCGACTACCTCGGCAATGCGGTTGAGAACCCTGTTCGCCCGTTTGTTGCAATTTTGGGCGGTGCAAAGGTTGCCGACAAGCTCAATGTTATTTCAAATCTTCTTGAGAAGTGCGATACACTCATCATCGGAGGCGGTATGGCTTATACTTTCCTCAAGGCACAGGGCAAGGAAGTAGGTCTTTCACTTGTTGACGACACAAAAATTGACTACTGCAAAGAAATGATGGAAAAGGCTGAAAAGCTTGGCAAGAAGCTTCTTCTCCCCATTGACACTACAATCGCAGCAGGCTTCCCCGATCCCATCGACGCACCCATCGAAGTTAAGGTTGTTGACGCAAACAACATTCCCGCTGATATGGAGGGTCTTGACATCGGCACAAAGACACAGGAGCTTTTTGCTGACGCTGTTAAGAACGCAAAGACCGTTGTTTGGAACGGACCTATGGGCGTATTTGAAAACCCGACTCTTGCAAAGGGTACAATCGCTGTAGCTAAGGCTCTTGCAGAAACAGACGCTACTACAATTATCGGCGGCGGCGACAGTGCAGCAGCTGTTATTCAGCTTGGCTTTGCTGACAAGATGAGCCACATTTCAACAGGCGGCGGTGCTTCTCTTGAATACCTCGAGGGCAAAACTCTTCCGGGTATCGCAGTAATCGCTGATAAATAATTAAACTTAATTACTATTATTATGGGCGGGACATCTCGCCCATAAATCTATATTTGAAAGGTTGAGTAAAATGGATAAGACAAAGAGAAAGGCAATTATTGCCGGCAACTGGAAAATGAACAAAACTCCGTCAGAGGCAAAAACACTTCTTACTGAAATTATCCCTGCCGTTAAGGACGCTGACTGCGAAGTAATCGCTTGTGTTCCCTATGTTGATTTGAGCGTGGCTCTTGAGGTTACAAAGGGTACAAATGTTAAAATCGGTGCCGAAAACTGCCACTGGGCTGAAAGCGGTGCGTTTACAGGCGAAATTTCAACAGGTATGCTTAAAGAAATGGGCGTTGAATATGTTGTTTTAGGTCACTCCGAAAGAAGACAGTACTTCGGCGAAACCGATGAAACAGTAAACAAGAGAACAAAGGCAGCTCTTGCAGCAGGCTTAAAGCCGATTGTTTGCGTTGGCGAGCTTCTTTGGGAGCGTGAGTGCGATATTACGGAAGAGGTTATTGCAAGACAGATTAAGCTTGACCTTTTTGATGTATCGGCAGAAGATGTAAAGAAAACCGTTATCGCTTATGAGCCTGTTTGGGCTATCGGAACAGGCAAAACCGCTACTGCTGAGCAGGCTGAAGAGGTTTGTGCATTTATCCGTTCTACACTTGCAAAGCTTTACAGCGAAGAAGTTGCACAGGCTGTTACAATTCAGTACGGCGGCTCAATGAACGACGGCAATGCCGACGAACTTCTCTCCAAAACAAATGTTGACGGCGGTCTTATCGGCGGTGCGTCGCTTGTTGCCGAGAAGTTTGCTGCCATTGTTAAGGCTGCAAGCAAATAATCGAATTTTTCGATATTAATTTTGCACACGAAAGGATTATTTTACCTTATGAAAAAACCTTTGATTCTTATGATTCTTGACGGCTTCGGTATTTCAGGCAATGAAGGAAACGCTATTGCCGCTGCCAAAAAGCCTAATATTGATAAGCTTTTTGCTGAGAACCCCCTCACTCAAATCGGTGCTTCGGGTATGGATGTAGGTCTGCCCGACGGTCAGATGGGTAACTCGGAAGTAGGACACACCAATATCGGTGCGGGCAGAATCGTTTACCAGGAGCTTACAAGAATTACAAAGACTATTAACGAGGACAAGCTCAAGGACAACGAGGCTATTGTTTCGGCTATGGACAATGCTCTCGAAAACGGTACGGCACTTCACCTTATGGGACTTCTCTCGGACGGCGGCGTACACAGTCACAACACTCACCTTTACGGTATTTTGGAACTTGCCAAGAAAAAAGGACTTAAAGATGTCTATATTCACGCGTTCCTTGACGGTCGTGATGTTCCCCCGTCAAGTGCGGCTGATTTTGTAAAGGCTTGCGTTGAAAAAACCGAAGAAATCGGCATCGGCAAAATCGCTACGGTTATGGGCAGATACTATGCTATGGACCGTGACAACCGCTGGGACCGTGTTGAAAAGGCGTATGCCGCAATGGTTTACGGCGAAGGCGTTGAGTCAGATTGTGCCGTATGTGCCGTTACAAACTCATATAAAGAAGATATAACAGATGAATTTGTTGTTCCTGCCGTTATAAAAGGCGGTGCTTCTATTAAGCCTAACGACAGCGTTATATTCTTTAACTTCCGTCCCGACAGAGCAAGAGAGATAACGAGAACTCTTGTTGACCCTGACTTTGACGGTTTTGAAAGGAAAAACGGCTTCTTCCCCGTAAACTTTGTTTGTATGACGCAGTATGACGCTACTATGCCTAATGTTGATGTTGCATTTAAACCGCAGGTGCTTACAAACACACTCGGAGAATACATTTCTGATAAAGGAATGGCACAGCTTCGTATTGCAGAAACCGAAAAATATGCTCATGTTACATTCTTCTTCAACGGCGGCGTAGAAAAGCAGTATCCGGGAGAGGACAGAATTCTTGTTAAATCCCCGTCTGTTGCTACCTATGATTTACAGCCCGAAATGAGTGCTTATGAGGTTACGGACAAGCTTGTTCCCGCAATCAAGAGCGGTAAATACGATATGATTATCTTAAACTACGCAAACTGCGATATGGTAGGTCACACAGGCGTATTTGACGCGGCTGTTAAAGCTGTTGAGGCTGTTGACGATTGCGTAGGCAAGGTTGTTGACGCTGTTAAAGAAATGGGCGGTGTTGCTCTTATCACCGCCGACCACGGCAACGCCGATAAGATGGTTGATACTGACGGTGAACCGTTTACGGCTCACACAACAAACCCCGTACCGTTCTGCGTAATCGGCTATGACTGCGAACTCAAAGACGGAGGCAGACTTGCAGATATTGCCCCCACTATGCTTGAAATTCTCGGACTTCAGCAGCCCGAAGAAATGGACGGCGTAAGCCTTATTAAGTAATTGTTTTCCGTTTTATATCCCCACTGATAATGTCGGTGGGGATTTTTATTTTGAGCATATTTGTACAGCCCGTAAATTTAAAATCATTGTAATAAGTCATACATTTTACAGTTTTAAAATTAACCCCACCGTATTTTTTAAAACATATTGATGATGTAAAGATTTTAGTGTAAAATAATAACAGAAATTTTATGATAGGGTTTTGTGATGTTTAAATTAAGACGATTTTTAAAGGACTACAAAAAAGAATGTATAATCGGACCGTTGTGCAAACTGTTTGAGGCTATACTTGAACTGCTTGTACCGCTCGTTATGGCAAACATAATTGATGTCGGCGTAAAAAACGGTGACAGCGAATATGTTTTAAAAATGGGCGGCGTAATTGTTTTGCTCGGAATAGTGGGACTGCTCAGTGCACTTGTCTGCCAATACCTCGCTTCCAGAGCATCGCAGGGAGTCGGTACAAAAATTCGCCGAGAACTTTTTGCTCACATCAACTCTCTTTCCCACTCAGAGCTTGACAGGCTCGGCACTCCGTCGCTTATTACACGAATTACAAACGACACAAATCAGGTTCAGCAAAGTGTTGCAATGGGCATTCGTCTGCTTACCCGTGCCCCGTTTATTGTTATCGGTGCATTGATAATGTCGATGACGATAAACCTTAAAATGTCGATAATATTTTTTATTGCGTCACTTTTGATAGGAATAACTCTGTATATCATAATGAGTAAAAGTATTCCTATTTATACTGCTATTCAGAAAAAGCTTGATAAAATAGGTCTTATATCCCGTGAAAATCTTTCGGGCAACCGTGTTATCCGTGCGTTCTCAAAACAAAAGAGTGAAAAAATACGCATTGATACTTCTACCGAGGAACTTGCCAAGACATCAATACGAGTAAGCCGTCTTTCCTCTCTTTTGAGCCCGGTGACATATGCCGTTACTGACATTGCCATTATTGCAATAGTTTGGTTCGGTGCGGTAAATGTTGACAGCGGAAATATGCTGTCGGGCGATATAATCGCACTTATTAACTATATGACGCAGATTTTGCTTGCTATGATAGTTGTTGCAAACCTCGTTATTTTGATGACTAAAGCAAGTGCAAGTGCACAGAGAATCAACGAGGTTTTTGAAACTCAGCCGAGTATTGTAGAAAAACAGACAGAGAACATTGCAGTTGACAAAAGTGTCGGCACACCAAAGGTTGAATTTGATAATGTAACTTTTACTTACGGTGACGGCGATGACGAGCTTAGCAACATCAGCTTTAAAATTATGCGTGGGCAAACCGTCGGCATAATAGGAGGAACAGGCTGCGGTAAAAGTACGCTTATCAACCTTATTCCCAGATATTACGATGTAAAAAGCGGCTGCGTAAATGTTGACGGAGTAAATGTCAAGGAATATCCGTTTATTCAGCTAAGGACGCAGATAGGCATCGTACCGCAGCAGTCAATTCTTTTCAGCGGCACTATAAGAGATAATATGAAATGGCAAAATAAAGACGCTACTGACGACGATATTATTAATGCGTTAAAAATTGCACAGGCTTATGATTTTGTTTCGCTGCTTCCGAAAGGTCTTGACAGCCATGTTGAGCAGGGCGGAAAAAATTTCAGCGGCGGTCAGCGTCAAAGACTTTGCATTGCAAGAGCGATTGTCGGCAAGCCCGAATTGCTTATTCTTGACGACAGCTTTTCTGCTCTTGACTTTGCAACGGACGCAAATTTGCGTAAAGCTTTAAAGAAAAATACAAACACAATGACGGTTATTATCGTAACTCAGCGTTGCTCTACAATTAAAAACGCAGACCTTATACTGGTTCTTGACGACGGAAAGCTTGCTGGATGCGGCACACACGACAAGCTGTTTGAGGAATGTGAAACCTACCGAGAAATATGCCTTTCTCAGCTTAAGGAAACGGAGGCTAAAAAATGAAAAACAAGTCAGTCGTTTCAAAAATCTTTAAAAAAATAAAGCCGTATTGGCTCTACCTCGCAATAGCACTTATCAGTGCAGTGATCAGTGTTTCGCTTACACTCTATATTCCCGTGCTTATCGGTGATGCGGTTGACAATATTATTGACAAAGGAAATGTCAACTTTGAAAACATTATAAGAATTTTAATTTATATTGCAATAGGCGTAGTCGGCGTCGCTGTTTTTCAGTGGATTATGAACTACTTTACAAACATCATAAGCTTTAAGACGGTGAGAGATTTACGCAGAGAGATTTTCGGAAAATTCAACAGCGTCCCTCTCTCCTACATTGACACACATCCGCACGGCGACTTAATAAGCCGAGTAATAAACGATGTTGACGCTGTAGGCGACGGTCTTACACAGCTGTTTTTACAACTGTTTTCGGGTGTTGTAACAATAGTCGGAACTCTCATATTTATGCTGATGATTGACTGGCGAATTGCACTTGCCGTTGTAATTCTGACACCTCTGTCGCTGTTTGTTGCGGCTTTTATCGGAAAGCTCAGCCATAAAACTTTCAGAGAACAGCAGCTTTTGCAGGGAGAAATTTCATCATATGTTGAAGAACATGTGGGCAACCAAAGAATTGTAAAGGCTTTTTCATACGAAAGCAGGGCTATGAACGATTTTGAAAATTTGAATAAGAAACTGTACAAGGTGGGATTTCTCGCACAGTTTGCAGGAGCTCTTGCAAACCCGAGTACGCGGTTTGTAAACGCTATGGTATATGCGACGGTCGGAATTTTCGGTGCTTTGACCGCAATTTCAGGCACACTCTCTATCGGTCAGCTTTCATGCTTTTTAACATACGCAAACCAGTACACAAAACCGTTTAACGAGGTTACGGGAGTGCTTACTCAGCTTCAAACAGGTATGGCTGCTGCAGGAAGAGTTTTTGAAATTCTTGAAGAAGAAAACGAAACTCCCGACTCGCCAAACGCTCCTGTTTTAGACAACTGCAAGGGCAATGTTAAAATTGATAATGTCAGCTTTTCTTATACAAAGGAAAAGCCGCTTATAAAAGGATTTTCACTTGATGTCAAAAGCGACAGCAAGATTGCCATTGTAGGACCTACCGGCTGCGGCAAAACAACATTTATCAACCTGCTCATGAGGTTTTATGAAACCGACAGCGGAAAGATTACTATCGACGGTGTTGATATAAAGAGCCTGACAAGAGATAATCTAAGACATCAATTCGGAATGGTTTTACAGGACAGCTGGCTATTCTGCGGAACTATAATGGAAAATTTGAGATACGGCAATGAAAATGCCACTGACGAAGAGGTTATTGATGCTGCTAAAGCGGCGTATGCTCACAGCTTTATAAGGCGTATGCCTGACGGCTACAACACGGTGATAAGCGAGGGCGGCGGTAATTTAAGTCAGGGACAAAAACAGCTTTTGTGTATTGCAAGGGCAATGCTCACAAACCCGCCGATTCTTATTTTGGACGAAGCAACTTCGTCAATAGATACTCTCACGGAAATCCGAGTTCAAAAGGCATTTGCAAAGATGATGAAAGGCAAAACAAGCTTTGTCGTTGCTCACAGGCTTTCGACCATCAAGGAAAGCGATGTCATCCTTGTTATGAAAGACGGAAACATCATTGAACAGGGCAACCACGAAGAGCTTATCAAAAAAGGTGGTTTTTACTGCACACTTTACAACAGCCAGTTTGCTAAAGCAGAATAAAAAAGTCGAGTGCCTCGACACTGGGTTCGAGCAGTTTCCTATAATGTTAAAAATATGATTTAAATAATAAAGGTCGGAAATGTATTTTTACATTTCTGACATTTATTGTTTCACACCTGTTATTATCCGTCTGTGCTGTTTTTACTAAAAACACAGCCGCAGTAATCTTGTCTGTATAAATCATATTTCTTTGACAGAACAATAGAGCGTTTATAGCCCTCCCGTTTTTTAAAATCACTGAAAAGCCATTTTACGCCGTAACGCTTTGAAAGCTCATCCCCTATTGAATTAATAACCTGAGCATTTTTTAGAGGACTGATAGTAAGCGTAGTTGAAAAATAATCGCAGCCGAGCGTTTTTGCAATCTTTGCTGATGCTTCAAGTCTCAGTGCAAAGCACTTCTCACAGCGTTTGCCGCCCTCCGGCTCGTTCTCAAAACCCTTTACCGCCCTAAAAAAATCCCGTGTATCATACTCACCGTCAACAATAGTTACAGGATTTTTAAACTCCATAAGGGAAACAAGCCTTTTTTCTTCTTTAAGCCTGTATTCATATTCTTCTTTAAGAGAAATATTCGGATTATAATAAAAAATTATTATCTCAAAATACTGTGACAGATATTCAAGGCAATAGCTCGAACAAGGTGCACAGCACGCATGAAGGAGAAGTTTAGGCACAACGCCTTTTAAAGCGTTTTCTTCTATTGTTTGGTCAAGTATTTTCTGATAGTTTATCTTGTTCATGGTAATTTATAATGTAATAATATATTCAAAAAGTTCTTTTGCGTTTGACGCTACAAATTGCGCACCTGCCTTTAAAAGCTCAGCCTTGCCTCTGAACCCCCACTCAACACCAGCCATTTTAACATTTGCGTTTTTAGCAGTGTACACATCTACATCGCTGTCACCTATATAGATACATTCCTCATTTGAAATATTGTGTTTGTTCAGTATTGCTGTCAAAGCCGCTTTGTCAGGCTTTGGTTTGTATTCGCTTTTTTTGCCCCAAGCCTCTGTAAATTTGTGTTCAGGATAGACTCTGTCTAATATTTGTGCGACAAATTCGTCAGGCTTATTTGACAGAACCGCAGTTTTTATTCCTTTTTCATCAAGATTTTCTAAAAGCCACGCACAACCCTCATAATCGGCTGTATTATCATTACAATGTATTTTATACTCGCTGTTAAAAGTTTCGGATACAATTTTTAGCTTTTCGGGATCATCTGCATAGCTGCCCAAGGCACGCTTTATAAGCATCTCTCTGCCGTTGCCGACATAGTGTTTGTAATTTTCAATCGGCTTTTCTTCAAGTCCTGCTTTTTTCAGTCCTTTATTCACGCTTTGTGCAAGGTCGGTAAGCGAATTTACAAGCGTTCCGTCAAGATCAAATACAACCATTTTTATCATAATAAATCAGTTTAGTCCTTTCTCCTGTTCAAAAATAATTGCTCTGCACGGTGCAGCCTCAACGCCTCCCAGTTTTATCGGGAACGCACATAAATCGTACTCACCGTCATCAATAGCCGAAAGATTAAGGTTTTCAAGAATTGCAATTCCTGCTCTGGCAAGCTCTCGGTGGGTTCTGTCCTCATCATACGGAGGGGCGATTGACGGTGCGTCTGTCCCGACAAGCACAACTCTGCTTGACGCAAGCACTATTGCTGCGGAATGAGAAATAAATGTTTTTCCCTCTCCGTGAAACAGTACCCGCCTCTTGCAGTAAGGTAGCAGCCTCTCCATATCCTCACCGGTAAGGACACCGCTGACTGAAATCACCGTGCATTTGCCGAAAAAAGTATTGAGTCTGATTTTATCAACAGAGCTTCCGCTTTCAAAATAATGAAGAGGTGCATCAATATGAGTTCCCGAATGAACAGACATTGAAAGCACGGAAAGATTGTATTCATCACCTTTTTCAATACTTTTGATATTTTCTATTTTAGTTTCGGGATCACCGTCATAAACAGGCGTGCTTACAGTGTCCCGAGAAATATCGTGAATAAACAAGTCCGTTCATCTCCGTTCCTCATTTTCTTGCTTTATATTTTAACACATAAAAGACCGTTTTGTACAGAGAAAAGTCGAATATTACCACTGAATACACTCTTTTTGTAAAAAAGTCGAGTGCCTCGACACTGGGTTCGAGCAGACAGGTTGATATTGTCAAAACTTCTCTGCCCGACCGTTTTCAAGCAGTTTCCTATAAAGCAAAAAATAAAGCCCCACCGAGGGTGAGGCTTTAATCAGCTTTTTATTTTACATTGCACCTGCTACATATTCAACGCCAACATTAGCAGTATTTGTATATCCGCCAACGATGTACTTCTGGATATATGTAACATCAACAATAGAGATTCTGCCGTCGCCGTTAACATCAGCAAGATAGTTAGTCATGCTTGATGTAGTATCAGCATATGTCAAAGCAATCTTCTGAACTGTTGTAGCGTCAGTAACATTAATTACTCCGTCACTGTTTACATCACCAAACACATATTTGGGTTCAGGAACTGTTGTGGGTTCTGTAGCCTCTGTTGTTGGCTCTGTTGTAGGCTCTGTAGCCTCAGTTGTAGGCTCTGTTGTGGGCTCAGTAGTCGGCTCTGTAGCCTCAGTTGTGGGCTCTGTTGTGGGCTCGGTAGTCGGCTCTGTAGCCTCAGTTGTGGGTACTGTTGTTTCAGGAATTGTAGGCTCTACACCGAGCAATGAAGCGATTGTTTCAAGAGAAGCAGTGTTTGGATAAGCTTCGGGATCAGCAAGTTCAGCTGCAAAGTCATTTGCATACTGAACAAAAACAGCCGAAGGCTCTACTCCAAGTTCTTTACAGTCAGCCTGAACAAGCTCAGGTGTAATAATTGAAGCATTCATAATTGCATAATCATGAAGGAAGTTTGATACTACTTGCTCTTTTGGCTGATAGAACGGGAAATAACTTCCTGAAATCTTACCTGTTGAAGTAATTACTGCCTTAGGACCGTACTTGTCAGAATTGTTTTTCCAAGCAGCACCGAAGCTGACCTTTGTTGAATCTACAGGGTTCTCGATCATCTCACCTGTTACATAAATTGTGTCGCCGAGGCAATCTACGCCGAAAGTCATATCACAGGTCTGATGGACTCCTTTGTTTGTGTCAATAGTAGAGAAAATTATAAGGTAGTCCGAGCCAGCCTTAATCTCTCCAAGCTTAGAAGTATCGAAGTAATATAAACCTGTTTCTGTGTCTTTCTTGCAAAGCTCTGACTTTGACTGCCATGAAGCAGGTGTAATGGGGTCAGGTCCGTAAACATTATCAATGTGACAGTAAACTGACTTCGTTGTTCCCCACTCCTCGAGAGTAGGTAATTCAAAATAAACATTTGTGTCTGTATCAGCTGCTGAAGCAGAGAAAATTGTAAAACCTGTAAAACAGGAAGCTGCCATTAACACTGCAAGAGCGAGACTGATAATCTTTGATGATTTTTTCATCGCTAATTCCTCCTTTTTGATTACTCGAAATTTGAGTAATTACATTATATATCAAATTAAACATTTTTACAAGTACTTTTTAGGAAATATAGTTAATTTTTTTTTAATTATTTAAGGATATATTTGCATAAAAAATAATCAACCTTTAAAACTCTTGACACATCTTAAAAATAATTGTATTATCTGTATTGTATATAAGTATGCATAGGAAATGAGGTTGTATTTATGAAAAACACCAGTAAGACAATGGATAAAATTGTTGCCCTTTGCAAAGGCAGAGGCTTTGTTTATCCGGGATCTGAAATTTACGGCGGTCTTGCAAACACTTGGGACTACGGTCCTTTGGGCATGGCACTTAAAAACAACATAAAGCAGGCTTGGCTTAAAAAATTTGTTCAGGAAAACAAATACAATGTAGGGCTTGACTCTGCAATTCTTATGAATCCGCAGACCTGGGTTGCTTCGGGACACCTCGGCGGATTTTCCGACCCGCTCATGGACTGCAAGGAATGTAAAACACGCCACCGTGCAGACAATCTTATTGAGGATTTTGACGGCACCAATGTTGCAGGCTGGACGAACGAACAAATGATGGACTATATTAAAGAAAAGTCTATCCCCTGCCCCAACTGCGGAAAGCACAATTTTACCGACATTCGTCAGTTCAACCTTATGTTTAAAACATTTCAGGGCGTTACCGAGGACAGTAAAAATGAAATATATCTTCGTCCCGAAACTGCTCAGGGTATTTTTGTGAACTTCTCAAATATTCAGAGAACAAGCCGCAAAAAAATACCGTTTGGTGTTGCACAAATAGGTAAGAGCTTCAGAAACGAAATTACTCCGGGCAACTTCATTTTCCGTGTGCGTGAATTCGAGCAGATGGAGCTTGAGTTTTTCTGCAAACCCGGTACTGATCTTGAATGGTTTGAATACTGGAGAGCTTTTTGCCGTGACTTTTTGTATTCTCTTAATATTAAGGAAGAAAATCTGCGTTTGCGTGATCATTCTGCCGAGGAGCTTTGCTTCTATTCAAAGGCTACTACGGATTTCGAATACCTCTTCCCGTTCGGCTGGGGTGAGCTCTGGGGCGTTGCCGACAGAACGGATTATGACCTCACACAGCACAGCAAAACCTGCGGAAAACCGATTGAATACTTTGATCAGACAACAAACGAAAAATATATTCCTTATGTTATTGAGCCTTCCCTCGGCGTTGAGCGTTTGTTCCTTGCCATAGTGGTTGAAGCGTATGACGAGGAGCAGATTGACGAAAAAGATACAAGAGTTGTTCTGCACCTGCACCCTGCACTTGCTCCGTTTAAGGCTGCGGTTCTTCCTTTGTCGAAAAAACTTAACGAAAAAGCAGAAGAAGTTTATGAGATGCTTACAAAGGACTTTATGGTTGACTATGATGACGCAGGCTCAATAGGCAAGCGTTACAGACGCCAGGATGAAATTGGAACTCCCTTCTGCATAACATATGACTTTGATTCTGCTGAGGACGGATGTGTTACGGTTCGTGACCGCGACACAATGCAGCAGGAAAGAGTTTCTATTGATAAACTGAAAGAATATATTGCAGAGAAAATTAAATTTTAATTTATGCAAAGCACAAAAATTGAGCGGCATCTGACAGATACCGCTCATTATTTTTATATAAAATTAATTTTAAGATTAAATTTGAAAACAAGTCATCTTAAGTATAATCACTCTGTAATTTCATCCGATTTTTCGGATTTATCCGACTTTCTTTCTTTTGCCTTTTTTATAGCCGCTTCTTTTTTGGCAGCCATGTTTGATGTTGACCTTTTTCTGACAGGCACGGGAAGCTCCTTTTTGAGCTTATAATACATAACGCCAAGCGGAGGCAATGTGATTTCAACGGAATAGTCAAGTCCGTTGTGCTTTGCCTTTTTGGTTTTAATATCACCGCTGTTCACGATTCCGCAGCCGCCGAACTCTTCGCTTTCGGAGTTCAGCACTTCTTCATAAATACCGTAAACGGGAACACCAACCTTATATTTTTCTCGTGTTACCGGCTGGAAGTTGCAAACACAGATTATCTCGCTTCCGTCATATGCAATTCTCCTAAATGCGATAACGCTGTTCTGATAATCATCAAGAGCAATCCACTGAAAGCCGTTCCAATCGTAATCGTTTTCATGCATAGCAGGAGTATCACGGTAGAATTTGTTTGCAACCTCAAAAAAGTGATTTAACTGACGGTGCTTTTCGTAATCAAGCAAATTCCACTGAAGCTGCTCTTCTGAATTCCATTCATCAAACTGACCAATTTCGCTTCCCATAAACATAAGCTTTTTGCCGGGATGAGCAAGCATATATGCAAGGAAACCTCTGACCCCCGCAAACTTCATCTCATAACTTCCGGGCATTTTATTGATAAGCGAGCCTTTTCCGTACACAACCTCATCGTGCGAAATCGGAAGCATAAAATTCTCTGAAAAAGCATAGACCAAGCTGAATGTGAGAGTGTCGTGGTGATAATTTCTCCACAACGGGTCAAGAGAAATGTAGGACAGCGTGTCATTCATCCAACCCATATTCCACTTGTAATCAAATCCGAGGCCCATATCCTTAATGGGGTAGCGGGTAACATTCGGCCACGCCGTACTCTCCTCGGCAATCATCATAGCCTCGGGATGATACATATGAACAACAGTGTTAAGCTTTTGTAAAAATTCAACGGCAACAAGGTTTTCTCTTCCGCCGTAGCAGTTGGGAATCCACTCTCCGTCTTTGCGGTTATAATCGAGATAAAGCATTGAAGCCACGGCGTCTACTCTGATGCCGTCAACATGGTACATATCAAGCCAGAACATTGCCGAAGAAACCAAAAAGCTTGTTACCTCGTATCTGCCGTAGTTAAAGATGTAGGTGCCCCACTCCTTATGCTCGCCGATACGGTAATCCTCGTATTCATAACAGCCTGTTCCGTCGAAACGACCCAAGCCGTGAGCGTCTTTTGGGAAATGAGCGGGAACCCAGTCAAGTATTACGCCGATTCCTTCCTGGTGACATTTATCAATAAAATACATCAAATCCTTGGGCTCGCCGTAACGGGAAGTTGCGGCAAAGTAACCTGTAACCTGATAGCCCCAGCTTCCGTCAAACGGAAATTCGGTAAGCGGCATAAATTCTATGTGGGTATAACCCATATTTTTTACATACGGAATAAGCTCCTCGGCAAGCTTTTTGTAGCTGAACATATTTCCGTCCTCATACTTACGCCAGGAACCGGCATTCACCTCATAAACATTTATAGGCTGTTTTTCATGAGGATGTTCCTTTTTATAATCAAACCATTCCTCATCATGCCATTCATATCCGTTTATTTCATAAACCCTTGAAGCATTGTCGGGCCTTGTCTGGCAATGAAAAGCATATGGATCTGTTTTTAATCTCCGTTCAGACCAAGGAGTTTCCACGCAGTATTTATAACACGCAAATTCCTGTACACCCTCAATAAACAGTTCCCAAACACCTGAATCTGAAATGCGGTACATAAAATTCGCGTCATTATCCCAGTTGTTAAAATCTCCGACAACAGACACTGTTAATGCATTCGGTGCCCATACTCTGAAAACGACACCGTCTCTGCCGTCCCAATTAACGAAATGAGAGCCTAAAAACTCATACGCACGAGCCGACTCTCCCGCCAAGAACTGATCAAGCGGATATCTTTCGTCGTTTAATTTAAAAGCCATAGTAAACCTCTTTTCTGCAACGGTTTTACTGATATGTACTAATCTGCTTTAATGCTGATAATTGAAGTATCAGTAATTATTGATATAATTATAATATGTTTTAGACAAATTTACAAGAGTATTTTAAATTTTTTATGTAAATATTTTCACCATTTTATACATTGATAACAAATATGTACAATTTTGCACAGATATTTACAAGTTTACACTTTAACAATCTGATTTTTAAAATCACTTCCGCATCTTCCAACCTCATCATAAGCAAGTGAGGCAATATCCGTTGCTGAAATATCTGCCGAAAGCAAGTCTGAAATATTCTTATTGCTTTTATCTGCCTTTGACACAGATGAGATCACCTCAAGTCTGCATGACTTAAGCAAAGACGCTCCTACATTTGTAAAACCGAGCACACGGGCATATTCAATCGGAGTTGTTTGCAGTTTTTCGGTTATGCCGAGCAACGCACAGGTAATTATTCTTCTAAGCCTTGCGTGAGTGTAACGCTTTGTTTTTACAAAGGATATTATTTCGTCAACAGAATTATAATTTTTAACAGCGTAAACAATTCTGTTTTCAAGCCCCTCTTTAACATCGGGAAGCAGACGAAAATCATCTGCACTCATCGTCCTTAATTTATAAAGAGTTACCCTTTCGAGATTTTCAGGGTATGTAATTTTACTAGGTACCGAGGGCAAATATTTTTCTGCACTTTCACCGCCGCGAAGAGCATTTCTTACAAATGACGCACTGGCAAATTCGCCGCACGCATTAACGCTGTCATGTGAAACAAACTTTCTTTTTATTGAAAGCGGTGTAATATTTGTGTCAGACAGATTTTTCAAGTATTCAATAGCGAGAATATTGTTAGGAGAAGAAAAAACATCGGCAATCTTATCTCCCGACACCTCTTTTACAGCAAGCTGCAGGGCTCTGGGATAATAATCTCCTTCGTTCATTTTTGACGCTATAATTTCGTTTACACGAGGGTCTTGAGCGGCGGACACGGCACTGCTTAAAGCCTCAATGCTCCCGCATTCGCAGCCGAACGCCAGGTGCTTTACACAGTCAAAAGATTTTGCGATATGCACTCCGCAGTAAGCAAATCTTTGTGCGTTTGAAACTGCGTACGCACACGGAAGCTCGATTACAAGATCAACCCCGTTTTCAAGTGCTGTTCGTGCTCTTGAGTACTTATCGGTCAAGGCAACCTCTCCCCTTTGAGTAAAGCTTCCGCTCATTACGGCAATGACGGGAGCGTCGGCAAGCTTTTTTGCGGCGTCTATTAAATATGCGTGACCGTTGTGAAAAGGATTAAACTCGCTTATAACAGCTACAGCCATAAATGCACCTCGTTTATATATATTTTATTATTTGACAAATTTACAACATTAAAAAGGTAAAAAATACTTGAAAAGTCAAAATTATTGGAGTATCATATATTATATATCATTTCTTGATTCTAATCAATAAAGCAAAGGGATGAAACATAATGAAAATTTTAGTAATTAACGCAGGCAGTTCTTCACTAAAATATCAGCTTATTGAAATGACAGAAGAAAAAGTGCTTGCAAAGGGTAATTGTGAGAGAATCGGAACAAGCGGAGCTTTTATAGGATTTAAAACTCCCGACGGCAAAAAAATAGAAAGGAAGCTTCAGATGCTCAACCACACACAGGCATTTGAGGCAGTAAAAGACGCATTGCTTGACCCCGAATACGGTGCAATCAAGGAATTGTCAGAAGTTGCGGCTATCGGTCACAGAGTAGTACAGGGCGGCTCATACTTTGATAAATCTGTTCTTGTTAATAACGATGTAATTAATAAAATAAGAGAGCTCGCACCTCTTGCTCCTCTTCACAACCCTGCTCATCTACAGGGCATTGAGGCATGTACGAGAGTATTCGGTGCAAAAGTTCCGCAGGTTGCGGTTTTTGATACAGCTTTTCATCAGACAATGCCGGAAAAAGCGTATATGTACGCTGTTCCGTATAAATACTACGAAAAATTCGGCGTTCGCAAATACGGTTTTCACGGCACATCACACAGATATGTAACCGACAAAATGGCTGACCTTATGGGCAAAAGGAAAGAGGAGCTAAAGCTCATTACCTGCCACATCGGAAACGGTTCATCAATCACGGCGGTTAAAAACGGCAAAGTAATTGACACGACTATGGGTCTTACCCCACTCGGCGGTTTTATGATGGGAACACGCTCAGGCTCGCTTGACCCGTCGGTAATAACATTTATTGCCGAAAAGGAACACCTTACTCCCGAAGAAATGTCAAAAATCTTAAATAAAGAATCAGGTCTTTTGGGAATATCGGGTGTTTCATCAGACGACCGTGATGTTTGTGCGGCAGAAGCCGACGGCAATATGAGAGCTCACCTTGCACACGAAATGCTCTACTACCAAATTGCAAAATATATCGGAAGCTACTATGTAGCACTCGGCGGCTGTGACGGTATTGTATTCACAGCAGGACTTGGTGAAAACCAGCCCAGCCTAAGAGAAAAAGTTTGCGATTACCTCTCCTGCTTCGGAGTTAAACTTGACAAAGAATTCAATTCAAAAGCAAAAGGCGGAGTTACAGGTACATTGTCAGCCCCCGACTCTAAGATAAGAGTTGAGCTTATAGCTACAGATGAAGAAATGGTAATTGCCCGCGATACAAAATTTATCGTTGAAACACTTTGATTAATATCAGTTTAGAACTATAGAATTTTAAACATAAAAACAAACTTCCTTTCAAACTAAGCGAAATTAAACGCCTGATTGAAAGGAAGTTTTTTATTGGCAGATTGTAAAAATAAAATCAAATAAAATGAGTTAAGATGTTGCCGTACAACTGCAAGGTTAAATGCTACAAACCCTACATTGTCAAAGAAGCATAAAAGCTATCCGCATTACAAAACTTAAATATACTTAATAAACATCTGCCTTCATTAAATCCAAAAGAACTTTTAAAAAATATACAACTAAACTGTTTTGAATAAATTTTCCGAAATATGTGTCAAAAAACATACACAAAGTATGGCTTTGTTTCATATCCACTTTATTTTGTATTCACCTGCACAGTAATTTCATGAGCCATAAAATCATCAGCTTCTGTAACGGTTATATGAAGATTTTCAAAATCAAACGAAAAACCTCTTTCTGGGATACTTCCGATTAATTCAAGCATCCAGCCGTTGACTGTAGTCGCTTCGGTTTTCTCGTCGGGCTCAAGTGCAAAAAATTCAAAGAAATCTTCTGCTGACGCAGAACAGCGAACCTTGTAAGTATCTGCATTGAGTTTTACAAAATCTTCAACAGCTTCGTCTTGTTCATCCCATATCTCGCCGACAATTTCTTCAAGTATATCTTCCATTGTAACCACGCCTGCTGTTACACCGTATTCGTTTACAACCACAGCAATGTGATTGTGCTCTTTTTGCATATCCTTAAAAAGAACATCAAGACGAGCTGTTTCCGGAACAAATTTAGGCTGGCAAACGGCATCCTCAAGTTTAAAGTTTGGGCGGGAATGCATGAGAAGATAATCACGGCTGTAAAGTATTCCGACAATATTATCGGTAGTATCTGAATATACAGGAATACGGGAATACCCTTCAGTCTCTATAATATTCAGAATTTCTTTGCTGTCTGCTTCCTTTGAAACAAAAACAACAGATTTTCTCGGCGTCATTACATCTTCAGCCGTCATACCGTCAAGCTTAAAAACATTCTTTATGTATTCAATATCATTCTGGTCAAGGGTTCCTTCATCTGCACCCGCATCAAGCATAAGCACAATATCTTCCTCGGATACCGGTTCTTCTTTGTCGCTTGGTTTTATACCGAAAATACGCAGAACAACATTTGTAGAAACCGTCAAAAGCCAAATAATCGGTTTGAGAATTACCGCAAGCACGGAAATAATCGGGCATACGGCTTGTGCAAGCCGTTCTTTGTGCCTCATGGCGATACGCTTAGGCACAAGTTCGCCGAGCACAAGGGTAAAAAACGAAAGAATAAGCGTTATAATAATGACCGCTATCGTGTTGATAGCTCCTATTTGATTTTCCGATATTCCAAAGGTCTTGACAAAAAAGTCGGAAAGTCTTTCGGCAAAATTATCAGCCGCAAAGGCAGATCCCAAAAAGCCTGCAAGGGTAATGCCTATTTGTATGGTTGAGAGAAAGCGTGTCGGCTCCTGTATCATTTTAAGCATTTTGACAGCTTTTCGGTCGCCGTCATCTGCACGGGCTTTGACTTTTTTCTCGTTTAAAGATATTACGGCAATCTCGGTTGCCGCAAAAAAAGCGTTTAACAGAATGAGTGCAAGTTGTAATAATAATTGTTGAATTATATCAGACATATTAGCCTCCAAAATTAAAATGTGTTTTGTTGTATTAAATAAAATAAAATTCCGCTAATTGAGGTTTACTACTAAAAAGTGCATCCTTAATTTTGCATAAAAAACACATTTGCCGTATTTTAAAGGCTTTCGAGCAGTAAATAAAATACTACTTCGAGGAAGCGGATCCACAAAACCAACTCCTTTCTATGGTGGTATTATATATTAAAAATACATTTTCGTCAATCAGAACATAGACGGGAGCAAAGATTGCGTCTTTTAAACTAAAAAAACATGTTGTGAATACTAAAAGTTGAGAGCAAGAGTAAGTTTTTTTACGCTGTTTTGCACTTAATAGTTCTAATAAACATACCTGATTTTTATTATATATCCGCTGCACTCACAGTCACTAATCAAAACCACCCGTTGAACGGGTGGTTTGCACTGCCCCTATAAGGGGCTATT
>DXYF01000042.1 GCA_019415945.1 Clostridiales bacterium
TGATAATAATGTAAGCTACAAATACAACAGCAACGGTATGCGTACGCAAAAGACCAACAACAGCGGAACAACCTATTATTACTATGACAGCGGAAATAACCTTATAGGTATGACCAAAGACAATAATACCCTGCTGTTCTATTACGATTCCGACGGCAATGTTACCTCGTTTAAATACGGCGGAACAATGTACTATTATATCAAAAACCTGCAGGGAGATATTGTAAAAATCATCAACCAGGCAGGCACGGTATATGCAAGCTATGTATATGACGCATGGGGCAATATAAAGAGTGTGTCAGGTGAGCCGATATTAAGAGAGATTAACCCATTCCGTTACAGAGGGTATGTATATGACAAGGAAACAGGACTGTATTATCTTAAGAGCCGCTACTATGACCCGGAAACAGGCAGATTTATAAATGCAGATATATACTGCGATACAATGTCAAACATTTTCGGAACAAATATGTTTACCTACTGCAATAACAACCCTGTCAATCAGATTGATCCTGAAGGCACGGATGCTATTTGGTTGCAAAATCCAAATGCAGTAAATTTATTCTTTGGCAATGCAGGACATACTTCGATAATGTTACAGGATGCGACTAATTGTTGGTGGTATTTCTATTTGGGGAATACTGATGTTATTTTTAGACCATGCGGTTCTGATTCGTTTTCTTTAGAATCTCTTAACACATATTTGCGTGGTTTTGATCCAAGACCATATCACAATTACTATGTGAAATCCTATGATATAGGCGGTACATACACAAAATCAATATACTTTTATGGTTGTTTTTATGATTCATTTTTTTATGTGTTTGATCGACTGACAGATATAGCAAAATATAAAGGAAAAACGGTAGAATATGATAAATTTTATGAAAATTATATTCCTTCATTTGCAATTCATATAAGAAACAATCCCACATACTTATTTGTAATGAATAATTGTGTGAATGTTAGTTTAGGCGCATTACTACAGGGAACTTTCTCTGATACACACTATAATACAAGTGATGTGTTTGATATATTGGTGAATGCGTCGTTAATAAATGTTCCTAATGATGTTTATGAATATATATTACCAACATTCAAAGATGACGAAAAAATTTTGTTCGGAGGATTATGAAAATGAAGAGGTCAAAAAAACTGATAATATTTATCCTTATCCCTCTGCTCATAATATTTGCGTGTTTTCTCGCAATTTTAAAAATGTCTGATACCTTTAAGATGAGTGCGGACAATGACGGCGGATTTTATGTTTCCGAAAACAAATACCTAACCTACTGCGATAATTCTTTGTCGGTGTATGACCGCACCGAAAACAAAACAAAAATATACACCGAAAACGAAAACACCAAAAGAAATTCGTATTATGTTGAGTACAAGGATTTTCAGATTTATGCCGCCGATGACGGGCTTGCGGTATCGCAAAACGGTGAAAACGAAGAAATTATCAGCGGAATCACCAAAAACTATATAATTTCGGGTGATTATGTTATTTATCAAACAAGCGACAGCGTTTTGCTGAAATACGATTTAAAATCAAAAACCTCGCAGGAAATTCAAACAGACGACGGGTACAAAATCAAATGGTTTGACGCGGAGAATAACAAAATTTTCCTCTCGTCCTGCCGTTATGAAAAAGCGCAGGGCAACACATTGTCGATTAAGGTGTATGATTTAAAAACATTGGAAGATGTTCAGTCGGTATCATACAAAATTTCCGACAATGCAAGGATTTTGCGAAGCGGAGAAGATATATTTATTGTTTCTCCGCCGAAAGGAGAAATTTCGGTTTATAAAGCTGATTTCTCAAATCAAAAGCTCGAAAAGCTGTACACGCACATCAATGTTGACAATATTGCGGCAAACAGCAATTGTATTATTTTCAGTTCGGAACAGCGCTCAGCAAACGAGCTGATAACGCATACCGTGGAAAACGAAAACAACGGACTTTGGAAATTTGATTTAAACTCCGAAAAAGCCGTAAAAATCTCCGAACAATGTGTTTTTGACGATTTAGTCGCTACCGACAATTATGTTTACGGACTTACGAAAAAATATGTACTGCCCAGAGGAATGGCAAATTCGTGGACTGCGGGTTTTGAAATAGAGCAAATTGCCATAAGTGGTGAGTAATTTTTCTTACATAAATTAATAGGATCTAATTGTATTTAATTAAAATCCTTTTAAAAAAAGGCGACTCAATTAAAAAGCATAGATTCTTATTTCATCAATACTAACTCCGATAATACTGACGGAATTGATAAGTCCGACTTTTATTAAATCTTAAATAGTAATACTCACTGTGGCAGGCGACAATTTTATGTCGCCTGCCAAGCAAATATATTTTCTATTTTATAAAAATCATAAAACAGACAGGCACGGTATATGCAAGCTATGTATATGACGCATGGGGCAATGTAAAGAGCGTGTCGGGAGAGCCTGTCCTGTCTCCCGAAATAACGACAAATTCATAGTACCGTATCATTAAAAGTTAAAATATACCGTCCTTTATAGGGCGGTATATTTTTTATATCGGCATTGACATTTATCATAATTATGATAGAATATAATAAGGAGACTAACTATTAAAAGTCAAGTCAAAAAAACAAAAAATGTCGTGAATTGAAAGACGATAAAAAGGTATAGCAAAGCTGA
>DXYF01000005.1 GCA_019415945.1 Clostridiales bacterium
TGTTTCTCATTTTTTACCCCAAAAATCCGAACTTCACTTTGGCAATTTAGGTTCCCTTTAATTTAATTATATAAAATTATATGTGTCATAAAACGGATAATGCCTTTTTACAAAACAAATTTCAAATACCTTGTGAAAGAATGTTCATTATGTTATAATAATACTCAAACTTAATTTGCAGACTTGCTGTTTGAGTTGCTTGAGGCTTGGACGGCTGAAAAGGAATATTAACAGAAAAAGGTGATTTTAATTGTCTTTTCCGCAGGATAAAATAAGAAATTTCAGCATTATTGCTCACATAGACCACGGCAAAAGTACTCTTGCCGACAGGATTTTGGAGCAGACAAACTCGGTTTCTGCCCGTGATATGGAATCGCAGCTTCTTGACGATATGGAGCTTGAAAGAGAAAGAGGAATTACAATCAAGGCTCGTGCCGTAAGCGTTATTTATAATGCTGACGACGGCGAAAAATATCTCTTTAACCTCATAGACACTCCGGGTCATGTTGACTTTAACTATGAGGTGTCACGCTCGCTTGCCGCGTGTGAGGGAGCGATACTTGTTGTCGACGCATCCCAGGGCATTGAGGCACAAACGCTTGCAAACACTTATCTTGCCGTTGACGGCGGACTTGAGATTGTTCCCGTTGTCAACAAGATTGATCTGCCCAGTGCCGACCCCGACAGAGTTATTCAGGAGATTGAGGATGTCATCGGAATACCCGCCGAGGACGCTCCGAGAATTTCGGCAAAGGCGGGCATCAATATTCACGCCGTGCTTGAAAAGGTGGTTACGGATATTCCCGCACCCACAGGCGATGTAAACGCCCCGCTTCGTGCGTTGATTTTTGACAGCTACTACGACAGCTACAAGGGCGTTATTATATATGTAAGACTTAAAGAGGGTCAGATTCACCCCGGCGATGAGTTCAAACTCATGGCTACGGGAAGCGTGTTCAATGTTGTCGAGTGCGGCTTAATGCACGCTACGCAAATGGAAAAAACCGATGGTCTTTACGCAGGTGAGGTAGGATATATTTCAGGTTCTATCAAGACGCTTGCCGACGCAAAGGTGGGCGATACGGTTACTCTTGTATCAAACCCCGCAAGCGAGCCGCTGCCCGGTTACCGTGAGGCACAGCCGATGGTTTTCTGCGGAATTTATCCCGTTGACGGAGCAAAGTACGGCGACCTCAAGGATTCTCTTGAAAAGCTCAGACTCAACGACGCCGCACTTTCGTTTGAACCGGAAACCTCAGTTGCCCTCGGCTTTGGCTTTAGATGCGGATTCCTCGGACTGCTTCATATGGAGATAATTCAGGAGAGGCTTGAGCGTGAATACCAGCTTGACTTGATTACCACCGCTCCGAGCGTAATTTACAGAATAACCCGCACAGACGGCACGGTTGAAATGATAGACAACCCGACAAATTATCCCGACCCGTCGCTTATTCAAACGGCTGAAGAACCTGTAACAAATGCCCATATCTATACGCCGAAAGAGTATGTCGGCAATATTATGGAGCTTTGTCAGGACAGGCGAGGCACATTTGTCGATATGCAGTATATTGACGCGGACAGAGTGGACTTGCATTATATTTTGCCGCTTGCCGAGATTATCTACGACTTTTTTGATACGCTTAAATCCCGCACAAGGGGATATGCTTCTTTCGACTACGAGATGAAAGGGTATGTTCAAAGCGAGCTTGTAAAGCTTGATATTATGCTTAACGGCGAGGTGGTAGACGCACTTTCGTTTATCATCCACAAGGACAAGGCGTACGGCAGAGCCAGAAAAATGGCTGAAAAGCTCAAGGAGAAAATCCCAAGACAGCTTTTTGAGGTTCCGATTCAGGCTTGTATCGGCGGCAAAATCATTGCCCGTGAAACCGTAAAGGCAATGCGTAAAGATGTGCTTGCAAAGTGCTACGGCGGCGACATCAGCCGAAAGAAAAAGCTTCTTGAAAAGCAGAAAGAGGGTAAAAAGCGTATGCGTCAGCTCGGTTCGGTAGAGGTGCCGCAGGAGGCGTTTATGGCAGTTTTGAAGCTTGATACCGACTGATTTGCTAAGATTCAAACTGTTTTACGGCAGGTTTTGTGCCTGCCGTAATTTTTGCTTTATAGGAAACTGCTCGAAAACGGTCGGGCAAATAAGGTTTGATAATATCAACCTATCTGCTCGAACTGCGTGTCGAGGCACTCGACTTTTTCATATTTACTAATGGTTGGTGTTTCATATATTGCCGAAAATATGTGCTTTATCAATACCGAGCCTTGCCGTGTTGAGAACATGAATTTTGCAGTATTTCGCAATATAATAATGTATTTGTTTTTGTTATTGCTTTATGCAAAAGAGTTTTTCAAAGGAAGAAAATATTTGGGCATATTTTGTTATTGAGAGCAAAATTACCCACACGGTGCGGTGCGGCAAAAAATGCATTTTTTCTCGTGCTAAAAATGTCGAAAACCCTTTACAAATACCGATTAAAGTGTTAAAATCAAGGTTGATACAGTGTATATCTGTTTATACTCGTGCGGTGCAATATTATGGCTTATACCGCTGATAATTAAAGGAGGACAATTCCAATGGCAAGAAAAATGAAAACCATGGATGGTAACAGTGCTGTTGCTCATGTTTCTTATGCGTTCACAGATGTTGCTGCCATCTATCCTATCACACCTTCTTCCGTAATGGCTGACCTTACCGATAAGTTTTCGGCACAGGGCGTTAAAAACCTTTTCGGAAGAGAAGTTCAGGTAACTGAAATGCAGTCTGAGGGCGGTGCTTCGGGTGCTGTTCACGGTTCACTTGCAGCAGGTGCTTTAACAACTACATATACAGCTTCACAGGGCTTGCTTCTTATGATTCCGAATATGTACAAAATGGCAGGTGAGCTGCTTCCGGGCGTAATTCATGTTTCAGCCCGTGCTCTTACAAGCCATGCTCTTTCAATTTTCGGTGACCATTCCGATATTTACGCTTGCCGTCAGACAGGCTATGCAATGCTCTGTTCAAACAACCCTCAGGAGTGTATGGACCTTGCAGCTGTTGCTCACCTTTCTGCTATCAAGGGCAGAGTACCTTTCCTTCACTTCTTTGACGGTTTCAGAACTTCTCACGAAATTCAGAAGATTGAAGAGTGGGATTACGAAGACCTCGGCGAAATGCTTGACTGGGACGCAGTTGAGGAATTCCGCCGCCGTTCGCTTAACCCTGAGCACCCTGTAACAAGAGGTACCGCTCAGAACGACGATATTTTCTTCCAGGCAAGAGAGGCCTGCAACAAGTACTACGACGCAATTCCCGAAGTTGTAGTAGAATATATGAACAAGGTAAACGCAAAAATCGGCACAGATTACAAGCCGTTTAACTACTACGGTGCAGAGGACGCAGAGCATGTTATCGTTGCTATGGGTTCTGTTTGCGACTGTACTGAAGAGGTTGTTGATTACCTCAATGCCGCAGGCGAAAAGGTTGGTCTTCTTAAGGTTCGTCTTTACAGACCTTTCGTTGCCGACTATATGCTCAGCGAGCTTCCCAAGACTGTTAAGACAATCTCTGTTCTTGACAGAACAAAGGAACCCGGTTCAATCGGCGAGCCGCTTTATCTTGATGTTCTTGCCGCTATCAACGGCTCAGACTTCTCTGATGTAAAGGTATTTACAGGCAGATACGGTCTCGGTTCAAAGGATACAACACCGGGCGACATCATCGCTGTTTACAGAAACGCTGAAAGTGAAGCTCCCAAGAAGAGATTTACAATCGGCATCGTGGACGATGTTACAAATCTTTCACTTCCCATCGTTGAGAATCCCGACACAACACCTGCCGGAACACACAGCTGTAAGTTCTGGGGTCTCGGTGCAGACGGTACCGTAGGTGCTAACAAGAACTCAATTAAAATCATCGGCGACAACACCGATATGTATGCACAGGGTTACTTTGCATACGACTCAAAGAAGTCGGGCGGACTTACTGTTTCTCACCTGCGTTTCGGTAACACTCCGATTAAGTCTACTTACTATATTTCAAAGGCTGACTTTGTTGCTTGCCACAACCCGTCATATGTTGACAAGTACGACATTGTTGACGACCTCAAAGAGGGCGGCTCATTCCTTCTCAACTGCCCTTGGGATGTTGAGGAGCTTTCAAAGAGACTTCCCGGCAAGATGAAGAGAATTCTTGCAGAAAGAAAGATTAATTTCTACACAATCGACGGTATTAAGATCGGTAAGGAAATCGGTCTCGGAGGAAGAATCAACACAGTGCTTCAGTCGGCATTCTTTAAGATTGCGGACATTATCCCTGCCGACAAGGCTAAGGAGCTTATGAAGGCTGCCGCTAAGAAATCATATATGAAGAAGGGTCAGGCTGTTGTAGATATGAACTACGCTGCTATTGACCGCGGTATGGAAGACCTTAAAAAGGTTGAAATTCCTGCTGACTGGGCTAACTGCACAGATGACGCTGTAACAGACAACGCTCCGGGTCAGGGTGCACTTGTAGAGTATGTAAACGGCATCTTAAAGCCCGTAAACGCATACAAGGGCAACAAGCTCCCCGTTTCTGCATTTATGGATCATGTTGACGGTACAGTACCGAACGGCTCTGCCGCTTATGAGAAGAGAGGTATTGCCGTTGATGTTCCCGAGTGGAATTCAGAAAATTGTATCCAGTGTAACAGGTGTGCAATCGTTTGTCCTCACGCTGTTATCCGTCCCGTTGCAATGACAGACGCCGAGGTTGCTGCTGCTCCCGAGGGAACACAGTCAATTCCTATGATCGGTCTTAACGATCTCAAGTTTGTTATGACAGTTTCAACACTTGACTGTACAGGCTGTGGTGCTTGTGCTAACGCTTGTCCCGGCAAGAAGGGCGAAAAGGCTCTTGTTATGAAGCCAATCGACTCACAGCGTTCTAAGCAGGCTCTCTTTGATTACGGTCTTACTGTTGAAGAAAAGCCTCAGGTAGGCGACAAGTTTAAGTTTACAACAGTTAAGGGCAGCCAGTTTAAACAGCCCCTCCTCGAGTTCTCGGGTGCTTGTGCAGGCTGCGGCGAAACACCTTATGCAAAGCTTGTAACACAGCTCTTCGGTGACAGAATGTTCATCGCAAACGCAACAGGCTGTTCGTCAATTTGGGGTGCTTCCGCTCCTGCAACTCCTTACACAAAGAACAAGAAGGGCTACGGTCCTGCTTGGCAGAACTCACTGTTTGAAGACAACGCAGAGTTCGGTCTCGGTATGGCTCTCGGACAGAAAGCTATCAGAGGCAGACTTATCGAATATGTTGAGAACATCCAGAAGGATACTGACAGTGCAGAGCTCAAGACAGCTTGTCAGAACTACCTCGACACAGTAACAGATTCAACATCAAGCCGTGCTGCAACAGACGCACTTATTGCAGAGCTTGAGAAGAACACAGAGGACGCAAAGGTAGGCGAGCTTGCTAAGAAAACTCTTGTTGACAAGGATGAGCTTGCTAAGAAATCAATGTGGATCTTCGGCGGCGACGGCTGGGCTTACGATATTGGCTTCGGCGGTCTTGACCATGTTATCGCTTCCGGTGAAAATGTAAACATCCTCGTATTTGATACTGAGGTTTACTCCAACACAGGCGGTCAGGCTTCAAAGGCTACTCCTGTAGGTTCTGTTGCACAGTTTGCAGCAGCAGGTAAGGGCGTTAAGAAGAAAGACCTCGCAGCTATTGCAATGAGCTACGGTTATGTATATGTTGCTCAGTGTGCAATGGGTGCCGATAACAACCAGGTTCTTAAGGCTATGGTAGAAGCTGAAAGCTACAACGGACCTTCACTCATCATCTGCTATGCTCCGTGTATCAACCACGGTATCAAGGGCGGTATGGGCAACGCACAGCTCGAAGAGAAGAAGGCTGTTGAAGCAGGATACTGGAATATCTTCCGCTTCGATCCGCGTCTTGCTGACGAGGGCAAGAATCCGTTTATGCTTGACGGAAAGGCTCCTTCGGCATCTTACCGCGACTTCATCATGGGCGAAGTTCGTTACAACTCACTTACCCGCTCATTCCCTGAGAGAGCAGAAAAGCTCTTTACAGAGGCTGAAAAGGAAGCTGCTGATAAGTATGCTCACCTTCAGAAGCTTGCAAGTCTTGACGATGCAAACTGATTTTTGATTAGCTGATTAGTTAAAATTAACATGGCTGCCGCAGTGATTTATTTCGCTTGCGGCAGCCTTTTTGTATAAAAAGTCGAGTGCCTCGACACTGGGTTCGAGCAGACAGATTGATATTATCAAACCTTTTCTGCCCGACCGTTTTCGAGCAGTTTCCTATAAAGTAAAAACAGAGCAGGAATTTTAGTTCCTGCTCTGCCTGTATTTAGTTTTCATAAAACTTAAACAAAAACACGATCTGTCAAAAAAAGCTTTCCCTGCCGACAGAGAATAATTGAATTGCCGTAAAATCAGCTGTTTTGAAAAAACTCCGCTCCGTTTTGAACAAAGCTCCAAAACAAGGAAGCCGGTGCAGGCATAATTTTGTTGCGGCGTTTTATAATGAGCAGGTTTGAAAATCTTTTGGGGTTTACAATCTGCTTGTAGGCAAATTTATCAGGGCTTGTAAAGTGATATGCCGACTCTGTTGTAACGCCCACGCCCAAGTTGTTTTCAATAAGCGGAAGAATGCTTGCCAGCGTGTTATAGCGGCAAATTATTTTTCGCTTTGCTCCCTGTTCGTTAAACCAACCGTTAAGCTCATCTACCATGGGCGTTCTCGACGGTATAATCAGCTGTTCGTCGGAAAGCTGTGAGAGCTCAATCTCGTTTTTTTCGTCACGGGCAAGAGGGTGATTTTTGCCCATAATGATTATCCACGCTTCTTTTCTCAGCGGTGTGCTGTCAAACTTTGTGGCGTTAAAAGGCTCTCTGACAAATCCGATGTCGCACAGTCCCTTTGAGAGCCGTTCGCCTATTTCCTGACTTCCCGAACACCATACATCAAAGCTGATATACGGATATTTTTCGTGAAACTCCATTATTATATCCGACAAAACACCTGCACCGCAGCCCTCCGTTACGCCCAGTGATACCGTTCCGTGAGTGCCGTCGCTTTTGGTTTTGAGCTGATTTTCGGTTATGTCGATAAGCGAGAGGATTTCCTCCGCCTGCTGTTTTAGAAATACACCTTCTTCGCTCAGCTCAATGTGCTTTTTGCCGCGGTAAAAAAGCGTTACGCCCAATTCGTCCTCCAAATCCTTTAGCTGACGGCTGAGCGGCGGCTGTGAAATGCAGAGTTTTTTTGACGCCTTTGTTACCGTGCCCTCTTGAGCAACTGCCAAAAAATATTTTAAATCTTTTACATCCATCTTTATAACCATACCTTTTTGATATACTTATGCATATATTATATGTATTTTATTATATAAAGTCAATGTGATATAATATACAGCGGAGCAATAAGGGTATAAAAGGAAGAGTTACAATGGATAGGGATCAAACAAGGGAAAAAATCCTGCACCACGCCGTGAGTATAATCGGCGGCTTTTTGGGCGGGTATGCAATATTCAATCACTGCGACCTGTTCGGAAACGCACAGACGGCAAACTTAATTCATATTGTGGGCAAGATTTTCAGTGCGGATTTTTCGGGACTGATTTTTCTTGTGCTTGCAATGCTCGCTTATTTTGCGGGAAATGTATTCTGCGTAATTGCAGAAAAATTCATTAAATTTGACTTAAAATGCATAAGCCTTATTTTCACAAGCTGTGCTGTCGTAATTATCGGCATTTTTCCTGATATAGCAAATCACTATATTGCACTTCTGCCGATACTTTTTGTAACGCCGATTCAGTGGAACGCATACAGAACAGCCGCAGGGTACGCAAGCTCAACAATTTTTTCAACAAACAATTTTCGTGTGGCTGTTATGTCGCTGACGAGATATGTCATTGACAGGGACAAAAAGCAGGCTGAGCAGTCGAGGTTTTATTGGCTGACATTGCTCTGCTTTCATACGGGCGTTGCACTTTCGTGTACAGCAAGTCTGTTTTTGGGGACAGAGAGCATTTGGTTCTGCTTTGTGCCGATTGCCCTTTCGTCGTTTGCATATTTGTGGTTTAACGAGAGAGCCGTAAAACGCATTGCGGTAAGATATATCTTAAAAAGAGCATAAAATTTTATATTGTATTACGCAAAAGAAGAACTCGAAATTCAGTTAACCGGATTTCGAGTTCTTGTTTTTAACAGAAACTGATATTTGTATAGATTAAAAAATTTTTAACAGATAAAATTATGTTTATGAGAAAGTGTTTATTTCTGCGTCATTAGTAAAAATGCCGATTGGACAGGCAATATTTGTTAAACTTTATATTTTGTGTTCGGCACGAATTATATGCCCGACTAAATTTCATTGATTATGTAGTCTGCAATTTCATCTGTCGAATTTACAACAGGATATTTTTTTAGCTTAGCATCATCTTTTGTAATACCGAATCCATAGCTGACTCCCAAAAAATCGACCTCAGATGCCTCCGCACCTTTTTCGTCATAATCAGAGTCGCCGACAAGAACGGTACTGTCAGGCAGAGCGTTAAGAGTGTAAAGTATTTTGGTTATAATAAATGCCTTTGTGCATTTGTCTGTACCGTCCCAGCCGTGAATGAGATTAAAGTAATCTGCAAGACCTGCCTGTTTGAGCATTTGCCGTGCGTAATTTTCAAGCTTTAGGGTTGCAACAGCAAGCAAATAGCCGTTTTCTTTCAGAGTTTTTAAGGTTTCTTCAATTCCCTCATAAACAGTAAACTTTGTCAATCCCTCTTTGCTGTATGTTGTTCTGTAGGTATCTACAGCGTTTTCAAGCTCTTTTTCACTGTGTATGTTATAAAGCCTTGAAAAGCCGTCCTTTAAAGGTCCGCCTATAACAAACTTTTCGTTTTCGACTGTCTTTTTTTCAAGTCCTAAAAGCTTGCCTGTGGTTTTATAGCAATACATAATACCGTCGGAGGTATCAAGCAATGTGCCGTCCAAATCAAAAATTATTAGTTTTTTCATATTATTTTCCCTTTTTTAAGTTTGAAATCTGCTCATCAAGGTGCTTTTTGTTTTCTATATATTCGTTGAGCCTTTTTTCCGTGGCGTCAAGAACGCCCTCAAGCATTTTTATTTTTTCGCTGTCACTTCTTGAAACCGAGTGAATATCAAGAGTAACGCCCGTGTACTTCAGCTCTTTTTTAAGCTCTGTGTTTTCAACTTTTTTTAGTATTTTGCTGTCTGTTGAGTACAAGTAAATCACTTCTTCCTCGATTTTGTTTTTGCTGTGCTTTGTAATAAAAATCGGTCTTATAAACTTAAAAATCTCATTGTGTATTCCGTCAAAATAAATGTGCTTGTTTTCTTCGTTCAGAAAAATAACATAACCCTTGTTTTGTTTTGACAAAAGATATGACGATATATCCTCAATGCTCCTTGAATCCGATAGATTATCAGACAATATTCCCAAGTTGTCAAAATCGGTTATTTCACAGCTTTTTTGCACTGCAAAACCGCTGTTTTCGCAAGCGATTAGCTCGTTTAAGAGCATTTCGTTTGAATTGGTGACGATACTGCGGTTTGTGCCGCTTATTTGCTCTGCAATTTTAACGGCACAGTAGTATTTGTGTATGTGCTTAAAATCGGTCATTATGCGATTGTCAAAGCAAATCATTCTGTCGCAGAAGTGACCTAAATTTTTAACGGCAGTAGAATATGCGGCAATGGCAGTTTTTACTCTGCCCGAAAAAATAAACGGCAGCAGTTCTGACGGCATGGCAAAAGGAAGAACGCTTGAGTTTTCAGAGAATATTTCGTTGTAGCGTCCCGCAATATCATCGGGGTGAGGCTTAACGGCAATATGGGTATCATCAAGAAAATAGTCAGCAAAAAGTTTGTACAGCATATGCTGTCGGTCAAGCGTCATAATTCCGAGATTCGCCATGTGCTGAGTAAGAATAAGGCTGATGTTTTGGTTGCTTTCTATCCTGCTGTTTACGCCGAAAAACTTAAACACCTTTTCAAGCTGTGCGTTGTCAAGGGAGGACAAAATCCTTTTGACTGAAAAATCTGTCATTTTTTCATTTGTGTAACCCTCAAGCTGAGCCTGCTCGTCGGCAAGAATTTCAACTGCACTGTCGTTTGCACCGAAATAGCCGAGAACATTCATAAGAGAATATTGGATTTTATTACGCTTTAAATTTGAAATCATAAATTCGTTGTCTGACAAAACTCCGCAGCCCTCTTCAAAGCAATGGTATTTGATTTTATTTTTTATGATATACCAGCCAAACGGAAAATGGTCGGGACAAAGATAGATTTCATCCATTTTGGAAATATCAACGGGAAGAATTTTTTTAATATCCTTACACGCCCTGTTTAAAACACTTGATTTTGAACGGTGCTTGCTTTCGCTTTGTCTGACTTTGCTGTTTACCGACATCTCGTTTAGTATGATAACATCATCAAAAATATCAGAGCTTTGATACCTGTGCAAAAACGCAACGGAGTTTTGGTGAATATCGGACAAAAGTAAAACAGCCTTTTCATTTGGCTTGCGTGTCATTTTGTGAAGCACACAGCATTGAATGTGGTAGGTTGTAAGGGCATAATACAAAATCATATTTTAACTCACTTTACAAATTCATTTTCAATAAGTACACCGAGAGAACCTGTTTCAAACGATGCGGACCCAACTGCACGGTTGACAGGATAGTCGGCAAACAAATTTTTAAAATATTCGGGGCAGGCAATTACCTGACGGCACACGGCATATGCGTCGCTTCCGCAAATATTCATCATATACGGATAGTCTTTAAAATGCGTTGTGTAGTCGCCGACAAAGTCTTTGATACCCTGTTGAATTTCCTTTATCATTTCGTAACCCTCTGTTTCGGGGTAATCAAACTCATACTTTACGCTTCCGTTTTCATCGAAATCAAAGCCGATAAAAGACGGACACGGAGCACTGAGCATAATTTCGGTAAAAACACCGTACATCTGCTTTACATTGTGGTCGCGGCGAATTTCACGGTTTACTCTTTGAGAAAACATATATGAAGATATAATATCGTTTGCAAACTGAGGCTCGATAATATCCATATCGTGCAAATATACGGAGCCGGCAACAAGACCTTTAACCTTGCAATCTATCTTCCATTCGTCTTCTATGAGGTATCTAAGAGCAGAAAAACCGCTTGCCGCCCAGCCGATGTCAACAATAACAGCACTTTTGCTGTCGCCGATAACTTGACTGTAATATTGCTTTGCGGCAAGATTTGAGCTTTCGTATTTTTTTACGACGATATCCCAGTTTTTGATAAAAACCTCTGCGATTTGCTCATAGTTTTCATTTGAAAGAACAGTGTTCATCGGCAAATTGTTTTCCTCAAGATGTTTTTGCATTTGAGCAAGATCCATGGCCTTAAGAATTTTTTCAAGAGTCATTTTGCGTGGAATTTTATATTTTATATATCGCAAAAGAAGCTCGTTTCTAAATCTTTTTACAGTCAGCTTTGTGGCGGCAGAACGCGACCAATAAACATATTCGGTTTTATCATTTGGATATAATTTGTCATAAACCGCTTTTAAAATATAGCCGTCACGGGACAAAAACAAAATTTTTTCCGTACCGTTATTTTGGCAGTAGTTGTGAATGTAACTGCAATATCCGAGAACAAGAAATCCTGCGTAGGTGTAGCCGTATTCGTAAAATTGTGAATACTGCCTGTCGCCGTTTTGCAGCTTTGCGTTGACAACACCTCTGTAAGCAGAGCCTGTAAGAGATGTCATATCAAAGGCACGGTGAGCGTTTCCCCTTGCGTTTACATTTTTGTACCATATCGGAGTAATGTTACTTTTTCGGGCGGAAAGATTGTCGGACACATAATTGTCGCCGATGTGTAAATAGCTTTTATCTGTGCCGTACTTGCTTTTTACAATATCGTAAAGTGCACAGGTTCGCTTGCTTGCACTGTATTCATTTGAAATTATTATCTCATCAAAGCCGTCATATCCGCATTTTGCAAGCATTTTTTCAATTACTTCCCTTGGCAGATACATATCGGATACGGCAATGACCGTTTTGTTAAGATTTTTAGCCTCCTTGAAAACCTCCAACATATAAGGGTTTGCAAAGCATAGATTAAGCTCTGTTTCAATTTCATACTGCATTGCTTTTTCTGTGTCAAGCACAACAAATCTCTGCATTTTTTCGTAAATGTCACGCAGCGTAACCTCGTGATTTCCGTTTTTTTCAAAAGCCTCTGCCCGTGCAAGCTTTTCGGCAAGCTCTCGATAACGCTTAAAACCGGGGCATTTGTTAAGCTCACCGAGAATAAAAAATACGGACTTTGGATTATCAAAGGGTCTGAGTATTAAAGTATCAAAAATGTCAAAAGAAACAACATCGTTTACCAGAAATTTTTTTGCCATAAGCGTGTATGACGGACGCTTGACGAAGGAGGATTCGGGTGCACTTACGCAAGGTTTTACGGTGTATTTTTTGCGTTCATACACACGAGGTTTTGCACTGCAATTTCCGTTGATAAAATCTGCAAAATACAGCGACATCAAATATATGCTTTTGCGAAAAAAACTTTTTTCGCTGTCGCCGTACTTATAAAACCCCTCAAGAATAAATCGGTTTTTCATTACGGCACGAATTTTAAGCCTGTTAAATTTCTTTTTGTATTTGTCGATAATTTTCATCAGGATTTCATTTTGCTCCTTTTGTCTTTGTTGTAAATTGATGGAGTAACAAACTTTATCTTGATTTTATCAGAAAGCTTTTTTAACTCTTCTGTAACAGCGAGGTTTTTTTCCTGCAAAATAACAGGGTCGTAAATTCCGCAAAGGCTGTCCTCAACATAATTTGAAAGAGGATTTCTTGAAAATCCGTCATAGCCCGCAAGAGCAACGCTTTTTACAGACGCCTTTTTAAGAAGTTTCAGTATCATCATGCCCGAATTGTCCGACGCGTCAACAGAGGCGTTTATAAGCTCGGAATAGTTTACCTTAGTCGCCTTTTTGGGCAGGTTCTGAATATTTGAGGTGAAAATTGTCTTTTTTAAGCTGAGCTTGTCGGCAAGCTCTTTGTATCTGACAGAGTTGCCCACAAAAACCATATCAGGCTCAATGAAGTCAGGAATGAAATTAACAGAAATAACAAAAGGCTCTTTTTTAGATATGTACTTGGTGATAGCGTCCTTTTTGCTCTTAACGCTTGCACCGGGTGCTATAACCAAAATATTTTTGTTGTCAAAACGCTTTCTTAATTTTCCTATTGTTTCAATATCGTCCACCGCGTTGGTCTGATAGCTTTGATATATTTTTTCTATAAGCAGCTTGTTAAAAAATCTTTTCTCTTCAACAGGTATTTGCTGAAGAATATTTCCTATTGCAGACATCGAAAGAGAATGCTTTGCGATAAGGAATGACGCATAGTTTGGATGACAGTTGTTTGAGGCTGATAAAAAGTAGGCGGAATTGTAGCCCCAGGGCGATGTGAGAGAAATAGGGACAAGATATTTATCAACAATTTCAAGCACAGGCAAAACATCATATTTTGCGTTGTGGTTTTTGTTAAGATAATCCATAAAAAGCTCTGAACATAAGTTGCCTGCACCTCGTCCCATTCCGTTTGCACTGCAGTCAATGATGATTTCACGCTCAGTGCTGTATTCTGCAAGCGTCTGAGCGTTTGAAAAGGCGAGCTGAAGATTGTTGTGAGAATGATAGCCGAGCTTAATTGAGGTTTTGAGGTTGTTGTCAACGAGAAACACCTGGCGGATTAAATCTTTTTTATACATAAGACCGAGTGTGTCAACAATGTAAAACGCATACGGCTCAAGATTATTTATGCGTTCAAGCAAATCAATGAATTGCCTGTCGGTGTAATTTGTGGTTCCGACAGGCTGCATAAAAAGCTTGTAGCCCTTGTTTTTGATAATTTCGGCACACTCAAACGCCCTGTCGATTTCGTTGGGATGAAAAGTCAGCCTTATTCCGTCAATCGGTCCGCTTGATGCGTCAGACAAAAGCTTGGGGTTAATTTCACGCTCCCCGAGTGCAATCATGGCAACATACATTGAGCCGGACAGGCTGTCCTTGTTTATCAGCTTGTTCAGATGCTCAACGCTGTTAAACAGCGAATAGTTTGGGTCGTATTGCCTGTTTGTAAGAAATCCGCATTCTATAATATCAGTATTTGCCTTTGTAAGATTAAAAAGTATGGTTTCGATGGCTTTGCTTCCAAAGTCCCAATCGTTTACATATCCTCCGTCGCGAAGGGTACAATCAAGAATTTTTACTTTACTCATTTTTGTCACTCTCAGTTTTAATGTATTTATCAAACACAACCTGTGCAAGCTCAAAGTCAATAGGTTGGTTTATGTCTGTTGATTCAACAAAATCAACCTCGATGGCACAAGGCTTGTCGCCGATTCTTCTTGAATTACGAATAAGCTCTTTTTTGTAAACATAAAGACCTGTTGTTTCGGCATAGGTGTTTTTAATATCCTGTGTTCTCGGGATTTTTGTTGTGTCGTAGTTTGGTTGTCCGTCAATCCACAAAAACTCCTGGACTGCCTTTACGGTAAACGCCGAGTCATAGCCTTCGTTTTTAACCTTTTCAACCGCTGTTTCTATTGTTTTTTTCTTGATAAACGGTGCGGTGGCATGGGTGAGTACATAAATATCAGCGTCAACATCGCTTGCAAATGACTTTAAAACATCAATTATAAGCGTTGAATTCGTGTCAAGACTTTCACTTCTCTTTAAAAATCTAATGCCGTCGGGTAAATATTTTTTTACTTCTTCGTTGCTGCAATATACATAAGCCTCGTCTATTCCGTCTGCCTTTGCAAGAGTTTCCAAAATATATGTCAGAAGAGGCTTTCCTCCTTTAAACGCCTTTGTATTCTTCCCCGGTAATCGCTCGTTGTTGAGCTTCAGCGGTACAAACGCAACGGTTTTACTCATTTATATTTCCTCCTACAATAATAAATAAGGTTAAAGGCACGGTAGCCAGCCGTGTCTTTTTCC
>DXYF01000006.1 GCA_019415945.1 Clostridiales bacterium
AATAGCTTTGTTTTTTATAAAGCTTCCGTACGGTTTTTTTCTTCTGTCGGATGTGTACTTAAACAAAAATCCTGCCACAAAAAAGAACAAAGGCATATGAAAGCTGTATATAAATGTTCTTATTTTGTCCACAACAAGCGGCATATCCGACACCCCGGTAGGCGTAGAATGCCCCAATACAACCAGTATTGCACCTATTGCGTAGGCGTATGATATAAAGTTTAGTCTATTTGCCTTTTCCATTAATATCTTTTCCCTTACTATATATAACCTGTAATGTCACTGTGGTAACCTGTATTCACCGACAGCAAATAGAAATATAAAATCAAAACGGCGGTAAACAGATACTTTGCAATAACACGCTCTTCTTTTTTAAAACAAATATAAAACAGGTAAGGAATCAAAATCAAATCATATACTTCCGCATAAATCGGAAGTCTTCCTATTAAAATACCACTTGTAAATATTCCTACAAAGTAGAGAGAAGCCGCAATAAGCGACATATTTATGCAGACGGGCAAAAGCTTGTTTTTCTCATAGTAAGGAATTAACATTTCCCGTTTCCAATAGGCAACAAACGGTGGTATTGCCGCAAACAAAAACTTAAGCGGGTGCACTCCGTCATCTTCTTCAAACTGCGATGTTGCACCTGCATACGCCGTATTTCCCAACGCACTGTCAACCCCGCTGAAAAACGGTTCGGCAAACACGCATATCAGTATTATTGCAACAATAAAAAATACAATCTTCTTGTCCCACGGTCTGCTCCTTGCAACAAAATATATGGGAATCATCAAAAGAGCAGTGAGGTGAAAAGTTGACAAAATCAGCACAAGAATCGCAAATTTTATAAATTTGCCTTCAACTATCAAATTACAGCACAAAAACAGTATCGCAACGCAGATAAACTGACGCATACCGTTTATCATCCAAGTATAAGTCAGAAGCGTCATAAACAAAAATGAGCTGTAGAAGAAATCGCACGAGTACTTTCTCAGAACAACCATGACGCATACGCCTGAAACGGCGGCAATCGTCATGAGCCAAATTTGTGAATCCTGAGAAATAAAGCATTTAAAAACGGCATTAAAAATATCAAATCCCGGGTTTTTGCCCTCCCAGTCTATCTCGCTCCACGCCTGAGAAAAATTTGCGGGTATATCATTAAATATACCAATGTACGCAGTGGTGTCCGCAACATACTTTCGCATGCCGATCCAAAAAATGAAATACCCGAAAACAATAATAGCATAAACAATAGGTATTTTTTTCTGAATACCCTGCTGTATATTATATTCCGTGAGCATAACCTCTTCTTTGTGAGCCAAAGAATAAAATATATAAACCAGAGGCACCCACAAAAGCATTGACCAGTAAATTAACATCTATAAACGACTCCAAACAAGGCTTGCAAATTACGCCGTCGCAAAATCCTCATTTTCTGAATTTAAATTTTTAACATATTCATTATGTTCTTCAATGATGGGCATTATTTCTTTCGGCACCTTATCCGAATGAGTAAGCACTTTATATATTGTCCAAAAGATAAGCCTTATATCGCCGAAAAACGAATGATGTTCCCTGTAATAAAGCTGAAGTTTCAGCTTTAGCGGTCTTATGTATTTAAGATATGCAACATCGGGATCAACCGCTTTTGTAAAGGTTTCAAACTGAGCAATGTTCGCCATACTCGCATAGTCGGTAATTCCCGGTTTTAAATCAAGTATTTTCTTTTCCTCTTCAGTGTACATATCAACATAAACCCTGAGTTCGGGACGGGGGCCTACAAAGCTCATATCTCCTATAAACACATTGATAAGCTGTGGAATTTCATCAAGTTTTGTTTTTCTCAAAAAATGACCTGTGCGTGTGATTCTGTCGTCATTGTCACCGACATTCCACTTTCCCTTTCCCTCGCAGTCCTTGACCATAGAGCGAAATTTAAATATTCTGAAAGTTTTGCCGTTTTTGCCGACTCTGGGGCCTCTGAAAAAAACTCCTCCGGGGCTGTCCGCAACAATCATAATTGACAATATCAGAAAAACAGGAGAAAGCAGTATAAGTCCAAATCCGCTTGCTACAATATCAAAAAGTCTTTTCATACTTACAACTCCAAAAATTACATATTAGCTCCGTCAACAGGGATTACCGCTCCCGGCATAAAGGAAGAAAGCTCACTTGCCATAAACAGCACCACATCCGCAATCTCCTTGGGCGTACCGAATCTGTTTATTGCCTGATGATGCCTCAAAAAGTCCTCTACACGGGGGTGCCCCTCTTTTATAAACTTATCCCAATAACTTCCCTCAAACGCAACAGCTCCCGGCTCAACAGCACTCAAAACCACGCCTTTCGGAGCAAGAGCACGCCCAACTGTCGTTACATATGCGTTCAAAAATGCTTTGGCAGACGCGTAAAGAGGGTTTCCTCTCAGCATTACTGCCGAAATAGACGAAATCTGAACAACTCTTCCCCAACCCTTTTCAATCATAGGCGGAATAAGCACGCTGTTCATGTCAATAGAAGCAACGGCATTAAACTTGAGTGCATAGTTCCAGTCCTCTGCACCGCCTAAAGGATCTCTGCTTATAAGCGAGCCTCCTACATTGTGAATAACAATATCAAAACTGCCGAATTTATCTATAAGGCTTTGTGCAAACGCTTTTGTATCACAAGCCATAATATCCTCTATAACATACTCAAATGAAGGACATCCCATACCCAGACATTCATTTTTAACCTCGGACATCAAATCCTCGCTTCTTGCGATTGCCACTATATTCGCCTTTTCACCTGCAAAGGCATTGGCAATTCCCCTGCCGATTCCCTTGCTGGCTCCGACAATCAATACTTTTTTATTCCGAATACCAAGTTCCAAAACTCTACACCCCTATAACAAAAAAATCAAAAATTTTCCAATATTATTAGTGAATTATACCACATATACATATTAATATCAATATATTTAAAATTTTGCACAATTTGTGACAATTTATTTAACAACAGTTTGACAAAATGGTCATATTTAATTTAAAATAAATTAAATCAAAAACTAAAATGGTCTTTTCAAATGAGGTAAAATAATGAAAAAAAATAAAGTTCTTAAAAAAATACTCATTTTTATTCCTGTTGCGGCAATCGCTTTAATACTCGCTTATGCATTTGTGTGTTCAAATACCCTTGAAATCAAAAACTACAGCATAACCACTGACAAACTTGACACAAAAGTAAAATTTGTATTTATATCAGACCTCCACAACAAGGAGTACGGAGAAAATAACATTGACCTCATATCAAAAATCAAGGAACAATCCCCCGATTTTATCGCCGTAGGCGGTGATATGGTTAATAAATATTCTGCCGATGACAGAGTTATGAAAGAGCTTTTGCCAAATCTTGTGCAAACAGCCCCAACATACTGCGTGCTGGGCAACCATGAATTAACTCTTGCAGAGCAAATTGACTTCAAATCGGATATTAATTCAACAGGTGCAAAATTGCTTGACAACGAAGCTGTTACTCTTAACATAAACGGCGAAGAAATCTTGCTCGGCGGAATGTCGGATTTTCCCTATTACGAATTTAACGCCCCTGACTTTGAAACCGATGAAAGGTATTTCTGGGAAGACTTTAAGGAACGCTCAAAAAACTGCTTTTCCATTCTGCTTAATCATCAGCCCGAATACCTAAGCGACATAACACAGGACTGCAACATTGATTTAATTATGTGCGGTCACACCCACGGAGGGCTTATACAGATTCCGTTTGTCGGAGGATTATTCGCCCCAAATCAAGGATTCTTCCCAAAATATGACAAAGGAGAATTTGACCTAAACGGTACAAAAATGATAATTTCCGCAGGTTTGGGCGACGCCTATCCTGTTTTAAGGATCAATAACTGCCCCGAAATCACGGTGGTTAATATAAACTGACTACCCAAGTACCAATTTTGCCGTATCCACGCTTTCTTTTGCGTCTTTGCAGTAATAATCGGCACCAATTTTCATAGCATAATCTTTTGTAAGAACTGCACCGCCCACAAAAACAACGCATTTGCTTGTGCCGTCGGGGTTTTGCAGTTCTTTTCTTTCTCTGATAAGCTTTATTGTATCTTCCATACTCTTAAGCGTCGTTGTCATAAGAGCGGAAAGTCCAATCATTTTTATATTCTGCTCGACGGCGGTATCCACAATAAGCTCAGGGTCAACATCTCTGCCGAGATCCACCACCGTGTAACCGTAATTATCAAGCAAAACCTTTACAATATTCTTTCCTATATCGTGAATATCGCCCTTTACTGTGGCAAGGATTATTTTACCTCGGCTCACGGGCGAACCGCTTGTTTTTGAAATATGCTTTTTAATGACCTCAAAGCACTCCTGTGCGGCATTTGCACTTTGAATAAGCTGGGGAAGAAAGATTTTGTTTTTCTCAAAATCATCCCCCACCCTGTCGAGTGCAGGAATCAGCATTTCGTTTACTATCTGCATTGCGTCCGTGCTTTCAAGCAGCTTTTCCGTGATAGAAGCACCCTCGCTTTTAAGTCCGTTATAAACGGCTGTAAAAATGTCAATCTCTGTATTTTCATTAACGGCAGGCTTTACAGCATTGCCGTAAGCAGAAATAAACTCAAGCGAGTTTTTATCTGTTCCCGTCAGCACCCTGTATGCACGGACAGCACCCGTCATAACATCGGCATTGGGATTGATAATAGGGAGGTCAAGCCCCTCTTCAAGTGCCATAGTTAAGAATGTGCTGTTTACAAGTTCACGGTTTGGCAAACCAAACGAAATATTTGAAACTCCCAGACAGGTTTTGCAGCCAAGCTCCGTTTTTACCCTGTGAAGAGCTTTCAGCGTTTCACGGCAGGCGTCCTGCTCTGCGGAAACCGTAAGAGTAAGGCAGTCAATATAGACATCACACCTGTCGATTCCGAGCTTTTCGGCACGCTCTACAATCCTTTTGGCAATTTCAAACCTGCCCTCGGCTGTTTTGGGAATGCCGTTTTCATCAAGAGTAAGTCCCACCACAGACGCACCGTATTTTTTTACAAGAGGCAAAACCTCACTTAAGCTTTTTTCCTCACCGTTTACGGAGTTTACAATAGGCTTTCCGTTGTAATAACGCAGACCCGCCTCGAGCACATCGGGCTTAGTAGAATCAATCTGAAGCGGTGCGTCACACACGCTCTGTATCGCCTTTATAACCCTAACCATCATTTTCTTTTCGTCAATTTCGGGATGACCGACATTGACATCAAGAATTTCTGCACCTGCACCCGTCTGGCTCAGTGCCTGTGTGAGAATGTAATCAATATTATTGTCAACAAGTGCCTGCTTAAACAGCTTTTTGCCCGTAGGATTTATTCTTTCTCCTATAATTCTGGGAGAATTAATTTCAACTGCCGTACTTGCACTGCAAACAGTTGTGTCAACACACCTTTCCTGCGGTTGATAATGCTCGTGCTCAAGCACTTTCTTTATTTCCTCGATGTATTCGGGAGTCGTGCCGCAGCAGCCGCCTATTATTTTTACGCCGTATTTTAAAAGCGAAGCAACGCACTGTGCAAATTTATCCGGCAAAATATCATATTCATTGCTGTTGGGGTCAGGAAGTCCCGCATTTGCCTTTATAACTATCGGCAAATCCGTATATTTTGAGATTTCGCTTACTACGCCCTCAAGCTCATCGGGGCCGAGCGAGCAGTTTACGCCCAAAGCGTCAACCCCCAGTCCGCTGAGCGTTACAGCCTGTGCCGCGGGAGAAACGCCTGTAAAGGTTCTGCCGTTTCTCTCAAATGTCATAGTTGCGATAATCGGCTTTGAACTGTTTTCTTTTGCCGCAAGGACTGCCGCCTTTAGCTCATAAAGATCTGTCATCGTTTCAAAAACTATAACATCGGCGTCGTTTCCTGCAACAATCTGCTCTTTAAAATATTCGTAGGCGTCGTCAAAACTCAAAGAGCCTGCGGGTTCCAAAAGCTGACCTATGGGGCCTATATCGAGAGCCACCAGGCAATCCGTACCCTTAACGGCATTTTTCGCATTTGAAATACCGCTTTTTATAATCTGTTCAACAGAATAACCGCTGTCCTTTAGCTTATAGGCGTTTGCACCGAAAGTGTTTGAATACACTATATCAGAGCCTGCGTCTGCATACGCTTTGTGGAACAACTCTATAAGATCCGGGTGTGTGATATTGAGTGTTTCGGGTACGGATTCGTATTTTACTCCGCTTTTTTGAATCAGAGTCCCTATTGCTCCGTCAAGCAAAACGAACTCTTTTGAATCTAAAAATTTCTTAAAGTCCACAGTGTTCTCCGTTTCTTCTGAATTTACATCTGTCTTTCATATTGCATACCGCACAGCCTCTTTTTTTGCGGTCAACGGGGGTTTTTGAAAGTCCCATAACCGCAGTAACCGATTTGGTGGGAATCAAAAGACAGTTTTCATTAACCGTCAGACCTATTTTGCGTGGGGCGTCGAGCATCGAAATAATACTCTTTTGAAGCTCAATAGGATAATCACCGTAACCCGGACTGAACCTGAATGTTTGGTAGTCACCCTTGTATTTTTCGGCAATAAGCTCATCAAATTTACTGCAAACCTGTTCAACCGCTACGCTTGCAAAACTGTCAAGCACCACAGCTCTTGCCATATCGGAAATCTGACTGATTCTTATAATTCTGTCTGCCTCCGCACCTATAGTCGCACACATAATAATGACCCTGTCGCAGCCGTCAAGATGATTTTTTATATCCTCGCCCTGCAAAAGGTCAAAGTCTTTTATATCCTTTTCGATATACAGATATTTAGGGTTTGCACAGGCTGTAATTTGCTTCTCGCACTCATCCATAAGCCTGTCCATTCGGTAGTTGAGCGAAATACCTGCACCGCCCAAATAACGAATCGCTTCGTTTCTGTTAAGTTTTTCAAGCTTTATCATAAAAGGCTCACAACCGCCTCTGAAATTTTTCTTGCAACATACGGATTGTTCATGGTGTAAAGGTGAATACCGTCAACACCGTTTGCAAGCAAGTCCACAATCTGCTCAACTGCATAGGCAATTCCCGCGTCACGCAGTGCGTCAGGCTTTGCGTCGTATTTTTGCATTACTTTTACAAATTTAGACGGCAGGCTTGCACCGCACATTGAAACCATTCTTTCAATTTGGCTTTTGCTTGTAACAGGCATAATTCCCGCCTCAATCGGCACGGTAACGCCCGCAATTTTCGCACGCTCCAAAAATCTGTAAAACACCGAATTGTCAAAAAACAGCTGACTTATAAGATGCTGTGCACCTGCGTCAACCTTTTTACGCAAATTCAAAATATCCTCTACCTCGTCTTTGGCTTCGAGATGTACTTCGGGATAACACGCCCCGCCGATATCAAATCCGCCGTAAGATTTTATATATTCGCACAAGTCGCTTGCATAAACAAAATCTTTCTTTGGTTCAATGCCCTCAACAATATCTCCCCTGAGAGCAAGGATATTTTCAATATTATTTTTCTTAAAATCCTCAAGTGTACTGTCAATATCATCTTTTGAGCTGTTCACGCAGGTAAGATGTGCAACAGACTCAACCTTAAAATCATTTTTTATTTTTGACGCGATCTCGCAAGTTCTGCTGTGACCGCCTGTTCCTCCTGCACCGCGTAGGTAACGCTGATAAAATCAGGATTCAGAGAGCAAATTTCTTCAAGTTTGCTGTACACGGACTCTATCGGCGAGCTTTTTTTAGGAGGAAAAACCTCAAAGGATAAAACCGCCCTGTCACATTTGTTAAATATATCGGTAATTTTCATGAAATCATATCACCTCGGATTTTTCTTGTCCCGTACATTATACCACAAAAACAGCTTTGGCACAACAAAATCATACGAAGAAATATTTTCATCTTTTGCAAATAAAAAAGTTAAACGCAACTTAAATTATAGTTAATTTAAAAATCTGTGCGTTATTTTAACATAGTTTACCATAATAGTTATTTTATAACATTTAATTCAATATATACCTGTGTAAAAAGCAAATAAAAGTACAAATATGTTTTAAAACACGATTATCGTACCCTTGCACTTTTTATAAATTTTATTACTTTAAGAAAGGTTTAAAAAAGCAAAAAACTGCGGCAAAGCGTAAGTTTTTACAACCATACGCTTTGCCGCTTTTAACATATTAAGTTCAACAATATATTACTTGTTCAAGCCCTCATAAACAGCAACCGCACAAGCAACAGTAGCACCTACCATCGGGTTGTTACCCATACCGATAAGACCCATCATCTCAACATGAGCAGGAACAGAAGAAGAACCTGCAAACTGAGCGTCGCCGTGCATTCTGCCCATTGAGTCTGTAAGGCCGTAGGAAGCAGGACCTGCACCCATGTTGTCGGGGTGGAGCGTACGGCCTGTACCGCCGCCGGAAGCAACAGAGAAGTAGCTTACGCCGTTCTCAATAGCCCACTTCTTGTATGTGCCTGCAACGAGGTGCTGAAAACGAGTCGGGTTTGTAGAGTTACCTGTAATTGAAACGCCGACATTTTCTTTCTGCATAATAGCAACGCCCTCGCGGACATCGTCTGCACCGTAGCAGCGAACAGCAGCTCTTTCACCGTCGGAGAAAGCTCTCTCTTCAACAATCTTAAGCTCTGATGTAAAGTAGTCAAACTCTGTCTTTACATATGTAAATCCGTTGATTCTTGAAATGATGTAAGCTGCGTCCTTGCCGAGACCGTTAAGAATAACTCTGAGCGGCTCTTTTCTTGCCTTGTTTGCGTTACGGGCAATACCGATAGCACCCTCAGCGGCCGCAAAACTCTCGTGACCTGCGAGGAATGCAAAGCACTTTGTTTCATCTCTGAGAAGCATTGCACCGAGGTTACCGTGACCTCTGCCTACATTTCTCTGCTCTGCAACAGAACCGGGAACGCAAAAAGCCTCAAGACCGATACCGATAGCTTCAGCAGCTTCTGCGGCTGTTTTAACACCCTTCTTAACTGCAACTGCACAACCGAGAGTGTAAGCCCAGCCTGCGTTTTCAAAAGCGATAGGCTGAACATCTTTAACAATCTGATAAGGGTCAAAGCCCAAATCGTTACAAATCTTTCTTGCCTCTTCAAGATTTGCAATACCGTACTCGGCAAGGCACTTCTCAATTTTAGGCATTCTTCTTTCCATACTTTCAAATGTTACTGCCATTGTTGTGACCTCCTTACCGAATTACTCTTCTCTTGGGTCAATGTACTTAGCCGCATTGTCAAAACGACCGTACTGACCGATATTGTTCTTGAAAGCTTCGTTGGGCTCAACACCGTGACGAATATCCTCGAGCATCTTGCCGAGCTTTACAAACTGATAGCCGATAACTTCGTTATTCTCATCGAGAGCAGTCTTAAGAACATAGCCCTCTGCCATTTCCATGTAACGAACGCCCTTTGCGTTTGTGCTGTACATTGTACCAACCTGGCTGCGAAGTCCCTTACCGAGGTCCTCCATACCTGCACCGATAGGAAGTCCGCCCTCAGAGAAAGCTGTCTGGCTTCTGCCGTAAACGAGCTGCTCAAAAATGTTTCTCATAGCGGTGTTGATAGCATCGCAAACGAGGTCTGTATTAAGGCACTCAAGGAGTGTCTTGTTGGGGAGAATTTCAGCAGCCATTGCAGCCGAGTGAGTCATGCCCGAACAGCCGATTGTTTCAACAAGAGCCTCCTGCACGATACCGTCTTTTACATTAAGCGTAAGCTTACATGCTCCCTGCTGCGGAGCACACCAGCCGATTCCGTGTGAAAGACCGGAAATATCTTTAATCTCATAAGATTTTACCCATTTGCCCTCTTCGGGGATAGGTGCGGGACCGTGTTTAGGTCCTTTTGCAACTGTACACATATTTTCTACTTCTTTTGAATAAATCATATGTACATCTCCTTTCAATATATTGTTGAGCCCAAATATACACTCATACATCTACATTATACGGCTTAAGGCAACTTTTTTCAAGCGTTTTTTTGCATTTTTTAATGACAAAATAAAACAGCGGGGGATAAATCACCATTATCCTCCCGCCGTAACGGTTATTTTCTCTGGGGTATAAAGTTTTCTACAAATTTTGATTTTTTGCCTCTGCCCTTTATATAGAAAAATCCTGCGATATTAAACAAAACCGCACCGATAAAGTTTACAATCAAATCTTTCATCGTGTCAATCAGTCCGATGTCAAGATAACCGTTAATTCCGAGGCTTTGCCCGTTTACAACTGTATCTGTAATCCCCTTAACAGTGGTAATCTTATTTTCATCGCCCGACAAAAGGTATGAATTAATTGTGTAAATGACCGTATCTTTCTGCATATCCTTTGAAAACAGCATATCCATTCCAAACTCAAAAAACTCCCAGACAGTACCGACAGTCATTGAAAAACAAAATGAAAAAAGACACACAAACAGCGGTGACAAATTAATTTTTATCCTTTTGTTGCGGTTTAAAATATCAATCAGACCGAATCCTACTCCGGCACATATAAAGCCGTTGAGGGTATGAAGCATTGTATCCCATATCGGTATTTTTTCATAGAACGCTCCAAGCTCTCCGAGCACATTCGCCGCAAAAACAAAAATTATCATTATGACCTCCATAACATTCGGAAGGTCGATTTTAAGCTTGTTTTCAATAAATGACGGTATCATAAGAAGTACAAATGACAGTGCACATGTCATGACATTTTCCCAGTTTCCGTTTATTGCACCGTAAACAATAATGGCAACAAGAATTGTTCTGATTACAAAATACACCGCCGTTTTGACCTTGTGTTCCCGCATTTCGCGAATATTCAAAACCGTGTTAAATTTGAGTTTTCGCCTGTTGCTTTTGTTGTTTTTACTCATAATATTTCCCCCTTATATTTTTACTTACCAATGCCGCCCATTTAATAAAAACCTCCCTTATTTTTAAAGCAATAAAGGAGGTACAGCTTTATTATTCCTTAGTTTTTTCCGAATCTGCTTTTTCACCGCCGTTTTGTTGCTCTGCAAGTTTCTTTTCAAGCTCTTCCTTACCCACGGCAAGCATAAGCTTTATCCTGTTTTCCTGGTTAACCTTCGGAGCACCGGGGTCATAGTCTATGGTAACTATATTTGCATTCGGCATAATTTCTTTAATCTTTCTTATTGCACCCTTGCCGTTTATATGATTCGGCAGACAACCAAACGGCTGTGTACACACAATGTTTTCATAACCCGTTTCGGCAAGTTCCAGCATTTCTGCCGTAAGCAGCCATCCCTCGCCCATTTTACTGCCGTAACCTATTACGCCCTTTACAAGCTCCTTGGTATGGGCATACTCGTGGGGAGGCACAAAACCGTATTCCTTGGCTGCGTCAATCATAAGACCCTCAAGCTTCGTAATATAGTTAAACAGCATCTTACATACCTTATATTTTACGGAACTGCCGCCGAACATCTTGATATCTTCAAGTCTGTTGTCAATTTTAAAAGAAGCAAATCCCATAATTCCCGGCACACAAACTTCGCAGTCCTGTTCAGCCAAAAAGTCCTCCAGACCGTTGTTAGCCATCTTTGAATACTTAACATATATTTCGCCGACAATGCCGACCTTTACCTTGGGTACTTTATTAAGCTCGATTTTTGAAAAGGATTTTGTTATTTTACGCAGGTTATCATCAATTTCTTCAAGCGTATAACCCTTACCCTCCGTAAGAAGCTGAGATATTTTGTCGCTCCACTCGTCAACAAGAGCCATACTCTCGCCCTTGTGTATCTCATAGGGCTTAGTCTGGTTTGACAACAGCATAAGCTGATCGCCGTAAACAAGCCCCGCCGCAAATCTGCGTATAAGCGGAATAGTAAGCGAAAAACCGCTGTTATGCTCCATACCGAACGAAAGTGATATAACGGGTACAAACTCAAAACCCGCTTTTTTCAAAGCTTTTCTGAGCAGAAAAATATAGTTTGAAGCACGGCATCCGCCGCCTGTCTGGGTAATCATAAGTGCCGTCTTGTGCACATCGTACTTGCCGCTTTGCAAAGCGTGAATAAACTGACCGATGACAAGCAAGGCAGGATAGCAGGTATCGTTATGAACATATTTAAGCCCTGTCTGAGCAATCTCGGGACCTGTTGTGTCAAGAAGCTCCGATTTATAGCCGTAATGCGTAAATACATTACGCAGAATTTTAAAGTGAATGGGAGCCATATTCGGCATAAGAATTGTATATTCTTTTTTCATCTGCTTTGTAAAAAGCAAACGACCTGTTTTTTTGTCATATTTTAACTCTGCCATAACACAATCCCTTTCAAACACAATTTCCTTTTGTCCGCTTACTTATCCCTCATACCCTTAATCATTATCTATTGCCGCAAGCAGACTGCGGATACGGATTTTTACCGCACCGAGGTTTGTAATCTCATCTATCTTAATCTGTGTGTAAATCTTATTGTTGGTTTCGAGAATCTCCCTCACCTCGTCAGTGGTTATCGCGTCAACGCCGCATCCAAACGATACAAGCTGTACAAGCTCCATATCCTTGCGTGTTGTAACATACTTTGCCGCTGCATAAAGCCTTGAATGATATGTCCACTGATTGAGAACATGCGTTGTGAATTTTTCAACTCTCGGAGAAACGACATCCTCGCTGACTATCGCAACATCAAAGCTCGAAATAAGCTTGTCGATTCCGTGGTTGATTTCCGGATCAATGTGATACGGTCTGCCCGCAAGAACAAAAATTTTTTTGCCCTGTTTCTCGGCAGCTTCAATTATCTCGTTGCCCTTTTCAATCACCTTTTTCCTGTATTCAGCCTGCTCCTCATAAGCCTTCTTTGCGGCAATTCTCACCTCGTTAAGCGTAAGGTCGGGGAAGTGCTGAGAAAGCGTTTCATACGCCTTTTGCGGAAAATCTTTCGGGCGGTGAATACCGAAATATTCCTTAACAAAGTGAACCTTATTTATATCCTTCATATTATTCTTAATTACTTCGGGATAATACGCAACTACAGGACAGTTGTAATGATTATCACCGAGATGCTCATCAAAATTATATGAAAGACAAGGATAAAATATCGTTTCTGCTCCCCGGTCGATAAGCGTTTGAATATGACCGTGCATAAGCTTTGCAGGGAAACAGACGGTGTCACTCGGAATCGTCTGCAGACCTCTCTGATAGAGAGTTCTGCTTGAATACGGCGACTTAAACACCTCAAATTTAAGCTCCGTCAAAAATCTGTACCAAAACGGATAAAGCTCAAACATATTAAGGCCCATAGGTATTCCGAGCTTGCCACGCAGTCCCTCAACAGGCTTGTAGGAATCTAAAAGTTTCAGCTTATACTGATACATATTAAGGTCATTTGACGCACTCCGCTTTGTAATGGGGCGTTCGCACCTGTTGCCCGCAATAAACTTTCTTCCTCCGCCGAATGTATTTATTGTAAGGCGGCAGTTGTTGTTGCAAAGTCCGCAGTTTGCAACCTTAATTTCGTGAACAAAGTTTTTAAGCTCGTTCATATCGGAAAGTGTGCTTTGCACCTTGCCCTTTGACTTGTTCTTTGCATAAAGAGCCGCACCGTAAGCACCCATAAGCCCTGCAATATTAGGCCGTACAACCTCAACTCCCATCTCCATTTCAAATGCACGCAAAACTGCGTCATTGAGAAATGTACCGCCCTGAACAACAACCTTTTTGCCGAGTTCCTCAGGACTTGACGCACGAATAACCTTGTAGAGTGCATTTTTCACTACGCTCAGAGACAGACCTGCCGAAATATCCTCTATCGTCGCACCGTCCTTTTGAGCCTGTTTTACACTTGAATTCATAAACACCGTACAGCGTGAACCGAGGTCAACGGGACGCTTCGCAAACAATCCGAGTTTTGCAAACTCCTTGATTTCATAGCCGAGAGCATTTGCAAACGTCTGCAAAAAGCTGCCGCAGCCCGACGAGCAAGCCTCGTTAAGGAATATGTTGTCGATTGCACCGTTATGAATCTTAAAGCACTTAATATCCTGACCTCCGATGTCAATAATAAACTCAACATCAGGCATAAAATACTTAGCCGCCGTAAAATGTGCAATGGTTTCGACTATTCCGTAATCAACGCCGAATGCGTTCTTTATAATATCCTCGCCGTAGCCCGTCACGGCAGACGACGCAACATTAATTTCGGGATTAATCGTATATACTTCTTCCAAAAATGCCTTGATAATTTCAACGGGATTTCCTTTGGACGGAACATATTTTGAGTAAAGCAGCTCGCCGTTCTCGTTTAGCACAACGCCCTTTACAGTAGTAGAGCCTGCGTCCATTCCTATGTAAGCCTTGCCCTTATATCCCTTCAGCTCCTTTTGCTTTACATTCGCCTTGCTGTGTCTTTCTGTAAACGCTTTGTAATCTTCCTCGCTTTCAAAAAGCGGAGGATTAAACGCAAAGTTGCCCGAACCTTTATAGTTTTTGACTTCGCTTATAACCTTATCAAAATCAATAGTCTTATCGGCACACAAAGCCGCACCGCAGGCTACATAATACAGCGAATTTTCAGGACAAATTCCCTTTGTGCCGAGTGTTCTGTCAAAGCAATTTCTAAGTTCGCTCATAAATGTGAGCGGACCTCCCAGATACACCACCTGACCCTCAATTTCTCTTCCCTGTGCAAGACCTGCAACCGTCTGGCTGACAACGGCGTTGAATATACTTTCGGCAATATCGCTCTTTCTCGCACCCTCGTTTAAAAGCGGCTGAATATCCGACTTTGCAAACACGCCGCAGCGTGACGCTATTGTATATGTTTTTTCATGCTGTTTTGCAAGCTCGTCTAAATCCTCAAGCTTTACATCAAGCAAAGTCGCCATCTGGTCGATGAAAGCACCAGTACCGCCGGCACAGGTTCCGTTCATTCTTACCTCAAGACCGTTTGTAAGGAAAAGAATTTTGGCGTCTTCGCCTCCGAGTTCTATCACAACATCGGTGCCGGGCAAAAAGGTATTTGCGGCAATCCTTGTGGCGTAAACCTCCTGAACAAAATCTATTGAGCAATCCTGTGCAACACCCATTCCGGCAGAACCCGACATTGCGACATAGGCGTTTTCCACCGAATCAACATTGTCACGCACCCTGCTTAGTATCTCGGCAATTTTTTCGGTAATCTGCGAAAAATGGCGTTCATAAGTGCTGTATATTAAGTTGTTTTCGTCGTCAAGCACAACACATTTTATTGTTGTTGAGCCAATATCAAGTCCTAATCTCAAAGCACTGCCTCCGTATCATCGAAGTTTTGTCCCAAACGGTACAAATATTTATATATCTGTTATATAAACTCATATCACTTCATTATAATATTTTTAAAATTATTTATAATTCTAATTTAGAAATTACTCTTTCGTTTTATTGTAACATTTTTGTTTTTTAATGCAATAAACATAAATCGTATTTTGTTGATATTTGTCGAATGCATTTAAATGTATATAAATCCTCTTCATGATTTCCCGCAAAATAAAATGAATGAGTCCGACAAAATATCAAACTCATTCACAGTAATTTAATATTTAATTTTCTCCGAACATACGCTTGGAATACCCGCCGATTAACTTCGGCGTCATTTGCTTTTATATTCTCAATTTATCTGTCCTCAAGCGGAACATACTGCTTCATCTGAGAAATGCTCATATATGCCGGTCTTATAATTTTACCTGCATTTACAAGTTCTTCAAGTCTGTGAGCACTCCAGCCCGCAATACGGGCAGTTGCAAACAGCGGCGTATAAAGCTCACACGGAATTTTTAGCATACTGTAAAGCAAACCGCTGTAAAAATCAACATTCGACGCAACGCCTTTATAGATTTTACGCTTTTTGCCGATTACCTCAGGTGCAAGGCGTTCAACCTTCTCATAAAGATTAAATTCATCTTCATATCCTTCTGCCATAGCAAGCTTTTGTACAGATCCTTTAAGAATCTTCTGTCTGGGGTCTGAAATTGTGTAAACAGCATGACCCATACCGTAAATAAGCCCTTTGCCGTCAAATGCCTGCTTGTCAAGTATTTTTTCGAGGTAATTTGAAATAGCCTCGTCATCGTTCCAGTCCTTGACATATTTTTTCATATCCTCAAACATTTCGTAAACCTTTACATTCGCACCGCCGTGCTTCGGTCCCTTAAGAGACGCAAGAGCCGCCGCAACAGTGGAATAAGTATCCGTACCCGATGAGGTCACCACATGAGTCGTAAATGTCGAGTTGTTACCGCCGCCGTGCTCCATATGGAGAATAAGTGCCATATCAAGCACCTTTGCTTCAAGAGGAGTATATTTTCTGTCGGGACGAAGCAAAGACAATATAACCTCTGCCGTTGACATAGACGGGTCGGCACGGTGAACATAAAGGCTTTTGTCACGCAAATAGTGGTTGTATGCATGATAACCGTAAACCGACAAAAGCGGGAACACAGATATAAGCTGAATACACTGTCTTAAAACATTGTTAATTGATGTATCATTAGGGTTTTTGTCATAACAGAAAAGCGTGAGAACGCTTCTCGCTATGGAGTTCATCATATCCTCACTCGGTGCCTTTAAAATTACATCACGAACAAAATTCTGCGGAAGTGTTCTGTACTGTACAAGAAGCTGTTTAAAATCCTCCAGCTCTTTTTCATTGGGCATCTCGCCGAACAAAAGCAAATAAACAGTTTCTTCAAATCCAAAACGGTCATCCTTAGTGATTCCGTCAATAATATCATTTACATTATAGCCGCGGTAGTAAAGCTCACCGTCACAGGGAACAAGCTTTCCGTCAACAAGCTTATTCTGATTAATTGTAGAAATATCGGTAAGACCTGTAAGAACACCCTTACCGTCAAGATCTCTCAGACCTCTTTTAACATTGTATTTTGTGTAAAGAGTAGGGTCAATTATGGAGTTGTCCGTCATCTTCTTAGCAAGAACATCTATTTCGGGAGTATTGGTTGAATAATCCCCGTAAATATAATTCATAAAATCACTCCTTCTTTCGTTTTTACTGTACATGGTACTATTATAACATATTTTTATCAAAAATAAAAGATACAATTAATGCAGAAGTGTCATAATATTTTACAAAATATTTATACATTTTAGCAATATACGAAATGCAATTATTCATTTTTTGACCTGTTTTTGCAAATTTATCAGGTTTTTCTGTTTTATCTTGCAGTATTTTGAAAAAGTAAATTCATAAAAATTCAAAACAATATAATTAACAAATTTTGGTATTAATATATCACATTTCTGATTTATTATATAATAATACGGCTTTTAACACAGTACAAAGATTTTTTCGCAGTTAAATGACCGTGTTTAAACACTGAAATAAACGCTGAAACATAATAAAATTTAATATCATCATTAATCAATGATACTATACATCAGTTTCATTTCAACCTCTGTACTGCATATTAAATGTGATTTCAATACTGCAAAAACGGATTAAACCCGTACTTTTTGAGATCTACCCTGCCGTTGCAAACAGACACACCCTCTGCCTCAAGCAGTTTTTCCTGCTGTTTTATTCCGCCAAAAGCAAATTGCTTTGCAAGTTCTCCTTTTGCATTTACGACACGGTAACACGGAATTATATCGGGTGCCGGGTTTTTATGCAGAGCGTTTCCCACAGCTCTTGCGTAATACCTGTTGCCTGCCATTTCTGCAATTTGCCCGTATGTTGCTACTCTGCCGTACGGTATTTGCAAAACTGCGTCATAAATTTTTTGGTACACCGTCTTATTTTCATCACTTTTCATTTTCATTTTTACTGCCTTTTGCTTCGGTCAATTCAGACGATTTGTCAGCTTTTTCTCTTTCATTGCCTGATTTTTCAGCCTGTAATCTTTCTATAATATCATTGATATTTTCGGCGTCTTTTTTTGATTTAGTGTTATTTGTGAGTATTCTTACTATAACGATAATCTCATCAATAAATATTAAAACAACAAGTCCGATAATTATTAAAAGTCCCCAAGGCGACAAAAATATATTGTAAACGGTATTGAGAAAAGGAATTTTGCAAACCATTATTCCCCTTACGCTGTCGGCTCTGATAGGCTCATCAGCCACATCGTTTGCCACACCCTTTGTCTGGAGCATCAGAATTCCGTTTTCGCTGTACGGGGCTTTTATCACCTCATGAGTAACTAAAATATTTCCAAGCTCTTCGCTTTCAAAGGTTACTACATCTCCGATCTTAATACCGTTCTTGTCATCTACCGTTTTGGAAAGTATTACATCTCCCACCAAAAGCTCAGGTTCCATACTTCCGCTTGACACTCTGAACATTGAATATCCGAAAACCGTCGGAGTAGCACCGTTTATCCTCGATGCAAAGAATACAACGAGCGAAAACACCAGCACCGCCACAACCAGCCAGCATATGATATTTTTTATTGTATTGACTGTGCGAAAAACTTTATTTTTTTTCATTTTATTCTCCGTTTTTAATCAAATTAATTCAATCAAGTCAACAATGCTGACATTCTGATTTGTCGATAATAACTTCTGACTGCGGGTAAGTTGCCGTGCGGCTGTTATATAACAAAAAAGGGCTGTTCAAGCAACCCTTTTGTTATGATGTTATGAAAATTTTTACAAAGTAAGATAAATATCTTCAATGTTATAAATCAGCGTACCCGACTCGGCATCATTTTTGATATACCAGTAAACTGACTCCACGGTTTGTTCTCCGTCAGCATTAAGTCCCGCTACCTTTAAATTTGTGATGATTGGTACATCTTTTATGGATGTCGGTTCTTTATCGCTCACCGTTACAACGCACTCGGCAGATATTTTATCTCCGTAAACACCTGTTGATGTTACGGTTATAGTTGCTGTACCTGTCTTATTTCCTGTAACTGTTCCCGATGCATCTACGCTCGCTATATCCGGTGCAGAAGACTTATATGTAATATTCGCCTTTCCGGTTGCGGCTAAATCAACTGTATCTCCTACCCTGACGGCTGCATTGGAATAAAATGTTTCTATTCCTGCGGCTGTTCCCGAGGTTTTCTCCTGCACAATGTATTTGTTATCGTATTCAAAATATACCATAGTATTATTTTGAGATATCAATGGCTGAGGAGTACTGTAATAATTATTCTCTTTTTTAACAAACTGGAATCTAGTACATCTGTAATCGATCTCCATAGCATAAATGTTAAATGTTTGACCTGAATTGTTCCAAAAGTCAGTTCCCAGCGACCAAGTACCCGTGCCTCCCGTATCAACAGCGCTGCTCCAATTACAGTCGGATACTACCCCGCCGTCATTCCAAGCATGAATAAAATGTACAGTAGGAGACAACTTAGCTACCTCATCTTTATGCAAACCTAAATAAACATTTTGTCTGTTTATTTGTGAAACGGTCTTGTTTTGACCAAAACCGTACGAAAAATAATTTTTATATGTTTTCAGAGGTTCATTAACGCCGAGATAAAAACTTCCCTGTGCATCCTTTGACAGCGAAAGGCTTGACAAATAAAGCGAAACGCTTTGAGCCGCATTGCCGCTGTTTACAATGTCTGTTCTGTACCACTTGCGTTCACCCGGAGCAATTCCCACAGAGTTGGTGAAATCTGTAACGGGAGCTTCCTCGTTATAGCTTACTCCTCCGTCCAACGACTCATAAGTAACCATGCTAACTCCGCTGCCGACAGAAATCTCATAGTCTATATCCCAGCCGAGTGAATCACCCTTTTGGGTCTGAGGTCGGTTAAACCATGAAAAAGTCATAGAAGTAAAGCATAAAAAGCACAGCGCAAGCGCAAGTACGGATACTAAAACAAGCTTTGATTTTTTCACGGTTGTCACCTCTCTTTTTAATATTATGACCAAGTCGCATATTTATCATAAATTGTGAGTGTAGTTTTATTATTTCTTGTCAAATTATCCCATATATTCCACTCTTCATAACCATTAGATGAATTTCTTGTGAGCTTACATCTATTCATGTTTGGATCTACATCTGCATGCCAGTGGTTATCATCATCATATAAAAATGTATAAACTTTTCCCGTTTCCTTATCTTCTATCTTCATCCACGGATTATCATTGTTTATCCACGATTCACTGGTGTTATCTACAAGATAAATTCTGACAGTTGCTTTCTCCGTAAACTTAGCATAAAATATTAAGTTTTGATTCGGATTGATATTTAAAGCACCCGTGCTTACAGGCTCTCCCACACACTCGGCATTGTCATACCAGCCCTCAAACTTGTAGCTTCCGCTTGCGGTTGCGGTTGCAGAAAACGATGTACCCTTGTTGACTGCAAATGTGTTAGCAGTTGTATAAACTTTGCCGTCAACAGTAATCGAACCGCCTGTAAATCCGTTTGACTGAGCAACTCCCGAAGCATTGATTGAAACAGCATTCAGTGTAATGCTTACGGGAATATATTCCAACATATCATTTCCGGAGAAGAGGTAAGTTTTTCCGTACTCTCCCTCCAAACCGGGCTTGTTGCCATCGGGATACTGGACTCCCGAACCGTTATTTACAATAACACGGAATTTACCGTTGCATGTTGTTGCAAATGTGTACTTATAATAACCTGTTACTGCGTCCTTTTCAAGCAGCTTACCCGGCCATGCACCCGAATGGACAACAGTTTCGTCATCTGAGTCATATACATACGCATAGTAGTTAGTAAAACTTTGACGCTCCGCAAAGTAAATTGTCGTCATTATCTCATCCGGTGCCGTAAACCTTGCATAAACGGTCATATTATCCGTCACGGTTATTGTGAGGGATTCAGATTCAGGGTCATCGAGGCGATTTCCGCCTGCTTCGGCGTCGTACCAACCTTCAAAGGTTGCACCGACAACAGGTTTTGCAAGAAGCGTCACGGTACTGTTATGTGCCACATCGCTTATGTTAATTGTTGAACCCGACTGTACCTCAGTACCGTCTTTAATTTCAGCAATCTCACCTGCATTTGTGCCGCCCTCGGTAACGGCTGCGGCAGTCACTGTATATCTCTTTAGTCTGAACTCAGCATAAAGAGTCTTGTTTTCTGTAATATTTTCAAGTGTGTAGTCCGTATTAGTGCTTATTGCAGGGTCAGAGCAATCCGCATTTTCATGCCAGCCCTTAAACTCGTATCCGTCGTCTGCATTTACAAATGCCCTAAAGGTTACATTACCGTTATAATCAACGACAACACTTACATACGCACTTGACTCAGCCTCGGTTCCAAAGGAAACAGAACCGCCGTCGCCGCCTTGGTTTCCTTCAGAAACTGCGTAAGCCTCTATTGTAAATGTCTTTTTAACAAATTCAGCATAGAGCGATATATCTTCTTTTACATCGGTAAGGGTTATTTCAGTCTCGCCGCCGTAAGATACACCTGACGGGTCAACCCATTTTACAAAGCTGTAACTTACATCGGCAGGTGTTGCCTTAATGCTGACGCTGTCACCGTAATTCACATTAGCAACAGACACTGCACCTTCCGCACTTGAGCCTGCCTTAACAGAACCACCGCTGCCGCTTATCTCTCCGTCGGTTTTGGAGGTAAGCGAAACGGTAAATACCTGCTTGAACATTGCATAAACCTTTATATCTCCTGCAACACCCTCAGCAGTGTAAACAGCATCCTCACTGAGCAAAGTGCCTCCGCTTGCACCGTTGTACCAGCCGGCAAAGCTATAACCGGGGTTGGCGGCAGCAGTAAATTTTGCGGTTGTGCCGTGAGTAACCTTGGTTGTTGCGGTAGAATCAGCCGGGGTAGTCACACCGTCGGCAGTAATTTGTACGGTACCTCCCGATGTGTTTTTCTCATCATTATTAGTTACTGCAACTGCTGTTGCATCATACTTTTTGAGAACAAACTTAGCATAAAGCGTTTTATACTCTGTATTCTTGTTTGCTGTATATGTAAGCTCCTTGGTAACAAGCTTTGTGCAAGCTTCGTCGCTGTACCAACCCGCAAATTCATAACCGTCAACATCATCAACAACGGCAATAAAAGTAGCCTCTCCCGTATATGCAACCTCTACTTTTGCATATGCACCCGATGAGGTTTGAGAGTCAAATTTTACGGTACCGCCCGTGTCATCTCCCTTAATCGCATTTGTTGAAGCATATGCCTCAAGTACAAACTTCTTAACATTGTAAACTGCAAAAAGGTTTATCGGATTCTGCAAATCAGTTATATTAACGGTAGTCTGCGTACTGTCATACACCAACTGATTGTTAATGTCGTACCAGCCCATAAACTCATAATCTTCTGTATTCGGCAGGGCAATAAGCTTAACCGAACCGCCCTTTAAAACAGGAAGACTGACCTTGTCTCCCGGTGTGCCGTCATCGTTTATCTGAACCTTACCGCCCGCATCGTCACCCTCAATACCGTCGGTCTTGGCTGTAAGGCGTACATTATACTGGAATTTTGCATAGTATGTATATGTTTTGTCCTTTTCAGCAGCAGTAAAATTAAATTCGCTTGTTTTTTGTGCAAGCTCTGTACATTCGGGATCTGAATACCAACCCTCAAATGCATAGCCGTCCGAAACAGGAGTTGCAGTAAACTTGACGGTTGTTCCCTTTGTTACCTTAACGGTTGTCGCACCTACGGGACCGCCGCTGACTTCAACCCTACCCATGGAAGCATACTCTTGCAAAACAACAGCCTTGACAACGGCAGGGGGTTCCCAGTAACCCGTTGTTGCCGATGTTACGCGGTAAGTAGAAGCATTCTCCGTAATATCTCTGTTTACAGCCTCTATAGTGTAAGCTGTGGCACCGTTAGAGAACATCAAGGTTAAATTTTTTGAATCAGAGTCATTCGGTACATATGCTCTCCAAAAATTATTGTTCCAGTTCATCGGCACTTCGGTACCGTTGCCTGTTCTGATTGTAAGTGCCTGTGGATTATCTCCCTCGGCAGGTGTTTTCAAAATATCCTCTGCACCGTCTCCGAGCACCTTGATTTCGGCAACATCTCCCCATGTGCCGTAGCCCTCATTAGAACCTGTTTTTGTATTTCCGTAGGCGGTGTATGTCGGAACAGTCGCAGTGCCTGCCTGGGACAGCTTAGTTTTCCAGAAATTCCAATAATTATTCGGCAATGGACTTTCCACCACATCGTCCGTTCTGTAGAAATAAAAATCGCCGTTTGTATCGCCGAGACTGTCACTGGGCACGGTTATAGTCCACATCGGCGGATCAACTGAATCGGGGTCGTCATTTACAACCTTATTCATTTCAAAAATCTCACCGGACGCTGTATAAATCCAAAGCTTCGCATTGTCGTTTCCGACCCAATTCCATGTTGATTTTGTTGCGTCGGCACTGTTGTGTGCAGACGTTCTGTCAATAAAGTTAATTGTCGTATTCTTTACGCTGGTTACAATTTTAAAATCGTCTGCCGTAACCGATTTGCCGGCATACTCGGCAGTTTTTTCCGGATCCTGAAGCCAGAGAGTCAGTGTGACTATCTTTTCTTTGTCCTTGTCAACGGAAAACAATATGTTTTCCTCACGGTCATTGTTATTGTCGTAATCTTCAAAAGAGTATATTTTTGTCGTTGCCACTTTTGTGCCGTCAACATTTCCGACAACATATTCGCTGTCAACAGCATTATAGGAATAAACCTTGGTTTCGCCCGATTCGCTGACAGAATCCGAAACGGAAATTGCCAATCGAACGCTGTTGTCATTAATAGGAGTATCGCCGATTTTAAATGTCGGAACTTTGTCAAAATAGAAGCTTGCTCCTGTTCCCTTTGCCTGCACTCTGAAAGAAAAACTTATGTAGTTTGTATTTTTGTCGTTAATCGAGCCTTTTCTGTACAAATTGCTTGACGCATTTGCGTTTGCAACCTGTGGAAAATAAAACTCCTTTCCGTCTGCACTTGATGCAGATGAAAGATGAATATTGCCCGATGCAAGAAAATACTCCGAGAGGTCAATAGGCTTTCCGGAATAGCCCTCACCTGTTCCAACCTCCGCGTTCGTGTAGGTGTAGGTAGCAATATTTCCCAAAGCATTGCTGATTTTGATAGACGAAATCGTTTCAACCCAGGCAAATGTTGAAACAAGCAATATCATAATTACTTCAACGAGTGCCACAGCTGACAGAAGAAAACCGTAGCGTGATTTTCTGTTCTTATTTAAAACTTCTTTAACCTGTACAAGCTTCTTTTTCACTGTGACACCTCCTTTTTTAACCTGTTCTTATAACAGTATCATTGTTTGTCATTTGAAATGACATATTGCGATTGCTCGTAATCAAAACCGGTGATTCAAGCGGCAAAAACTTTGTATTGGACGCACTCTTAAGCGTAAAACTCTTGACCGTCGTGTTAAGTTTTGCCGTAACCGCTTTGTTTTCATAGTAGTCTGCACTCACCCTGTCCATTTTCACAAGGCTTCCGTCGCTGAACTCAATATACAACTCATATCCGTCGTTTTCAAGATTTCCCTGTACCCAAGGTTTAATCTGACCGAGCGAAACAGATATTGTTACTGTGCCCTGCGGTGTTGTAGGTGCAGTAGTTGTTGTTTCGCCGCTCGGAGCAGTTGTCGCAGCGGTAGTTTCGGGGACGGTTGACGGTGTTCCCCAATATCCGATACACGGAGAAAGTCGTTTTCTCTGCAAATTTTCATCATCCTCGGCTACCATACCGTAGCCGTTACCTCTTCTTGCGGTATAAACCCGTTCAATGGTTCCGTTTTCCGTACCGTCATTTGTACGATATTCCTGCAATTTATTTGAGCCTAACTCCTGGATTGCCCAGTTGCTCGCAGTAGGACTCAGCATTCCGTCAACGCCGTCAAAAGTGTGCCATGCGTTGTAAATTACCTCTTCATTAAGGCTGTATCTGTAGAATGATATTCCGGTAGTTATGTTATCGGGAATCGGAGCCATCCATTCGTATGTATCTTCCTGCTTCATAACAACGGATTTCATTGCATTGTCAGCATTAACATCTCTGTATGTCATAACAACAAAACAGTCATTGTTATTGTTTATCCAGTGCGTTTGACCGCCGTCGTTATCGGGCAATGTATCATCTACAAATGTAATGTAGTCCATATTGGTCCAGTTACTCTCAAGCTCAATATCTATGGATATTTTCTGTCCTGCGTACTGATCACACGCCTCGCTTGTACCCTCAAGCCATACAACCATCGCTACGGTGAGAGGCTGAGAACCGACCAATGTAAATATCGGCTTACCTGTTGCGTAGTAATAATCCGAAAAAGACGAAGCTTCGGACTTCATTGTTGACGCCTTGCCGTTTTCATCAATAGAAGCGACAGCGTTATAATCCGTCGCATAATTATTGATAAGAGCTGACGGATCAAGTACGATAGGTGTTTCTGAACTGTCGCCTATAAAAGAAATTCTCACGGGACACTCGGCGTGCTTTTCCTGTGCAATCGGAATCCCGTTACTGTCATAAGTTATTTTTGTTGAGCCGTCAAAAACTTCGGAAACCGTCTGATCACCCTGTTTGCGGTCAACTGTAACAGAGTAGCTTTTGATATATACATATGTAACGCCCGAGTCGCCCTTTAGGTTAAACTCCTCATAGCAGTAGTTTTCGTTTTTATCTCCTGCGTTTCCCTCACGAAATACCATTTCAGAGGTGTTGTTTGTAAAGGTTCCCGTAGTAGGAAAATACATATTTCTTCCGTCAACGCTTGACGCTTCGGACAATACAAGATTTTCAATAGAGATGTGGTTTTTTAAATCCTCACCGTCATTTACACGAAGACCCGAAACAGACTCCATTGTAAATGTATCCGAGGATATATCCGCTGTGTCGTTTACCGTAAACCACGCCAAAGTGGATGAAATCAAAAGCATAAAAACAAGAAAAATCGAGAGGTATGAAGCAGTCAGTTTTTTACGGCCGCAAATTCTTTTTTGCGAGAAAGCATCCGAAAAAAAACTAAAAGGATTTTTCATTTTCATACTCTCATCTCCTTTCCTATTAATTATACTTTATTTTATAGTTAAATCAAGAGTTATTTTAAACTGTCCCTTTACAAGAGCCAGTCTGTCCTCTGTGTCCTCACCCTCTATCCACATATTGCAGGTCACATGATTTGTGTAGTATCCGTCGTCGCCACGCACACTCAGCCTTGCAATCTCTGTTTTTTGGGGAAGCACATACTCCGAACCGTTAAAGATTGAAGTCGTAACAAGACTGTCATCCATTGTTTTAAGCGTCTTTACCGCACCGTTTACTTCATAATAATTGTGTCGATAGGTTATTCCGTCATACTGGTTTTCAGTTACATTTTCCGTAACCGATGGGGTTCCCTGTGAGCTGAAGTACAGATCCGGACGAGGTATCCAAAGCATTTCTCTTGTTGCGTCGTCACTGTTTACAACAGAAAATCTTGAGGCTCCCACAATGCAATCCTTTGAAAAATTACCGTAATCACTTTTGTTTCCTGCATTCTCTCCTGTCAGCACAGACGACAAAGCTGTAAACTTTGAGTTTGTTGTAAGTGAAACAATCTGGCTTGATTCTGAACGAATATAAAGGTCAAAGCTTAAATAGCTCTCATTGGCAACCGCAGTATCCCAGTCTGCATCAAGGTCGGGGCTTGCCATACCGTTTGACTGAACAAGGGCAGGCTTGTAAAAATTAACTCCGTCAGATGTTACCTCCGACAACTCAAAATCCTCTAAAAATGCCTGATCCTTAATTAAAATTCCGCCCTCCCGAAAGTCCTCTTCCGTCGGAATCTCACCCGGAGCTACAACAGCAATTTCAACTCCGTCGGGAGCCTTGCACTCTAAATTGATTCCGCCTGCTTCAGCAGACTGTCGGTTTGTAAACCACGCCCACATCGACAAAAATGCGACAACGAGAAGCACAAGCAGAATTATTAAATTTTTGGTAATCATTCTGCCCGTGTGTCTGTTGGGCGAAGTCGAATTTCTCATCGGTTTGCCTTTCTGAAAATAAAATCAATTTATATCGTTAAGCTCTTCCTGTGTAAACATATTTTTTCTTGCTTTTTGTTTTATAAGTCTTATCTCCGACTTAGCCTTTTGCTTAGCAAGCCTTACTTCTTCTCTTGCCTTGCGTTTTGCATCGGCAAGCTCTTTTGCGTGCTGTGCCTTTAGTTCCTTAAGCATTGACATATACTGCTTTTCAGCCGCCTTCTTGGCTGCGTCCACACGCTTGTCAACAGACTTTTGCACTTTTCTGATTTCCGAAGCATGCTTTGCATCAACAGCTGCGGCTGCATTAGTATTTGCCTGCTTAATCTGTTCAATTTGCTTTTCATGCTCTGACTGCTTCTCAGCAAGCTCCTGCAAACGCTTCTGCTCTGCCACATTTGCTTTGTCGGCAAACTCCGCATTAAGCTCTGCAATATGCTTGGCGTGAGCGGCATTAGCATCGTCAATTTTCTGTTTAAGCGACTTAACCTCTGCGTCATGAGCCTCTTTTGCTGCTCTTGTTTTTTCTTCAAAATCAGCATTCATCTTGGCGATGCGTTCCTGATTTGTTTTTCGCTCAACATTAAGAATATTAGTGAGAGATTCGGTCTTGTCCGTAAGATAAGTAATTTTCTTATGATTTTCCTCAATCTCCGCTTCGCATTTTGCAAGATTATCGGTAAGAGCGGCAATTTTTGCAAGCTGTTCTGCAACTTGTGCTTCAAGCCCCTCAATTCTTACAGTCTGCTCCTCAATAATCTTTTCCTGCTCTTTTATCTTAGACTGCATACGGGCATTTTCCTGGATAAGAACCTGAATTCGGTCATTAAGGACAATTATTTGCTCGTTTAGTCTGTCTATTTCCTTGTTAAGGCTGTCAATCGTATTGTTCAGTTCCTCAATCTTTTCTTTGAGTGCCTGATTTTCTTCTTTTAGAGCTTTTATCTCATTTTCAGCCTCAAGAAGCTTTAGCTTTGTTTCCTTAAGCTCCTTTTTTAGCTCGGCTATTTCATCCTGAAGTGCGGAAACCTGACCCTTCAGGGTCATTATCTGCTGTTCCTTTTGCTCAAGGGTCACCTTGAGGTTTTTGATTTCATTGTTTAAATCAAGGATTTTCTTTTCTCGCTCACGAATTTCACGCAGGCGGATTTCCATTTCCTCTTTTCTTACAGCGTCTATCTGAGCCTTCATAACAGACTCACGGGTTTTTTCGGGTTTTGCCTGCTCCTCGGCGATCCTTGCGTTCTCCTCTTCGTATTTTTGCTGAAGAATATTACGCAAGCCTTTGTTCGTAGCTATCGACATCATAAAATGCTGAAAACCCATAGCAAAGTATATATCCTGCTGAACATCGCTGCTCATATCTCCCTGATATGTTTCACCGACTATCTCAAATCCCTTACGCTTGTAGCTGTCAAGGAAATTCCAAAGATCCATCGCTTTTTTAAAGTTGGGATTCTTCTTGAGCAGGTTAGTCTGTGTTATCGGGGGACGAACCTCCGGCTCTTTTGCAATTTCACGCATTAACTGAGTGTTTAAAAACTCGTTAAGCGTTGTCCTTATTCTTCTGATTCTGTCAAAGTCCGAAAGCTGTGAAACATCCAAAACATCCAAATCGTCTGCAAGCGTTTCATGAGATTCGTTTACATAGTTAATTACGAAATCAACCTTTTTTTCATGAAATTCAACATGCCTTTTTATCTGAATATTGTTGTAGCTGTCGTTGGGAACATCTTTCATCTTTGAGTACTTATCATCAACAAAACAAAGTGCCTTGCGGATAAGAGTCATAAGAACGCGGTTTTCATAAATTGCGAAGCTTTCCTCACGCTCAACTGTTAAAATCTTATTCGGAGTAACCATATCGTTCTCAACTTTTGCAATAAAGTTAGTATGCTGAGAAAGATGCTTTACAGAATCGGGACCGACTTTTTTTGCAAGCTCTATGCGTACGACATTTTCAACCTGCTTTATAAAACGCCTCTGCTCGTCAATAGCTTTCTGAATATAGGGCAAGGTTTCCTCAATGGCCTCAACCCAGTCCATATCAATGACCTTTTCGTTAGTTTTACCCTCAAGAGTATCTTCACCCTTGTCAGCGTCCTTTAAGCTTTCATTTATGTAGTTGTAAGTAAAGTCACTTTTCAGAAGCTCCTGCATATACATATAAGCCCTGTAATATTTACCGAAATCAGCCATACGGTGCTACTCCTTCATCTATGCAAATCAAATACCGACTAAAGGGCGAACAAAGTTCGCCCCTATTTCGCCTAATTATACAAGCTTTTTGAGCATACGCAGGTAATCTTTACTTTCATTCATATTTTCTTCTCCGAAAAGCTCGTCAATATAAGCACAAAGACCGTCGATTTCATCTCGGATATATGAAAGGTTCAGCGATTCAAACTTTCTGAACACCTTTCTTGCAAGAACATAATCAAGACCGTCAACCTCTGTGCCGCCGCAGCCGACATATGCCGGAACAAAATCACGCAGCTGCTTCACAATACGGTTACCAAACGCAATACGAAAATGCTCAATAACATAGTCGTCAAGCAATAGAATCTTTTTAATGCTCTCATTTGTTACAACATTATTTGCCTTTGCCTCGTTTAACAAATCCTCAAAGTGCTTGTAGTTTATGTAAATCGAGTCAGTAAGCGGTGCCTCAAACGCAACACCCTTTGTGTTGATTTCAATCGGCATCGCACGGTCATATACCTTATCCGTAATAGCAAAGGTAGAGTCATCATTGTTAGCTGTGCCGACATACCACATATTCGGCGGAATTTTTATCTGACCGTTTATAATGTGCTTAGGATCGTTTGACCATGAGTTTGGAACAATATCTACTACCCACTCGTCACGGGACGGCATTTCAAGAATTGAAAGCATCTCTGCAAAATAGTACTCGACACGGGCAATGTTCATCTCATCGAGGATTACCGTGTAAACATTCTCGTTATAAGAAGCCTCGTACATCGCACGCAAAAGCTCGGTTTCATTATACTTCTTGGTAAATTCGTTAAAGTATCCGAACAGCTCACTTCGGTCACGCCAAGACGGCTGAACAGAAGCAATAACTGCAGGATTGTTTACAAACTTGCCAAAAGCATACGGAAGTGAGGTTTTACCTGTACCTGAAATACCCTGAAGTATGATAAGTCTTGTAGATGCAAAAGCCGCAACAAAAAGACGAATAATCTTAATATCGTAGTAAAGTCCGAGCTGTGAGCACGCAAACAGACGGAAGCGGTCACAAAACTCAGGCAATGTTATCGTGTTGTCATAAATAGGAGGAACATACTCTGACCAAAGGTCGTCAATCTCGGTAAGCTTGTAGAAGCGGGAACCGTTTGCTTCAACATCCTCTTCCTCGCCGTTATTAAGTGCCTCAATTTCCTCTCCGGTAAGTTCGGCAATCTCATTTGGATTAAGACCGATTTGAGAAACCTTCATTGAAAGGATTTTGTCCTTTTCAAGATTTAATCTCATAACTTCTTTGTTGAGAGCCTGAACCTCCTTAACAAGAGATTCCGTATCTTTTCTTCTGCGATGAGAACGGATAAACTTTTTTACGGCGACGATTATAAGCCATACTATAAGTGCAAGCACCGCAGCGAGAAGCACTATTGCAAGAATTGCAATACCCCAGGCAAGTCCTCCGAGCTCTGTGGTATAGCCGTTTATTATGTTGACATAGGCAGGAAAATTAAATGCTTCTCCTATTCCTGTAAACAAGCCTGTTATAATTGACCACAGTGAGCCAAAAAACTGACCGAGAAATTCAAACAGAAATCCAAATACTGTATCCACGGTACTTCGTCTCCTTAAAAAAATCTACCTTGATGCATTCCGGTGCATCCAAAATGTTAATATGCGGAAATTAAACTTATCCGCCCCAAAAATAATAAATTACGCGTTTAGCAACACAATATTTCTTTTCCGTGTAAAACGGAAAAGAAATACTCGGTTACTATAATACACCTATGTGTATAGGGACAAATTTGTTAAAAGTAAGCTCTAAACATCACTCTCGGAATTATCGTCCTCGGCAGGTGTTTGTACCAAAGACTCATTTCCTCTCTGTTTACTCTGATTTTCACCGAGAGAAGCAAGATACTCCTCAATAGCCTGTTTCTTTTGCTCTTCGGTAAGTTCCGTGCTGTTAACAGCCGTTTTTGCTTCTTCAATAGCCTTTTCTTTACTGTAGGCAATTATGTTGATAACAACTCTTATAGCCTCATATATAAAGAAAATTATCATGGGCAGCAAAACGCAGAGGAAAAATCCAAGCTGTGTTCTGATAAAGCTCAACGCACTGCCCAATCCCGCAAACTTCACACCTGTGTACTTTGCCACGATCGACGACGAGGTTTGAAGCGCGGTATCGGGTTCGGGGTTAGTTTCGGGATTGTCGCCCTGTGTCCTGTAATAGGTTATGTTATCATCCTCTATAACCTCAACAATGCGGTGGGTATTCAAAACAGTTTCACCGTCTATCTCAATAGGAAAGGTCACAATATCACCTTTTTGATATTCTTCGGTATAATCAGTAACCTTTGCAAAAATGAGATCGCCCTCATTAAGAGTATCTTTCATTGAACCTGTCTGAACACTTAAGGGTGCAACTCCGAAAATGTTGGGGACCCCAGATGACTTTGATGTTAACGACAGTGTCACTACCAAAACCGACACTATCAGAATTAATACAACAATAATGTCAATTATTATGTTTACTATTCTTTTTAACGCTCTGCTCATAGGGGGTCTCCAACTAATTTAAGATTTTTGCATCAATTAATATAATCAGCCAAGCTGATCTACTGTATCACCTGTTACTGTGAAATCAATATCAACGCTCTGACCTGCGTTAGCGTCAACGCACTGTGCATCCTGACCTTCAAACCATACATAGATGTTGTAGTATTTAGCTTCGCCTGCATCAGCAGTCTCGCCGCCTGCCAAAGTACCTACATTGATTGTGTAGTTAGTGCTGGGTGTAATTTTTGTTGTAGAATCAGCAGCACTTGCAGCGTCATATGCAGCACCTGCGTTGTCGTATACAGAAGCTGTGAAGTCGCCTGTTCCAAGGCCGGAGTCGTTAGCCTCAACAACTGCTACACGGATGTAATCGTTGTTAATACCGGAAATGCTGATTGTTACATTCTCTACATCAGCCTGACCTGCGTTACGAACATTGAGCTGCTCAGCAAAGTAGTAGTTAGCACCGTCAGTAATTGAAGAGAACTGCTCGTCAACCGGCTTTTCAAAGCTTGTTCTGTCTTCTGCGTTAGCTGTAAACCAAGCTGTACCGTTTGCTGTAGAAGCAGGAATAAATGTCTTGTTAGCTACGCCGTAATCAATCTGTGTATCCCAATCCTTGTCACTCTTAGAAATCTGAAGTTCAGAAGACTTAATTGTCTTAACATTGATACCGCTTGCGGTAGCAGTTGTGTTAGATGTGAACCATGCGTATGTAGCTGTTCCGAGTGCGAGCATTGCCACGAGGAGCATTGCTACGGAAGAGACTAATAATCTCTTTCTTGATGTTGTTTTCATTGAGAAATTCCTCCTAAAATTGATTTTTGTCCCTAAAACACCATAGGGATGTTTTTTATATCAGTGCGTTTGCACTTAATATCGTTATCAGTTTGCAGGGGCAGTTGTTTCTTCGTCACGAACACTGAACAGCATTCTCATTCTTATGTGACCGTTTCTTATATCGTCAATACACTCGGGATCATTACCCTCTATCCATATAACAACAGTGTACTTGTCAACATCGTCAACCTTGAAATCTTCTGTTGCAGTTGTCATTACTTCTGTGTCAGTATTAAACTTTGTACAGTCGGTCTCAGCGGTGTTTCTGTCGTTGTATTTGCCCTTGCCGTAAATTGACGGCTCACCGTTTTTGTAAACCATTACTCTTACCGCCTCATCGGCAGATTTTGCGGCACCCGTAATTTCAAGCAATGCGTCATAGTCAAGCGTTTCCTGACCGTTGTTTTTGCAGTAAAAAGTGTAGGCAACATAATTATCGCCGTTATGTTCGCCGTTTTCACTCGTATCAAGGTCAACAGGCAGCCACGAATATGTAATGTTTGTAACATCGTCAGCCTGCTTTGCCGACAGCGAAACGCCCATCGTCTTAAACTCGGGGTCTTCGCTAAGTACAATACCCTTTTTTGCGGCAGGGGAATCCACTTTTATAATAAGGTCGCCCCATTGGGTTACAAGCATTGAAACAAAAAACAGAATCAGCAAAACTATCAGGCACACGCTCAGAATAATGCTCAAAATTTTTCTGCGTTTTTTGTATTTTACAATTTCGATTGAATCGTTTCTTACATGAAGATGCTCAATTTCGGCATCCGATATTTTTTTATCGTTTAATCGGCTTAACTCCTCAGGAGTAATAGGCTGTTCAATTTTAGGTTTGTTTTTTCCGAACAATTTGATCACTCCGTGGGTTTTTATTTTCAAATCGTGATACGCAAACCTTTCGGTCCGCATAAAACGAGTTTTGCTGATTACGAAATCGGAATATTGTTTTCGTCACAGCCGATAAAGCCGAGCTGTACGCCGAGTTGTGCGTCCTGAACATCGTCATCGCACTGCGGATCCTCTCCGTCAATCCAAAGTCTTACCGTCACTTTGGTGGGGGTAAGCTGTTCAAGATGAAAAATTCTTGTGTTGTCTGCATATTGCATTTCACCTGCCGGAAGGTCAAATGTAACCTGACCGTTTACCGGAGTACTCTTGTTAGGCTCATAAATAGCCGTACCGTTTGCCTCGGTAGAAAAGTCGACCCTTGTACAGTTTACAACATCAGCCTGAGGTCCTGTCGAAGTCGTGGTTACTTTTGTGCCGTCGTCATTTCCCTGTTCGGTACTTTCTGTGGTAAGGTGAACCCACATATCCTCGGTGGCAATAAAATAGCACTCAAACTCAAGGTAAGAACGGTTATTCGGCTCCCTCTCAGCTCCCCGCTGATTTGTAAAGCTTGTACCGTCTGTAGTTGTAACGGGGTCAAGCACCGTATCTTCAAGGCTTGTATCAAACCGACCGAGGTAACTGTCGATCATTTCGTTTGTAATAACCTTGCCATATCTTTCAAGATCCGTGCCGTAGTCCTCCATTGCAACCTTGAGCTGGGCACTCATACTGATTTTTATATCAAGATTATCTACGCCTGCAAATGTATTTATCGAAAACCACGCAACCGTCGATGTGGTCATTGAAAGCAGAGTAATAAGGGCTACAAAAATTATGAGCCTTTTACGCCTTTTAAACGGAACCTTTTCACTGACGATTCCGTCAGCAAGCTTGCTAAAAAAGCCCATTATTAACACTCCTAAAAAAATTACTTAAAAAAGGGAAAGACAGTATTGCGTATTTTATACAAACTCACCCTCTCATATGGATAATTTTATATTAAATCCATATAAAAGTCAATGATTTGTACGCTATTCACATTTTTTTTGTATGCGTGTACAAAATTTTTCAATTCATTTTGTGCAAAACAACAATTCAAGAAAAGCATCTGCGGTAAATCCTGTTTTCAAAAATAGAAACATATTTTTCACAAAGTATAAATACAACCATATAATACAAAAAAAATCCCTTGAAAGGGATTTTTAAACGGTTATAATAATATCAAAAGACAATTTTAAGACTTAACACAAATAAAAAAGTCGAATGCCTCGACACGCAATTCGAGCAGACAGGTTAATATTATCAAACCTTCTTTGCCCGACCGTTTTCGAGCAATTTCCTATAAAGTAAAAAAAAGAGGGACACATAAATGTGTCCCCTAAAACAGAATAATCTTGTAAAAACAGCATTAAATCTGCTTGTTTACAATCTTATATTCATCATACAACTGAAAATAGTGGCACTGCGTAACACTTTGCGTAAGGAACCGCTCCATTTCGTCCTCATCAAGGCTTATACTGCAATAATCGCCGTACTCATCATCACTTACATAGTGAGCACACATTTCACACCTGTCAGCCATTATTCTCATCTCCCTTTGATACGAACGCATACTTATCATATGAAAAAGGAACATATTCCTCAAGCTGACTGAACACTTCATCAAGGGTATTTGCCACAGAGTAAAGTCCTTTGCTGTCGCTTGTCATGAAATTATTGTTAATTGCATTTTCAAACATTGCAAACATCGGGTCGTAGTAACCCTTGACATTGTATATTATAATCGGTTTTGTATGGCGTTTAAGCTGTTTGAGCGTCAGCACCTCAAAAAATTCTTCAAATGTGCCCATTGAACCGGGACATATTATAAATGCGTCGGCTTTATCCTCCATAATTCCCTTGCGTTCACGCATAGTTTCGGTAAAAATAAGCTCAGTGCATTTATCGTATAAAACATCAATTTCGGTAAAAAATTCGGGACTTACTCCTATAAGTTTGCCGTTTTCCGCCGTAACTCCGCGGGCAACTGCTCCCATAACTCCGTATTTTCCCGCTCCGAACACAACGCCGTGTCCTTTTTTTACAAGTTCTTTGCCGAGTTCTTCGGCGGTATCAAGAAATTCTTTGTCAATCAGCTCGCTTGAAGAGCCAAACACGCATATATTCATAAAAAAATCCTTTCAAATATTAGTTTATCACATTATACAACTGTATCGTATTTCGGTCAACATCTGTTTATCCGTGCCGTACTTTTACACTTTTTCAGGGGGAAGACAATATGCAGATATTATCAAAGCAAAACAGCAACAAAAACACGCCCATAATTGAAAGAAGCGTTATAAGCCTTGCTTGGCCGATATTTTTTCAATCTCTTTTGGGAATAGCACTCGGCTATGTTGATACCGTAATGCTCTCAAACTACAGTGAAACCGCAGTGGGAGCTATCGGCAATGCAAACTCGATTATCGGATTTTTGACGCTTGCGTTTACCGTAATTTCAAGTGCGACGGGCATTATGGTCAGTCAGTATCTGGGTGCGGACAAAAAGGAAGAAATGAACAAAATTTACACCGTAGCATTTGCATTTAACCTTGTTTTAAGCGGAGTAATAAGCCTTATAGTATTTTTATTCAGCCGTCCGCTCCTTGCTGCAATGCAGGTGCCCTCAGAGATGATGAGCGACGCTGATATGTATATGAAAATAGTAGGCGGAACAATTTTCACACAGGCTCTTCTTAATGCATTTAATCAGATTTTCTCAAGCCACGGCAAAACAGTTTACGGTATGATAATTGCCTTTGCAATGAACATCTTAAATATCTGCGGTAACTATATGTTCCTCTACGGTCCGCTTCAGGACCTTAATCTCGGAGCGTCCGGTGTTGCCGTTTCCACTTGTATAAGCAGAGTTGTTGCACTGGTTGCCGCAATAATTTACTTTTACAAAGTAATAAAGGGCAGAATAGGCATAAAATACTTTATTCCGTTCCCGCTTGACATACTCAAAAGACTTTTAAAGCTCGGTATTCCGACCGCAGGCGAAAATATTTCCTACAACTTTTCACAGCTTGTAATAACTGCATTTGTAAATACTATGGGTATAATTGCCATAAACACTAAAATATATGCAAATATGCTTTCAATGTTTACTTATATGATAGCATTGGCGGCAGCAACCGCAACGCAAATCATAGTGGGACACAGCGTAGGTGCCGGAAACTACGATTTTGCCTACAGGCGGGTTATGAAAACTCTGCGGTTCAGTCTTATTATATCCATATCGGTGGCAGTAATTAACTGGCTTGCGGCACCTTTCACTTTTTCGCTGTTTTCAAGCGACGCAAATGTTGCCGCACTGGGCTCAACCGTAATGCTCATAGCAGTCTTCCTTGAGTTCGGACGCACCACAAACATTGTTATTATCAACAGTATGAAAGCTTCGGGAGATGTAAAATTTCCGACGATGCTCGCAATATTTTCAATGTGGGGCTTGAGCGTTCTTATTGCATATATACTCGGCATCGTTTTGGGAATGGGACTTGCAGGCGTTTGGATAGGAATGGCGGCTGATGAAATTTTCAGAGGCATCGTTGTGTTTATAAGATGGAAAAAGGGAACATGGAGAGGCAAACGAGTTGTCGCAAAATAAAAGCCTTTGTGTCGTTATCCGCCCATACCTAAATATTAATATTTTAAAAAGATTGTAAAGTAATTTACAATCTTTTTTTATATAATATGCCATAATTGTAAAGTGAAAATATACTTATTGATATAAATTATAAGGAGTGATATTTATGGGTATGACCATGTCACAAAAAATCCTCGCGGCTCACGCAGGTCTTGACGAGGTTAAGGCAGGTCAGCTTATTGAAGCAAAGCTGGATATGGTTCTCGGCAACGATGTAACATCTCCTGTTGCAATCAATGTTTTTGAAGAAAACGGTGCAAACTCGGTTTTTGACAACACAAAAATCGCAATGATTATGGACCACTTTACACCGAACAAGGACATTAAGGCTGCCACTCAGGTTAAACAGGTTAGACAGTTTGCTGATAAATACGATATCAAAAATTATATGGATGTAGGTCAAATGGGCATAGAGCATGCCCTCCTCCCCGAAAAAGGACTTGTAGGTCCCGGATGTCTTTGTATCGGAGCAGACTCCCACACCTGCACCTACGGTGCACTCGGAGCTTTTTCAACGGGCGTCGGCTCAACCGATATGGCGGCAGGAATGATAAGCGGCAAGGCTTGGTTTAAGGTTCCCTCTGCAATTAAGTTTAATTTAATCGGCAAGCCGCAGGGCTATGTAAGCGGCAAGGATGTGATTTTGCATATCATCGGCAAAATCGGCGTTGACGGAGCACTCTACAAGTCAATGGAGTTTACGGGAGAGGGAATCAAGTACCTCAATATTGACGACCGCCTCTGCATTGCCAATATGGCTATCGAGGCAGGAGCAAAAAACGGCATCTTCCCCGTTGACGATGTTACCCGTGAATACTGCAACGGCAGATATCAGGGCACACCCGTTGAATACACGGCAGACGAGGACGCTGTATATGACGAAGAGTACACAATAGACTTAAGTGCGCTCAGACCTACTGTCGCTTTCCCGCATCTTCCCGAAAACACAAGAACGGTTGATGAAATCGGCGAAAAGGAAGTAAAAATCGACCAGTGCGTTATCGGATCATGTACAAACGGCAGAATTTCCGATTTGCGTGCCGCTGCCGATATTTTTAAGGGAAGAAAAATCGCAAAAAATGTAAGATGCATAATTATCCCAGGCACACAAAAAATCTGGCTTCAGGCTATGCACGAGGGACTTTTTGACATATTTGTAGAAGCAGGTGCAGTTGTTTCAACTCCTACCTGCGGACCGTGTCTCGGCGGTCACATGGGCATTCTTGCGGCAGGCGAGCGTGCAATTTCAACTACCAACCGTAATTTCGTCGGCAGAATGGGTCATGTTGACAGCGAAGTATATCTTGCAAGCCCTGCCGTTGCGGCTGCAAGTGCAGTAACAGGCTATATAACAGACCCTGAAAAGTTAGGTTAAGAAAGGTAAGGTGCTAAATATGAATGCTAAAGGTACTGTCCATAAATTCGGCGACAATGTTGATACCGATGTAATTATCCCTGCTCGATATCTTAACACTGCCTCACACAAAGAGCTTGCCGCTCACTGCATGGAGGACATCGACAAAGATTTTGTTAATAAGGTAAAAGAGGGCGACATCATGGTAGCCGAAAAGAATTTCGGCTGCGGCTCATCCCGTGAGCACGCACCTATCGCAATCAAGGCGAGCGGAATATCCTGCGTAATCGCGTCAACCTTTGCACGAATTTTTTACCGCAACGCAATCAACATCGGACTTCCGATTCTCGAGTGCGAAGAAGCGGCAAAGGAAATCAAGTCGGGTGATGTCGTTTCCGTCGACTTTAACACGGGCGTAATCACCGACGAAACAACAGGCAAAACCTATCAGGCTGAGCCTTTCCCCGAGTTTATTCAGAACATCATTAAAAAGGGCGGACTTATAAAGTCGCTGAGCTGATTTATTCGGACACCAAAACAAAAGATAACGGCTGTTTCAACCGATTTTGTGTTGAAACAGCCGTTTTAATTTATTTAACTTTATTATCCTTTTCAGCCTTTTTCTTTTTAAGCTCTTCGAGCTGTTCGGGAAGTAACAAAAATTTCGGCAAGGGCAGGTTTGCCGCCGCAAAGCTTGCAAGTATCATCCAGGGAATTACCCTGACGGGGAAGCAAAGCAACAACAAAAGAGAAACAGCAACGGGCTTACGCAGATTGACTGCGAGCAAAGCAGCAGTAATCGTTGCAACCGTCATAGCCGCACCTGTTTCAAACAGCATTGAAAATCCGTAGCCTACGGCAACACCGCTGAAAATCATAGGAAAAAAGTTTCCGCCTTTCCAGCCGGAATAAATACAGCAGTTTGTCACAAGCAGCTTTGCCGTACCAAGCAATATAAGCACCCCCGGAGCAAACTGCGTGTAGCTTTGTGCAAGCTGTGACATCTGCTCCTCGCCCGAAAACATCGTCATAGGCAGAAGCGTTCCCATTATTCCGAGAATCAAGCCGCCCAAAATCACAGAAACAAAGGATAAAAATCTTGTCTTTTTAAGCTTTCCGAACAACAGTGCCGCAATCTTGCGAAAAAGGACATAGAGCATTCCGAAGAAAATGCCGATTAAAATAAACGGAATACCCATAAGTCTGTCGTAGTTTGTTATTTTATCCGCGGTAAGGATAGTAAATGCCATTGCACTTCCGAAGAACTGACCGAGCAGAAAATACGCACACAAACCGCCTAAGGCAGCAATGACTTTTGAGAAAACATCAAACTTTTTGGGCATAATAAAATCTTCCCCGCCATCGGAATCAGGCTCGATTTCCGCCGCCAATCCGAACAGAGGCGATCCGAAAATAACGCCTAAAGCGGCATTTATTCCGAGCGTTGAAAAATTTTTAAGGCTTTTGCCCACAAGCTTCAGCCTGTCGCCCACCCAGTAACACAGTCCTACGGCAACGCCTGTCAGACCTGCCTCGGGACCTAAGCTTCCGCCGAAAACCAGAGGTACAAAGGCACAAAGCATCATGGCAAAGATTTTATCGTACGGATATTTGCCGTCACGCTTTACCCTCCCCATAACCTCCTCCATGGTTTCGGGATAGTTACCGAACGCAAGCCTTAAAACACCTATAATCACCGCACCGATTAAACAGACAATTATCGTGTAACAAGGCACATCAAAACTTTCGGGAATAAAATCCCAAACAAATTCAGTGGCAAGCGATACCGCTCTTAAAAACAACCACACGAGTGCTCCGACAACAGCACCCAAAACTCCTGAAGCAATAATATAAACCGTGCCTTTTATAAAGATTTTATCTTTCATAATCCGTTACCGCTGATTTTAAGTATTATTTTCAAGGACTTCTGCCGCTTCGTCAAGATAACAGCCCTCAAACGACTCTATCCGTCCTTCGTCCACACGCTTTGCAAGTTCGGGGTCGATAGGAAGCTTTGCAAGCACCTTTGTGCCGTATTTTTCAGCAATTTCATCAATATGGCTTTCACCGAACAGCGAGAATTTTTTGCCGCAGTCGGGGCAGGCAAAGTAGCTCATATTTTCAACAAGACCGAGTATGGGAACATTCATCATCTCCGCCATTTTTACCGCCTTTTCAACAATCATTCCCACAAGTTCCTGTGGAGAAGCCACAACCACTATTCCGTCAAGCGGAATACTCTGGAATACCGTCAGCACAACATCTCCCGTTCCGGGCGGCATATCCACAAACATATAATCTACATCGCCCCAAACAACATCCGTCCAAAACTGCTTAACCGTTCCCGTAATCATAGGAGCACGCCACACAACGGGATCGGTTTCATTTTCAAGCAGGAGATTAATTGACATTATTTTAATTCCGGTTTCGGTCACAACGGGTATAATCCCCTCGTCACTGCCCATGCATCTTTGCGTGCGGCCAAACGCCTTGGGTATCGACGGACCTGTTATATCGGCGTCAAGAACAGCCGTTCTTTTGCCCATCCTGTTCATTGTTACGGCAAGCATCGAGGTGACAAGGCTTTTTCCTACTCCGCCCTTTCCCGACACTACGCCGATAACCTTTTTTACTTTGCTGTACTTGTTAAGTTCCTCGTGCAAATCGTTCTGACTGTTTTCCTTGCAGTTTGAAGAGCACGATGAACAATCGTGATTACATCCCATTTTTATCCTCTTTTCATAATTTAATTATATTTTCTTTATACAACGGGTGATTCCGTAGTTTGCTGTATTTGTGTAGTTTCCGGCTCCTCTGTTTGCGGCTCGGTGATAACAGGCTGGGTTTGAGTGGGAGCCTGAGTTTCAGGTGCCTGTGTTGTAGGTTCTGTATAAACCTCTGTGGGTTCTTCTGTATAAACCTGCGTAGGTGCCTCCGTTTCAACATACTCAGTGTAAACTTCTGTTTCATAATACTGCGGCTGCGTTGTTTGAGCCGCTGTGGATGCCTTTGTGGACGGAGCAGTCGTTGCCTTTGAGTCGCCGCCCTCACCCGAACACTGCGACACCGCAAAAATTACCGCCGCAGCAAGGCAAAGCACTGCCAAAACAGCCAAAATAACCGATACTTTCTTATTTGAGCCGTTTTTCTTTTTGCTCTTATTTATATTGTTGCTATTTTTGCGGTCGTTCGGGGTAGTGTTTATGTAATATTCTTCCCGGCTGTTTTCGTAGTCGTCGTCATAGGAATTTTCTTCGTTGTCTTGACCCGTCTGCGAATCAAAATTATCACCGTAATCGTCGTCATCTGTTAACTGCGAGCCTTTATCATCCGCCTCGGTATATATTGCACGGTTCGGCGTGCCTGCACCGTCAACATCAAAATTATCAAAATCATCGCCATACGATGATCCGCTGTTTCTTTGAAATTCAAAGTCATCGCCGTAGTCATTCTTTTTCATATGCCGTTCTCCTTTCGCAAATAAACGCAAGCATTCAGCATTGATTTATATAGATATAGTACCAAATAAACAGTCAAAAATCAATCATTTAATAATAAAATACCATAATTTTAAAAAATATAGCGTTGATATGCATACTTTACAAATGATATAATTAAATGGATATAACGGGAGGTTGTTTTATGACTAAATATACCGATAATGATAATTTTAATTCAATTATTTCTGCATTTGAGAGTCTTAAACAAACCGACGCTGTGGTGCTCGGCGGCTCTCGCTCAACCGGCACAAATGACCAAAACTCCGATTATGATATTTATGTTTATCTAAACTCAGAGCTTGACAACGAAACAAAGCGTAAAACCGTTATGCCGTTTTGCAGCACGGCGGAAATCGGCAACCATTACTGGGAGCTTGAGGACAACTGTATAATGAAAAACGGCGTGGGGCTTGATATTATCTACCGCAATACAGATGTGTTTTCAAAATATTTAAAACTTGTGGTCGAGGAGGGAAAACCTTTTAACGGCTATACCACCTGCTTTTGGCATAATTTTAAAAACAGCAAAGTGCTTTTTGACAAAACGGGAAATTTTTCGGCACTTCAAAAGAAATATGACATCCCCTACCCCGAAAAGCTGAGAAAAAATATTATCGAAAACAACAGAAATCTTTTAAGCGGCAAGCTCCCCTCATATGATATGCAGATAAAAAAGGTGCAGCAGCGAGGAGACCTTGTAAGCGTTAATCACAGAATAACTGCGTTTCTTGAAAGCTATTTTGATATTATCTTCGCACTCAACAGGCAGACGCATCCCGGAGAAAAACGGCTTGTATCCCTGTGCAAAAGCACATGCAAAATACTGCCCGAAAAGTTTGAGGAAAATATATACGCCCTGCTTTCGTCGACAGCGACGGGCGGCTCATACGAAATCGTATGCGATATAGTAGAAAAGCTTGACAAAGTTTTGGACAAATAACAAATAAATAATTTTAAATATAAAGATTATAAACCTAAAGCTTGCGGCAAACTTCTTTGCCGTTTGGCTTACAAAAATTAACCGAGGACGCAGAAAATTGCGTCCTTTTTGTTTTTTAACACTTATCTTATAAAATTCAATAAAATTTTGTATTTTTTAAAAATAATATTGGCTATTTTGAAAATTTGCTGTATAATGGACTAAATAGTGTCTGATAAGGGTTTGATTATTTGAAATTTTTGCGTTTATTGTGTATTTTTATTGCCGCCGTTACGGTGATTTTGTCGATCGGCTGTGACATAGATTCTGTGCATAGCAGTGAATTTTTCGCAATGGACACGGTTATGACGATTACCGCCTACGGAAATAACAGCGAAAATGCGGTGTTTGCGGCACAGGACAAGATATATGAACTTGACAATCTGCTTTCCGTTCAAAACGAGGAAAGCGAAATATACAAACTAAACTGCGAAAAATCAATAAGCGTTTCCTCCGACACACTCAGCGTTATAAAGCGTTCAAAAGAAATTTCAAGCCTTACCGACAACCGATTTGACATCACCTGCGAACCTCTTATGAGAGCGTGGGGATTTTATTCGGGACTTGAAAACAAGGTTCCCTCACAAGATGAGATTGAAAAAGCCCTCAAGGGAGTCGGTACAGAGCATATAAAAATTGACAAAAACACAGTAACCCTTGATGATAATACTTCTCTCGACCTCGGAGCAGTCGCCAAAGGCTATGCGTCGGGCGAAGCGTGCCGAGTGCTGAAAGAAAACGGGGTGTCTTCGGCACTCATATCGCTGGGCGGAAATGTCCGTGCCGTAGGCTCAAAACCCGACGGTTCAGACTGGAGCGTTGCAATCTGCGATCCCCACGACAGCACAAAGCAGGCGGGCACACTCAAAATCAGCGACAGTGCAGTTGTAACATCGGGAGGCTACCAGCGTTATTTTGAAGAAAACGGACAAATTTATCATCATATAATTGATACTGAAACGGGATACCCTGCAAAAAGCGGATTAAAATCCGTCACCGTTGTATCACAGGACGACACGCTTGCCGACGCTCTTTCAACGGCACTTTTTGTTATGGGGCTTGAAAAATCAAAAAAGCTGTATGTTGATAACAGCCCACTTTTCGGCGCGGTTTTTGTTACGGATGGCAACAAAATTTATGTCACCGACAACCTCAAAAACAAATTTTCATCGGAGAGGAGCTTCGAGGTAATTTAAATGAAAAACCGAACATGGATAATTGTTTTTTTACTCACCTGTGTACTGTGCGTGGGCTTATGGATGTACTTTTCGGCTTTTTCGTCGTCGACAAAAACAATAGGTATATATCAGGACGGAGTATTGGTAAGACAAATAGACCTTTCAAGCGTGACGCAGTCTGAGGAAATTACCCTGTCGGGCGAATACGGCGACAATGTAATCCTTGTGTCGCACGGTCATATTAAAATGAAAAGTGCAGACTGTCCCGACAAGCTCTGCGTAAAACACGGAGAACTCGAAAGCTCCGCTTCTCCCATAGTTTGTCTGCCAAATAAAATAGTAATAAAGTTTGAAGATAATTCGACCTCTGCGGACGCAGTGACGGGGAGGTAATATGAAAACCAAAAAGATAATTTTTACTTCGGTCTTAACCGCCCTTGCACTTGTATCATTTGTTATTGAGGCGTCAATCCCCCCTCTTACTCCTATATACGGAGTAAAGCTCGGGATTGCGAATATTTTTACTCTCTTTACGCTGTACAGCATAGGAGTGCCGTATGCTTTTGCTTTGCTGATACTAAGAATCACAATCGGAAGCATATTCACGGGACAGCTCGTTTCTTTTTTATACAGCTTGGCGGGAGGACTGCTTTCGTTTTTGCTTATGATACTTTTAAAACGCTTTTTCCCGCTCAATCAGCTCTGGGTTTTGAGCGTGCTTTGTGCCGTCACCCACAATTTCGGACAGCTTTTGACAGCGGTTTTAATTACACAGACGCCACAGCTTATGTATTACTTTCCCGTGCTTGCGGCTTCGGGAATTATTGCGGGAGCGTTTACGGGACTGTGTGCACAGCTTGTGCTTAAAAGACTTCAAAAACAAATCAGCAAACAGCTTAACACATAAACAAACGGAGGATACGAACAGATGAGATTAAAAGGTATAAAGGTTCCTCACCGAAAGAACACGGCAAACAGCGTGCCGCAGAGAATACCTCTGCCCAAAACCGTGACAATACCGATGTCTATGCACATCGGAAAACCCTGCAAGCTTTCGGTGAAAGCGGGAGATCATGTTAAAGTGGGGCAGATAATCGGTTTGCCCGACGGCTTTATAAGCTCTCCTGTACACTCAAGCGTGTCGGGAACGGTAAAAAGGACAGATGAAATTACTATGACGGGATCGGCAAAAATAACCGCCGCCGTTATAGAAACCGACGGCTTGCAGGAGCTGTGCGAAGATGTAAAACCGCCCGTTGTTACAGATTTTGAAAGCTTCATAGAAGCAGTCAAAAACAGCGGCGTTGTCGGCCTCGGCGGTGCGGGATTTCCGACCTTTGTAAAGCTTAATATAAAAGATTTGTCAGCCGTTGACACGGTTATAATCAATGCGGCGGAATGTGAGCCGTACATAACCTCCGACACACGCACAATGCTTGACAAAGCAGAGTACATTTCAAAGGGCATTGACCTAATTCAAAAATATCTCGGTGCAAAACATATCATTATCGGAATAGAAAACAACAAAAAGCCGTGTATTCAAAAAATGCAGGAGATAGCAGACATCAAAAACGGCGTTATCGTCATGGTACTGCCATCCATTTATCCGCAGGGCGGCGAAAAGGTGCTTGTTTACAACACAACAGGCAGACTTATTCCAAAGGGAGGACTTCCGCTTGATGTCGGTACGATCGTTTTAAACTGCACCACGCTTGCCTGCATCGCAGAATATATTGAAACAGGTATGCCGCTTACGGAAAAATGCGTCACCGTTGACGGCAGCTGTGTAAAAGAGCCTAAAAATGTAATTGCCCCCATCGGCACACCCATCCAAAGTCTGTTTGATTTTTGCGGAGGCTTTAAGGCGGAACCGAAAAAAGTGCTTTACGGAGGGCCGATGATGGGAATAGCAGTACCGTCGCTTGACTTACCCGTGCTCAAAATGACAAACGCCGTTATCGCAATGTACGAAAAAGACGCAAGACCGCCCAAAGCTTCAGCCTGCATTAACTGCGGAGAGTGCGTAAACAACTGTCCTTTAAGGCTTGACCCAAGGGCAATTTCCAAGGCTTTAAAGCTGGGGCTTGACGAGGAACTGAAAAAACAACACGCCGATTTGTGCATGGAATGCGGCTGCTGTGCTTATGTGTGTCCTGCAAAGAGACCTATTGTACAGAACAACAAGCTTGCCAAGGCAAGGCTTAACAAATATTTATCACAACAAAAGGCATCAAAGGAGGGCAAAAATGAATAAGCTTATTTCCTCTGCTTCGCCCCATATTACATCACCGAGAACTACGCAGAAAATTATGCGTGATGTGCTGATCGCCCTGCTTCCCGCAGGCGTTGCGTCGGTTATCATCTTCGGTCTGAGGTCGCTTTTGGTTATAGGCGTATGCGTTTTGGTATGCGTAGTGTCCGAGTGGGCGTTTGAAAAAATCTGCAAAAAAGACAATACTGTCTTTGACCTTTCGGCGGTCGTGACGGGAGTTTTGCTCGCCTACAACCTGCCTGTTTCAATTCCGCTGTGGCAGGCGGCATTCGGAAGCCTGTTTGCAATAGTAGTTGTAAAACAGCTCTTCGGGGGCATAGGTCAAAACTTTGCAAATCCCGCAATCACGGCAAGAATCGTCATGCTCATCGCCTTTTCGGGAACAATGACCTCTTGGACTTTTCCCGACGGCGTATCGAGTGCAACTCCGCTTGCCCTTATGTCGGGCGGAAATCTTGAAGCACTGCCATCCTACACCGAGATGCTTTTCGGGCTTCACGGCGGATGTCTGGGCGAAACCTGCATAATCGCACTGCTTGCGGGCGGAATTTACCTTATCGCAAGAAAAGTAATAACATGGCACACACCTGTTGCATTTATCGGCACTGTGCTTATAATGTCGCTTATTTTTGACAAAGCTCCTCTTTACCAGCTTATGTCGGGCGGACTTGTAATCGGTGCTTTCTTTATGGCTACCGACTACGCAACTACCCCCTGCACAAAATGGGGCAAGATAATTTTCGGCATAGGCTGCGGACTTGTTACGGTTCTGATAAGATTCTGGGGTGCTTCTCCTGAGGGCGTGTCGTACTCAATATTGCTGATGAATATTTTTACACCCTATATTTCAAGGCTTACACAGCCAAAACCTCTTACAGGAGGTGACGGGCGATGAAAAACACATTTTCGGAAATGATAAAGCCCGTTTTGGTGCTTGTTTTAATATGTCTTGTTGTAACGGCACTGCTTGCATATGTCAACACCGTGACATCACCGATAATAGCAAAGGCAGAACAGGCGAAAACCGAACAGGCAATGTCGGAGGTTTTGAAGGAAGCCGACAGCTTTGAAAAGCTCACACTTAAAAATATTCCCGAAAGCGTAACGGACGCTTACCGTGCAGAAAACGGTGCAGGCTATGTGTTTATGATGACGGCAAAGGGTTACGGCGGCGATATTAAACTGATTTGCGGAATAAAATCCGACGGCAAGGTAGAACAGTGCAAAACGCTCTCACACTCCGAAACCAGCGGACTCGGATCAAAAATCACCGAAGATCCGTACAAAAGCCAATATTCAGGCAAAACCTCGGACTCCGTGAGCGAGGTTGACGCTATTTCGGGAGCGACAATTTCTTCAAACGCCTACAAAAGTGCCGTTGAGGCTGCGTTTGAGGCGTATGATATTGCAAAGGAGGCAGTTAAGTGAACAAAAGACAAAATTTTCTTAAAGGACTTATAAAAGAAAATCCTGTTCTTGTCCTTGTGCTCGGAACCTGCCCCACCCTTGCGGTCACAACAAGCGTTTCAAGTGCAATAGGAATGGGTGCGGCGGCAACGGCGGTTTTGCTTTGCTCAAACATTGTAATTTCCGCACTGCGTAATATTATTCCCGACAAGGTGCGTATTCCGTGCTACATCGTCCTTATCGCAGGTTTTGTTACGATGGTACAGATGCTTGTCAAAGCGTTTGCACCCGCACTTGACGAAGCATTGGGAATTTATCTTCCTCTTATAGTGGTAAACTGCATTATTCTCGGCAGAGCCGAAATGTTTGCAAACAAAAACAAAGTAATCGACTCGGCAATCGACGCTTTGGGAATGGGAGCGGGATTTACGCTTGCACTCTTTATGATGTCGTCAATCCGCGAGATACTCGGAAACGGAAGCTGGATGGGCTTTGAAATTCCAATCCTCTCCGACAACAGTATTTCCATTATGACGATGGCACCGGGAGGATTTCTTGTATTCGGCATACTGATTGCCGTTGTAAACAAAATATCGCACGGCAAAAACTCAAAGAAAAGCTTTGGATGTGCCGGCTGTCCCTCCGCTGACATCTGCGGAAAATCAAACGGTGAACAGGAGGAAGCAAAATGACAAACTTTATTATAATTATGCTGTCCGCCGTATTCATCAACAACTATGTGCTGTCACAGTTTTTGGGAATATGCCCGTTTTTGAGCGTTTCAAAAAAGCTCAACCAGGCGGTTGGAATGAGCATTGCCGTAATTTTTGTAATGCTTATTGCAACAGCCGTTACATGGCCCATACAAATATATCTGCTTGACCCGAACAGTCTCGGATATTTGCAGACAATCGTATTTATACTTGTAATAGCCGCACTCGTACAGCTTGTTGAGATTATACTCAAGCGGTATATCCCATCGCTTCACAAGTCGCTCGGCGTATATCTCCCCCTAATTACGACAAACTGTGCCGTGCTCGGAGTTACGATTCTCAACATTGACGAGGGCTACACCTTTGCAGAAGCAATGGTAAATTCATTCGGAAGCGGAGTTGGATTTTTGCTTGCAATGGTTATGTTTTCGGGAGTACGCTCAAAAATTGAGGGTGCCGATGTTCCAAAAGCATTTCAGGGACTTCCCATTACACTCGTTGCGGCTTCAATAACCTCGCTATCCTTTCTCGGATTTTCGGGCGTTATAGAAAACCTGTTTGCGTAACGGAGGTGTACTTATGAACGAAATACTGACCGCCGTAATCTCCGTCGTGATTATCGGCTTAATCTGTGCCGTTGTGCTTGTTGCCGCCTCCAAATTTATGGGCGTAAAAGAAAACGAAAAAATCCCGCAAATCAGGGAATGTCTGCCCGGTGCAAACTGCGGTGCGTGCGGTTTTGCAGGCTGTGACGGATACGCAAAGGCTCTTGCGGAGGACTCAAAAACCGCAACAAATCTCTGCGTTCCGGGCGGCGACTCGGTTTCACGGCAGCTCAGCCAGATTTTAGGCGTTGAATTTGAAGATGTGATAGAACAGGTCGCTTTTGTACGCTGCTCGGGCGACTGCACGGCAACCCAGGACAGGGTTGAATATATAGGAATATCAAGCTGTGCTGCCGCAAAACAGATTTTCGGCTCAAAAGGGCAGTGCTCCTTTGGCTGTCTGGGACTTGGCGACTGTGCAAAGGTGTGTCCAAACGACGCTGTTTGCATTGAGGACGGCATTGCCCGTATAAAAACAAATAACTGCGTCGGCTGCGGACTGTGCGTAAAGGCGTGTCCGAACAATGTAATCGTACTCACCCCCGATGTACAGCGTGCGGTGACTGCGTGCAGCAGCAAAGACAAGGGAGGGGTTACCCGAAAATCATGCAAAAACGGCTGTATCGGATGCAAAAAGTGCGAAAAGGTATGCCCTCTCGGTGCCGTAAAGATAGTTGACAACCTCGCATTTATCGACAGCTCAAAATGCAGTGAATGTCCCGATTTCGGTGTCTGTGCAAGGGAGTGTACAACAGGCTGTATCGCTCTTGCATATCCAAAAACAGCAAACAATTAATCCGAAATATATGCAAAGCAAAAGGTCGGCTCAACTCTAAAGTTGAAACCGACCTTTTATGATTTTATGCGTTTTTATTAATCGAATATTATTTCGTCCTCGACATAACCGTTTTTCTTCATTCGTTTTATAACGAGTTTTGCAATAAAACCGCTCACAAACACAAGCACGGAAACTACCCAGCCTGCGGCGATTTGTGCCCAGATAGCATAATCGGGATTGTAAGTGCCGCCCTTTATAACAAACAGGGTGTACATATTCCAGACAAACAGTCCCGTGAGCAAAACAGGGGCGATCACCTTTATAGATGCCGCAAACCACCAATACGGTATTTTAAATTCTTTGGTATTGCGGTTGACCTCGGAAAGCACTTTGCGAAGGTTAAAGCACCAGCCTATCGCAACGCACTCAAGAACGCCGATTACTATAAGGTTTATCTGATTTGTCCAGTTATCGACAATATCAAGCCATGCAAGACCCGATTGAGTAACAAAAAGAATGGATATAACGCCGCAAATTGAACAAATGGCTATTGTCACCTTTTTTGGGCTTAAATGGAACTTGTCCGATACAGAAGCCGAAATTCCCTCTACTATTGAGAACGCAGAATCGATTGCCAGCGTGATAAGCATAAGGTAGAATATCGCTCCGAAAATAGCATTTACCCAGCCTATGTCGGTGAGATTGACTATCGCCTGCGGATAAACCATAAACGCAGTCGAAATTCCGCTGTCCGTAATTTTATCAAGCATTCCCGTGCCGCCCATAGTCGAGAACATAACGATTCCCGAAAGAACACTTACAGCCATATCCGAAAACGCTATAATCATACAGTCAACAGGAATATTTGCGTCATCAGGCAGATATGAACCGTAAGCAAACATAATAGCCATCATAATTGAAAGACTGTAAAACACCTGACCCACGGCGTCAACCCAAAGGGATGCGTCTGACAGTGCCGAAAAATCGGGAATAAACAGCATTGCAACGCCCTGCATTGCACCGTCCATTGTAACGCCCTTTAAAGCCATAATAAGCAAAAGTACAACAGGAGCAAAAACGGTAAATTTAACTACCTTGCCAACGGAGTTTGCACCGTTTCTTATACAGTAAAAAATCAGTCCCCAGGCAATCAGCAGACACAAAAGTACTTCACCCGGAATTGATGTACCCTCAATTACACCCGTAGTCTGTGTAAGCTCAAAAAACAAATTTGACGCCGCTTCGGAATTACCTGTCATTCCTGCAAACTGCCATGAGTTAAAAAACATAAGAATAACCCAAGCAAAAACAACAGAATAGTAGCAGACAATTACAAATGCGTTTGATGTTGCCGCCCAGCCAATCGGCTCAAAGCGTTTTTTGATTCCACGCATAGACTCAATGGCACCCTTGCGGAACTTTCTTGCGATCGAAACCTCCATCATAAGAAGCGGAATACCCATTACAAGCATTGCAAGCAAATACACGAGCAAAAATGTTCCGCCGCCGTGCTTTGCGGCAAGGCCGGGGAATCTCCACGCATTTCCGAGTCCCACCGCAGAACCCACTGCGGCAAGGATGAATGTAAAGCGTGAGCTCCACATACCTCTTTTTTCCATAAATCTCTCTCCTCTAATAAATCAAATTTATCACAAACTAACAAAATTATAATATAAGTTTTGTGTAATTGCAATACCTTGAATTTTAACTGTATAATCGGCAAAATCAAAGGGTCAAAATCTGTCTGACAGGACTTCTCAGTTGTTTTTCTTTTGAAATTCACTGGGCGTTATTCCTCTTAATTTTTTAAAAACACGCGAAAAATACATTTGGTCATTAAACCCTACCGAATATGCAACATCCTTAACCGAAACATTTTTATCTATGAGCAAAATTTCCGCCTTTGAAACCCTGCAATCGTTAATATAATCAATTACCGACATTCCTAATTCCTCTTTAAAAATACGGTATAAATAGGTTCTGTCTATTTTAATGTAATTTGCAACGCTGCTCACCTTGAAATTGGGATTACGGTAATTTTGTTCAATATAATTGCGTGCCAAAACAGCATAGCTCGTTTTTTCGCTTTTTCCTCCGGGAAAATACTCGAGATAATATGACAGCAGCACTATAAGCTTTCCGCCTGCTCTGTATTGAGAATATACAGTATCTTCGTCAATATTCTCAAAAACAAAATACGATTCAAAATTGTCAACATCAATCTTTTCGGCAATGGGACGGTTTTTGCTGAAGGCAGTCTGGCGTACAAGCAGTGCCGCCTCAAGACCTCGAAACTCTACCCATCTGTACTCCCACGGGTCTTCACTGTCGGGCTGCAGGCAAACGCTTGACATGGGAAATGTCAGAAACGACTGTCCCTCTGATACGGCAAAATCAACTCCGTCCACCGTAATCTTTCCTTTGCCCTTGGTTACATAGCAAAGCATATAGCAGTCAAGAATAATCTGACGGCCTTCGTTGACAAGATTTTGCGGCCTGCCCCCGCTTGTCAGAAAATGGCAATTTATTACTTTATAGTTTAATTTTAACCCCATATTTCCTCCGTGCAACATTTATCCATAATAAACAAACATAATTACATAGATTATTAGCTATTTTATGTTTATACTTATACTAATATACAACATATTTACTGTTTTTTCAACTTTTTTCAAAGGGGAAGTTTGTATGAATTACAAATACGAAATAATAAATTATGACAAAAATTTACCTGCAAAAATTATGTATCTTAATTTATCGTCCGATACTCACAAAACAGAGCTTCACTGGCACCGTGAGCCGGAAATAATTTATGTTGTTTCGGGAGAAGCCGAATGTCCACAAAACGGAACAATGCAAACCGTGAGCGAAGGTGACTTTATCTTCTTCAACAGCGAGGATGTCCACCTTGTACGCCCTGTTAAAGGCTCAACTGCAAAGCTTGTGTGCATACAGCTTTCCTTTGAATACATGAGAATGTTCTGCAAGCCGATTGACAGCATAATTTTTGATGTTAACAGCAGACCTCAGGCAAAGCCTGCAATTATTGAGGTGCTCAAACAAATTTCCGAAATCGACCCCGGACACGATGAATATTCGCCTTTGCTTCAAATTTCATATGTAAACAAGATTTATTATTTACTGATGAAATACTGTATATGCTTTAGGCGTGCGTCAAACTCCGTAATTATTCCAAAGAGAGATTTTTCTTACGCAAAAACAGCTATTGCATATATAAACGAAAATTTCAAGCGTGAGATTCCTCTTGATGAAATCTCATCGGTGGTAAATCTTTCGCCGTCGTATTTTTCCAAATACTTTAAGAATGTCACTCAGGTAAGCTTCTCGGAGTATCTTGCAAACCTTCGTCTTGAAAACGCAATTCAGGATATGCTCAGCAAAAACTCCACCGTTTCGGCAGCCGCAATAGAAAACGGCTTTGCAAATGTTAAGTCATTTATTACCCAGTGCAAAAAGATTTACGGCTGTACACCCGCTCAGTACAAAAAGAAGATTTTAAACAGATAAATATGTATGCTTTTATACCGTCTCTTTGTCAGCAGAAGGGGTAAACCCGAAAACAATAAATTAAATATTTAACTTAAAAGAGACAGTAACAAACAGCAGTGTTTATATGTCTTGACTATAATACAAAATTGATAATGCTATAAAAATTAACAACAATCGCACATTTAAAATAATACGGATTATTCCGTTTATATTTTGTATGAATTAAATTGTTATTTACTCGATAAAACAGCGAAAAACGCCGCAGGAACTCTGCGGCGTTTTTGAGTAGGCAAACAACTTCGTTAGGTAAACAATTTTAAAATACAAAAAATTCGGCAAGCGTTATGCTCACCGAATTAATAAGTCGTATGTTATCTAACGCCGACAAGCGAGTCAACAGAAAAATACATCCATTTCTTTTTCTTCGCCGTCTGCAACAAAGTATGCCTTGCTTTCCTCGGGCTTGAGGTAAACTGAAATGTTCTTTGCGTCTTTGCCGAGTGTAAGCTTTATATTTTTTATAACCTCGTCAACAGAAACCTGTACTCCGCCGAATTCAACAAAGAAATTTACCTTTGTTTCAACAGCAGTTGCATCAGGTTTCTTGGGAGCAGCCTTTTTGGGAGCGACTTTCTTAGGAGCTGCCTTTTTTGCGGGAGCTTTTTTTGCAGGAGCCTTTTTAGCAGCAGTTTCCTCGGTTTTAGCAGCGGTCTTTGCAGCAGGAGCTGTTTTTACCGCAGTTTCATTTTCGGCTGTTGTTTTTGCAGCAGCTTTTTTTGTTGTTGCCATAATAAAATCCTTCTTTCAAATATTATGATTTTATGTGTAAATAAATATAGCTTATGCCGTAAAATAATTATACATTTTGAGAAAATAATTGTCAACAAATGTTATTAATTTTCGGCAGTTGCAACATATTTTTGTTTTAATAAATAAACGGTTGGTTAAAATGCACTACAAAAGCAATGATATTTTGTGCAAAATGTCGCTGTGTGTAGAATTGTATTGTCGAATAATTGAAAACCCGCTGATACTGTGCTACAATTATCGAGTGATTTCAGATTACGGAAGAAAATCTGGTTACAATATACTTTTTGATTGGAAGTCTTATAAATGGCAGAAAATTTCATAATGATAACGCAGCAGGTACTTGTGCTTTTTGTGCTTATAGCAGTCGGATTTTTTTGCGGGAAAAAAGGCATTTTAAACGACCTTTCATCACGCCGTATTACCGATATAGTTTTATATGTTGTTACTCCGTGCGTTATGATTACGGCGTTTCAAAGAGAATTCAGCTTTGAGCTGGTGGGAAAGATAATAACTGCAACAGTGTGTGCCGCACTCATACTTGCAGGGTCAATTTTAGTATCTGTTCTTGTTTTTCGCAACAAAGATGAAAGCAGGAGAAAAGTTTTGCAGTTTTCCGTTATTTTTTCAAACTGCGGATTTATGTCTTTGCCGCTTCAAAAAGCGATTTTAGGCGATGACGGCTGGTTCTACGGTTCTGTTTTTGTTGCCGTGTTCAATATTTTTGTGTGGACATACGGTCTTGTGAGTATGAGCGGCGACAGAAAGCAGCTTTCTTTAAAAAAGCTCGCTTTTAATCCGGGCATATTCGGAGTTGTGGTTGCAATAATACTTTTTGTCTGCAAAATAAATTTACCCTATATCATAAGCCAGCCTATAGCATATCTTTCGGACTTAAACACGCCGCTGCCTATGCTGATAATAGGATTTTATCTGTCAAAGGCAGATTTTAAAAAAGCTTTCACCGATATGGGTATTTATGCCGCTGTAGCCGTAAGACTTCTTGTGATTCCGGTTATTTCGGCGATTGTGATGTCGCTGTTTAGGATTGATTCAACTATTATAGTAGCGTTTATAATTGCAAGCTCTGCCCCTACTGCCGCAACGACAACAATGTTTGCGGCTAAATTCTCCCGAGATGTCGATTTGTCTGTAGGCGTTGTTGCATCGACTACTGTTGTGTCCGTAATTACCATGCCTCTGGTCGTCGCATTTTCTCAAATGCTTTAGTTAAAAAACCTGTGTAAATTCAAAGGTGGGATTGTTATGGCGAAAAGCTCAATGCAAAAGCAAAAGCTGTTGTATCTTCAAAAAATTATGCTTGAAAAAACCGATGAAAATCACGGGCTTACTGCAAATGAAATTAAACAGCAGCTTGAGTCCTACGGCATAAAAACCGAACGCAAGAGTCTTTATGATGATTTAAAAATTCTTGAAACTTTCGGCATTGATATTTGCCGAACACGCACAACGACCGTAAAATATTATGTAGGCAGCCGTGACTTTGAGATGCCGGAGCTGAAACTGCTTGTTGACGCAATACAAAGCTCAAAATTCATCACGCAAAAAAAGAGTATTTCGCTTATCAAAAAGCTTTCGCATCTTGTAAGTGAAAACGAGGCGAGTCAGCTTCAAAGGCAGGTTTATGTTTCAAACCGAGTAAAAAATATAAACGAAAAAATTTACTATAATGTCGACACGCTTCACAATGCAATTTCCCGTGACAGCCAGGTTACCTTTAAATACTGTAGGTGGGAAACCGATTTTTCCGGCGTTAAAAAAATCAAATGGGCTGAGCGCAAAGACGGTGAGTTGTACTCGGTGTCGCCTTGGGCTCTTTGCTGGGACGATGAAAACTACTATTTAATTGCATATGACAGCGAAGCTCAGATGATTAAACATTACAGAGTTGATAAAATGGAGTCAATATCAATTACTCAAAACGGGCGTGACGGCAAAAAATGTTTTGAACGCTTTGATTTAGCGGGATATGCCAAAAGCGTGTTTTCCATGTTTGGGGGAATACAGGCAGATGTGACGCTTTCAGTTGATAACAGTCTTGTGGGGGTAATAGTTGACAGGTTCGGAAGCGATGTTATTATTTCGCGGGAGAGCGACACAAGCTTTACCGTGACCGTCAGTGTTGTGCTCAGCCCACAGTTTTATGCTTGGGTATTCGGACTTGGCGGAGGAATAAGGATACTCTCTCCGAAACTTGCAGTTGATGAATACAAAGCAAAACTCAGTGAAAGTTTTGCTCGTTATTTCGGATGACTGCGTTTTATAATTGGGAACAAATGACAAGATTTAATAAAATGTCAATTTATTGCCATAATTAACATTTATAAAACAGGTTATAATAAGATAAAATCTATAAATAATAAATGCGGTATATATTACTCTTTAACAAATAATGGTAAAATCGATATATTAAAATTTTTATTTTTTTGTGAATTATATGTTAATTTTATTATCTTATTAATATTTTATTGACAAAATGTTTTAGTTTATTTATTATGATAGATGAAAACAATGCAAAATATCATTATTATTTCATTGAGTTTTATATGGGGTGTTATTATGGATTTCGACTTTTTGCGTTCTGTGTCGGGGTCGAGTGCTGCATTTAGGGTAGTTTGCGGAGAAATGGTGCTTGATGACAGGTGGAATGTTCACTGTGAGGTTACTTTGGCAACTGTCAGAGTAGGCACGATGATGATTGAAACAACATCGGGAATATACAGCCTTAAACAGGGCGATATTTATGTTATTGCTCCGAACCAAAAGTACAGGCTTTTTGATTATAACAAAGCCGTTGTTGATGTTATCCTTCTTAACCTTTCAAATCCTGCATCGCTTACGCAGGAATATATACCGCAAAATCTTATAAGAGGGCTTACAACGGGTAATTGTACTCATTTTGCAAAGATTTCTCCCGAGGATCTTTTTTATGCCGATATGATTGACGCATTTAGGATTGTCACAAAAGCCGAGAATGAAAGATTTGACTTTTTCCAGTTGCTTGTGCACGGAAAAATGTATGAAATTTTTTATATGCTTTTTGCAAACAAATATATTGAGATTTACGATGTTGAGTCGCAGGGCAAGAAGTATCGTGCCTTACGCAGAATCACTGAGTACATCAACGAGCATTTCTGTGAGAATATATCGCTTGAAACGATTGCAAATACAACAGGTTTGAGCCGTTACTATGTATCGCACCTGTTTAAAGACCTTTTGAACACTACATTTGTAAATTATGTTAACGAGCTCCGCCTTTCAAGGGCGGCTACTCTGCTTACAACAACTGATACGCCTGTGATTGAAATTGCAGGTTTGTCGGGATTTAATAATATTTCAAACTTTAACAGAGCGTTTAAAATGTATTTTGACACAACTCCGTCAAAATACAGAAAAGCCGAACGCCAGAAATTCTGATGCAGACTCTACTGTTTCGGCAGAGTTGTTTAGAATATTCCGGCTTTTAATGCCGTATTAAATCTTAAAAAATAAAAAATAAATTTAGGGCGGACTTAAATCCGCCCTCTTAAATTGTAAATAAAAATATTCTTGGAAATAGATAGTTTAAAATACTGATCAATAACGATTTCAGGATTTTCTTTTTGGAATCTTTACAAAACTTTGATGCGGATAAATTCGCCGAAATACTGCTTTTTTCGATAAAAAGCATGCCTGTGATTGTGCGATGTTACTTAATTTTATCGCTTGATTTCTGTTATACTGCGAATAGAATTACGGTAAAAAATGTGATATAATACAATAGTGTGCTTAACAGTTGGGACTGTTATGTCTGCCCAAAAAGCACAATTACGATAAAATAAAGGTGAGTTGATTTGAAAAATTTTTTTGACAAAAGAATTAACACGATTTTGTCTGTCTTGCTCGTAATCATCTCGGTTTTTGTTGTTGTTCAGACTGTTTTTGCAAGCAGTACACTGAAAGCCGGAGAAAGCGAACAGACAGCAATGGCGTCCAATATTAATCCGAGAATAGATGAGATTGCGGCAGGGGAAGGCATTGTGCTTACAACAACCGAGCCTGTAGAAACAACTCAAAAAACCACCAAAGCAAAAACCACTACAGCACCGTCAACTAAGGCATCAAAGGCGACTACCGAGCCTTCGACAACGCAGGAGGCAACAATACCGTTTGCAACGGCAATTCCTGCCGAAACACCTGCTGATTACAATGCACAGTGGAATGCTGGTTATCTTGTGGCTATAGATAATCCCGACACGACATACGAATGCGGTCAGGTAACTCTTTGTGATGAAGACAGAGATTTGCTTGAGCGGCTGTGTATGGGAGAATTCGGCTCAGGCGGATTTGTGGGAGCTTCGCTGATTGCTCAGGCTGTAAAAAATGCGATGTGTTTTGACGGTTACACGAGCGTTGCCTCTGTTATTGAAGATTGCAAATATACGGGCCGCACGGATTTGGAACCGAATGACGCCTGCGTTCAAGCGGTAAAATACATTTTTGACGAAAACCACGATGCAGTTCAGCACAGGATTATGTATATGTATAATCCAAATCTTGTTCAAAGTGCATTTCACGAAAGTCAAAATTATATACTCACATATCAGGAAGTAAGATTTTTTGACCGATGGGAATATTGATATATAAAACGGGGACGCAAAATTGCGTCCCCGTTATTTTTTTGCACTTTGTCAATGTCCGTTTATAAACCTGCAACCATACGCTGAATCTCTGATGCGTCCGAAACATTTACCCTGCCGTTTTGGTCAACATCGGCGAGCAGCAGTTGTTCGTCTGTAAAATCTGCGAGATCCACATTATATTTTAAAATTTCGGTTGAGTCTTTAACATCGACCTTGCCGTCAAAATTCACATCGCCGAGATTGTACTTAGGTTCCGTCACAACAAACTCAATAGAATTGTTTTCAGCATAAAGCTGTGCGGCACTGCCGCTTTCGCCGTAGATCACAAGACTGCCGTAATTATTCACAAGCGGAGGTGAAAAGGTGTTTATCTCAAAACGGTCCTGAGAAGCCGTACCCGCGATATTGCGTTTCGGGGCGTCTTTTATGATGAGTATTTTCTGATTGTCACAGTCTAAAATTTCATATTTGCAGCCTGAAAAATAGGATTTTACAAATGCCTTGTACTCCAAATCCGACACATTGTTGAAGAATATCGGCTTCACGAATATGTCTGTCGTAAACCTGTCGTTTTCAAAGTAAATCTTTTTGTAGAGGTCGTATTGTACGCCGCCGGGCAGTTTGATGTCTATGAAAATCACCGATTCGTCAAATGCCGCTTTTTCTAATTCTGCAATAGATGCTTCTATGCACATATTGCCCATTTCATCGTATGTATAATTTGTTCTTCCGCCAAAATATTTGTTGCTTATATATTGGCAGTTTTCTTTAGCATCTTCGCTTACAGACGGGAACATACTTATCTCCGCCGTAACTTTATCCTTGCCGCTAAACGATAAAAAATCATAAATTTCATCAGTTATACAGCTGCGTTTCTTTGTGTATTCGGGATAAATGGCAATGTTGTAATTAACATCCTTCATCGAATATATTTGAGCTTTTGTAATTGTGGCATAAGCCGTCTTTTCCTCGGGATCATACTCATAGTCAGTACAGTCAGGGAAATATTTTCTCATAAGTTTTATACTTTGCGTATCAGCCAAGCTTTCAAAAAACTCAATTCGTACTGTGAATTTTTCATCCCCTTTTGCGGCGGCAAGCTGCCAGGACAGTCTTGTCTGTACCACATTGTCGGGAATCATATGGTTGTCACCGTCAGAGAATAAGTCAATACAGTAACCGAAAGCGTACTTCCCTATCTGCGTAACGGTACTCGGAATTGCTGCCGAGGCGGGATGCTCTCCGCTTAAAAAAGCGTAGTCCGCTATGGCGGTCACCGTCTTGTTATGCAATGTTTCGGGTATAACAATTTCACGAGGCTCATAACCCGATTCTTGAATAGGCCTCGTCAGGTGATTGATGACAGTAAGCGTATCGTCCGCATTTGTTTTATAAACAATGTAATCATTGCAGAAAACCTCGGGACATTCATAGTCGTCGGGATAATTTACCCTGTATTCGCAGGTTATACTGTTTTCGCCGGGGGCATATACCATTATGCTTATAAAATCGGAAATATATTGAGTCACTGAAATGAAGAACCCCATATTGTAGTCTGCTGTAACGATAGCGGCACAAACACTTTTACCGAGCGACTCCCGTTTATCTTCGGTTGCCGACTCATAAATGCAGTCGCTTTTAACTTCATATGTCTGAGAAGTGCCGTCGGAGTAATTCATTTTGACTTTTATGCCGTAAATAAGATTTTCGGGAGTTTTGTCGAGTATATCATCCGGAACAGAAACAACCTCAACAGATGTGACGGTAATTTCGGCAGCCGAAGCAGATATTACCGTCAAACACGAAAACGCCGTAATAACAGCCAAAAAGACTGACAATATTTTTAGTTTCTTCATATTAACTCTCCTTTGCTTTGTAATTGTTGTATTATTGATACAATACAATAATACAATTTTTGGAAGGAAAAGTCAATATTATTTTGCGTAAATTATAAAATATTTTATATGATTTGTATATTTGAATTAAAACAAAGAGACTCCAAAGCGACAATATAAATTACAAATTATTTTCATCATAAACAGCACGGCAACCGCCGATAAATTTAGGTCGTGTTCTTGCGGCAAGCAAAATTGCATTGCCTATACGGTCAATTCCGAGCCTTACGGGTACGGCAACCTTTTTAAGGTGCATTCCGATTAAAGTTCCGCCGATGTCAAGACCCGCGTCCGCTTTTATTTCTTCAAGGGCAACAGGGTTTTTAAACGCTTTGTATGCCGTAGTGGCAAACGAACCCCCTGCCTTTGGCTGAGGTACAACATTTACAGGCTCGCAGTACGGTACAGCTGCACGCTCCGTTATGATTGCCCTGTTCAAGTGTTCGCAGCACTGTGCGGCAAGATAAATACCACGCTCGCAAAGCACGGGATAAATCCCCTCAAAAACCGCCTGTGCGGATTCAAGGCTTGAATTTTTGCCGATAACCCCTCCTGCAATTTCGCTTGACGAACAGCCAACCACCACAATATCACCGCTTTTCAGCTTTGCAGCCTCACATAATTCAAGTGCGGCACGCTGTGCCTGACTGCGGATTTCTTCCAAATTTTTATCCATAAAATCATCTCCGTAAATTTATAGAATTTTTTTAATTAACGCCTGTGGGGCTTAAAATTACTTTGTGTGTATTTTTTGGCTTATAAAGTCCTTTGCCGATGACAAATCCTCGCAAAGACAGCTTATCATCGGCAAAATCTCCTTTGTCGGCTGTAAATAGTCAGGCACCATAATCGTTGTCATTTTTGCCGTGTAAGCCGCCTTTATGCCGTTTATGCTGTCCTCAAGTGCAACGCAGTATTCGGGGCAAATACCGAGCTTTTGGGATGCTGTGAGGAAAATTTCGGGATGAGGCTTGCTGTTTTGAACATCGTCGCCGCAGACAAAGGCGTCAAAATAGTCATAGGCACATGCTGTTTTTATTACATTGTGAGCAGTTTGTGCCGATGTTGATGTTGCAACGGCGATTTTAATATTATTTGCCTTTAAAAATTCAAGGAGCTGAAAAAGACCTTTTTTTATCGGTACTCCTTCTTTGCTGATTCGATTGAGAAAAATCTCACGGCTTTTCTTTTTAAGTTCGGCATAACAAAAGCCGTCGCCGTAAAGGCTGTTGTAGTAGCTTTCAGCCATATCGGTACGCAGACCGATGGTGTTTTTAAAAATATCAAGGTTATATTCAAAGCCAAGCTCATCCATCATCATTTGCCATGTTTCATAGACAAGACGCTCGGTGTCAAACATAAGACCGTCCATATCAAAAACGGCACCTTTAATCATAATTAAAGTCCCCCTTTTTTATTATTTTATTTTAGCACAAAGCTTTTATTATTACAACAAACAAAAACGGACGAATCAGCAGAATCGTCCGTATCGTATAGTACAAAAAGTCGAGTGCCTCGACACTGGGTTCGAGCAGACAGGTTGATATTATCAAACCTTCTTTGCCCGACCGTTTTCCATCAGTTTCCTATAATGTAAAAAATAAGCTTTATCGCTTACGAAAAACGCCGCAGAGTTTATGCGGCGTTTGGTTTATCATAACGATTTAATACAAGTCGGCAATATTTTATAAATTTTGCACCCGATAAAGAAACCTGTTAAATTAAGAATTACATCATCAATGTCGACGGTACGGTACATATTGTCAATTACCAAGCCTATAACAAGCTGAAGAACTTCGATTGAAACGGCAAACAACAGTCCTAAAGCAAGAAATTTATACCATTTATGTTTTTTTAGGAAAATCATACTAAAAATCCCCAACGGCACTGTAAGACATATATTACCCAAAATTTGAATAACGGCTGTTGCATTAAGTCCGCCGCTCATCATACTAATAACGGTTTTAAAAGGTATAAAATTATACCATGTTATATCACCGAAATACTCAATCTTTTCATCGAGCAAAATCGGAAACAATGTTATTGCAAAAACAGCAGTTAAATAAACTATAAACACACCGCCTAATATTATTTTACTTTTACTTAATTTAAAAAACAAGGCTGACGCAATGTATATTAATAAAGCAACTCCTCCGAGTAATACGGCAAATTCATATGTAATCATAAACTACACCTCATTTAAAACATAGCTTTTTACACTACTTTTATATTAAAAGAGCCGATGAGCTGTAAAATTACTCACAAGTTATCGGCTCTGCTGTGTTAATTTGTTTGTTATAAATCAGCTGATTTTTGAACCTGCCGGCATATCATCAACAAAGATGACTTTTACATCTTCGCCGCAGGTAGCCGCAAGAATCATTCCGCAGCTTTCAACTCCGCACAGCTTGGCGGGGGCAAGGTTTGAAACAAGAATAATTTTTCTGCCCACAAGCTCTTCGGGTTTATAGAATTTTGCAATACCGCTTGCAACGGTTCTTTCTTTAACACCGTCGAAAACGGTGAGCTTTAAAAGCTTTTTCGCCTTTTTAATCGACTCGCAAGCCTTTATTTCGGCAACACGGAGATCAACCTTGCAGAAATCGTCAATTCCAATTTGTGCGATTCCCTCCATCTCTTCACGGAGCTTTTTAGTTTCCTCGTCTTCGCCTGAGTTATTCTTTATGATGCTGTTGAGCTCTTCAATCTCCTTGTCAACATCAATTCTCGGGAACAGAGCGTCGCCCTTCTTTACAGTTACATTTGCGGGAAGCACACCGAATTTATCGGCATTTTCATAGCTTGCACACTTTTCGCACGCACCTATCTGCTCCAAAGCTTTCGGCATCGTTGTCGGCATAAACGCTGACAGCAGGGTTGATACAATTCTTATTGTTTCAAGCAGATTGTAAAGCACGCTTGCAAGTCTTGCACGCTTTGACTCGTCCTTTGCAATAATCCACGGAGCGGTTTCGTCAATATATTTATTTGCACGGGAAACAACCTTAAAAATCTCCGCAAGTGCATTGTTAAGCTGTGTTTTGTCAATAAAACTGTCCACCGACGCACGAAGCGAGGTTGCGGCTGTGATAAGCTCGTCGTCGAATTCTCCGCTTTCACGCTCGGTCGGCAGAGTACCTCCGAAATACTTTTCAACCATTGCAACGGTGCGTGAAACAAGGTTGCCGAAGCCGTTTGCAAGGTCCGAATTAATACGGTTTATCATAATTTCGTTAGAGAAAGAGCTGTCAGCTCCGAGTGCCATTTCACGCATAATGTGGTAACGGATAGCATCCGCACCGTAACGCTTGCCCAGAACAAACGGATCAACAACATTTCCGAGCGACTTTGACATTTTCTGACCGTTAAAAGTAATCCAGCCGTGAACGGCAAGATGCTTGGGAAGCGGCAGGTCAAGAGCCATAAGCATTGCAGGCCAAATAATTGCGTGAAAACGCATAATATCCTTTGCAACCATATGAACATCGGCAGGCCAGTATTTTTCAAAATCACCGTAGGCGTCGTTTTGATAACCGAGAGCGGAAATATAGTTTGAAAGAGCGTCAATCCAAACATATACAACATGCTTTTCGTCAAATGTTACGGGAACGCCCCAGGTAAAGCTTGTCCTTGATACGCACAAGTCCTCAAGTCCCGGCTTGATAAAGTTGTTTACAAGCTCTACTGCACGGGTTTTCGGCTGAAGAAAATCTGTTTCGGTAAGAAGCTTTTCAATTCTCTCGGCAAACGGAGTCATCTTAAAGAAATAAGCTTCCTCTTTTGCCTCAACAACTTCTCGTCCGCATTCGGGACATTTGCCGTCAACAAGCTGACTGTCCGTCCAAAAGCTCTCGCAGGGAGTGCAGTACTTGCCCTTGTATTCGCCCTTATAGATGTAGCCCCTGTCATACAGCTCTTTAAAAATCTTTTGTACGGTTTCTATATGGTAATCGTCAGTAGTACGGATATATCTGTCATAGCTGATATTCATAAACTGCCAAAGAGATTTGAAAATCTCTACAATTTCATCAACATACTGCTTGGGAGTAACACCCTTTTCGGCAGCTTTCTGCTCAATTTTCAAACCGTGCTCATCGGTTCCCGTGAGGAACATTACATCATAGCCCTGCATTCGTCTGTAACGGGCGATTGAGTCGCAGGCAACTGTTGTGTAGCAGTGGCCGATGTGCGGATTGCCCGACGGATAGTAGATAGGCGTTGTGATGTAAAACGGTTTTTTCTTACACATAAGTAATTCCTCCCTATAATTTTGCAAATGAGCTATGATATATATTATACCAACTTAGGAAAACAAATGCAACATTAGCATGTCAAAAACAGAGAGTGATAAAAATCATATAAATAGGAATAAAACGCAAATTACAGCATATATATAATTTGTGACAGCAAAAACAAGGAAGTTAAGAAATAATATTTGACAAACTGAAAATTAACTCTTGACAAAGCTTAAAAATAGTGATAATATAATAGAGCTGTGAACAGCAGTAAACTTAAATATCGCGGGATAGAGCAGCTCGGTAGCTCGTCGGGCTCATAACCCGAAGGTCGTCGGTTCAAATCCGGCTCCCGCAACCAACGAAAGCACTGACTTAAAGGTCAGTGTTTTTCTTTTTATGTGACAGAGCCGAACCGACGACCTGAGGGTTCCCGAGGTGAGCGAGAAAAAATTATCCTGTGGATGATTTTTGCGAAGCGATTAACTGAAATAAGGAGTTCGAAGGCAAATTTTTAATTTGCCGAACAAACGACTATATTTCAGGAAGGTCAAAGGAGCGAAGCGACTGCGATAATCGGTTCAAATCCGGCTCCCGCAACCAACAAAAGCACTGACTTTTTAGTCGGTGCTTTTTTCTTTTGCAATGCAGAAATGAATTATCCATTTTCTCCATTTTCTTTTGATAATTTTTATTTTGAAAATTTACCGCAACTAAACTATCTACATAGAGCCTTTACTTATAAATGAAGCAAATCGGCTTTACAAGGAGTGAGTTTTCCTCTTTACAAACTTTTGTAAAAATCAGCCCAAAAGTGAAATTGCATAAAATAATATCGGCTAGCTTGTACACTATGACAGTTTTTATTTTTTCATGTAAATATTATGGCTTTTGAATGTAAATTATGCTAAAATTTATAGCGTATGGAAAATCATATTTCCGTATAAGAAGTTTTGAAAGGAGATCAAACACATGAAAAGAAAAGGATTTTTAAAGTGCGTGAGTGCTGTTCTGGCACTCTGCATGATACTGTCCTGCGTTTCTTTCTCCGCCTTTACTGTCGGTGCAGCGACTGTCGGCGAAGCAAGCATCGTTTCGGCCGAGCCTGAAAACGATAATTTTTCTTGGGATAACGCGTCAGTATATTTCCTTCTCACAGACCGTTTTAAAAACGGCAACACATCAAACGACCATTCCTACAACAGAGGACTGGATCAAAACGGCAATGTCGTAACAGGCATTGACACAAGAGCCACCTTCCATGGAGGCGACTTTGCAGGTATTACTCAGACAATTAACGACGGTTATTTCAATGACCTCGGAGTAAATGCACTGTGGATTTCCGCTCCGTACGAGCAGATTCACGGCTATGTTGTGGGCGACAACAGCTCGCCGAGCTTTGCACACTACTCATATCACGGCTACTATGTTCTTGACTACACACAGACGGACGCAAACTTCGGTACAGCCGAGGAGTTTGAAACTCTCGTGGACACAGCTCACGAACACGGACTCAGAGTTATACTTGACATCGTTATGAATCACGCGGGTTATAACTCAATTTACGATATGGACGAGTACGGGTTCGGTACGCTCAAGCAGGGCTGGGAAAGCAGTTATTTCAGCCATCAAAATGTTTCAAACAGCCTTTATCACAGCTTTATTGATTATGACAGCAGTGCATCCGACTGGGCAAACTGGTGGGGAGCTGACTGGATTCGCTGCGGTATTGCAGGTTATACACAAGGCGGCGGAAGCGACCTTACGATGTCGCTCCAGGGACTTCCCGACTTTAAAACCGAGTCAAATGCAACAGTGGGCATTCCCAATATCCTTAAAACAAAATGGACAAAGGAAGGCAGACTTTCTCAGGAAACAAGCGAGCTTACTGAGTATCTGAACAAAAACGGAAAGGCTCAGACAGTTACAAACACAATTTCATACTGGCTTTCCACCTGGGTAAGAGAGTACGGCGTTGACGGCTTCCGCTGCGACACCGCAAAGCATGTTGACCTTTCATCATGGAAAACACTAAAGGATACCTGTACCCTTGCACTTGAGCAGTGGCGTGAGGAAAACCCGTCAAAGCCCGGTGCCGATTGGGACGAAGATTTCTGGATGACAGGCGAAGCATGGGATCACAACATCGGATACGGTTATGACAGCTACTTTACACAGGGCGGCTTTGATTCGATGATTAACTTTGAAACACAGGGCGGCGGACTGTTTACAAGCTCTACCATAAAGGGTGTTTATAACGGCTACGCTTCTGCAATTAACTCAAACGACAAGTTTAATCAGCTTTCCTACATTTCATCGCACGACTCTACCCTTGCAAGAGGCAACCTTATTTCTACCGGCTCTGCATTCCTGCTCCTTCCGGGCGGTATTCAGATTTTCTACGGTGATGAAACTAACCGTCCGCTTGTGTCGGGCGTCGGATTTGACGGCAACGGCGGTGCAGGTCACTCGCTTAGAAGCGATATGAACTGGGATACAGCCGATACGGCGGTGCTTGCTCACTGGCAAAAGGTCGGCACATTCAGAAACAATCATATTTCCGTAGGTGCAGGCGATAATATTGACCTTGGAACCACTGCCGGCTACGCTTTCGGAAGAACTTATGACAAAAACGGCGTCAGCGATAAGATTGCAGGCTGTATTTATGCAGGCTCAAACAAAGCGGTTACGATTGATGTATCCGATCTTTGGGCAGACGGTCAGTCACTTGTAAATGCTTACGACCAGTCATCTGCAACGGTTACAAACGGCAAGGTAACATTCAACAGCGGTGCAAACGGCACAATCCTCATCGAGGAGCCTGACGGCAGACCCATTATGTCCGTTAAGGGTGAAGCTGAATTTTCGGGTACACAGACAGTTACGGTATCGCTTGACGAATGCACAAGTGCAAAATGTTCAGTTGACGGCGGCAACAAGTTTATTGTTGAGGACGGCGACAGCTTTACTATAGGCGATACAGCTTATGACGGCGATACAATCACTGTTACACTTGAGGCAGAAAACGAAAAGGGAAGCTCAAAATCCGAGTACACCTTTAAAAAGGTTGCACAGGGACAGGAAACAACCGATCCCACAGAGCCTACACAGCCGGTTGAAAAAGCAAAAATTACAGTTAAGACATGGGACGGTTCTGCTCCCTATGCCTATGTTTGGACAGGCTCAAGCACTGCACTTAACGGAGCTTGGCCGGGCAAACAGCTCACTCAGAAAGATTCCGACGGAAACTATGTACTTGAGCTTGACACAACGGAAACCTACAATGTTGTACTAAACAACGGCAGCGGCGTACAGAGTGCCGACCTTAAAAATCTAAACGGTGCGTCGGTACTTGAAGTTACCGATTCATCTTATAATTCAAAGATTGTATCAACAGGTTCATCGAGCGGCGGCAGCGGAGAAGTGACAGAAGATTCGGTTACAATTCATGTCAAGTCCTTTGACGGCTCGGCTCCTTATATCTACCTGTGGGACGACAACGAAAATGAATATGCCGGAGCATGGCCGGGCAAACAGCTTTCGGAAAAAGACGAGGACGGAAACTATATTATTACTATTCCCAATACATCTTCCGTTAATGCTATCATAAACAAAGGAAACAACTCAGGTCAGACAGGCGATATATCCGCAATAACAGGTGAGGTTCTCATTACCGTAACAAATGCGGAATGTACAGCGTACAAGCTTGAAAAAATTGAAAAACCGCTCAGCGGTATGGAGCTTCTCAGAAAAGAAGCAAGAGAAGTCAAGATTATGACTGCCTCCGACTACACCCCCGAAACATGGAGCACAGTAAGCGAGCTTATGCCTGCGGCAGACGCATTGATAGCACAGGGTGATGCTGCTGACGAATCAGCTGTTACCGAAATGGCTGCAAATCTTCAAAATGCAAAGAGCAAGTTAAAGCTTGCTTTGCCTAAGCTTATTTATGCGGTTTCTGGCAGCAGCACGATTAAAGGTGTAACCGTACCTGATGCAGATGTAACAGTCAGCGTAGGTGGAAAAGATTACACGGTTAAATCAGATGATGTTACGGGCGAATTCGTTGTTACAAATGCAGTTGTTTCTTCTTCGTCAATTATAAGCGTAAGTGTTTCAAGAAACGGCATATCGTCGGCTGATTACTCATATAACATGGCAAACGGTAATGTTGACGGAGAGCTACCCACAACCCCAACAAAACCAACTACTGCTCCAACAACCGCTCCTGAAACAGAGCCTACAACACAGCCTACAACGGCCCCCGAAACAGAGCCTACAACACAGCCAACAACAGCCCCCGAAACAGAACCTACAACACAGCCTACAACGGCTCCCGAAACAGAACCTACAACCACACCGGTTGAGGATAAGCTTACTGTCAATGCAGAATCAAATGTTTTCCCCACAGCGACAAAAACATTTGATGAGGGCGAAGATACTGTTACGGTTACATATAAGCTTACTTCAAATATGAAAGCTGTAAATGCTCAGTGGACTTTAACTTACGACGACAGCATACTTGAATATGATATTGCTGATAATGTAAGCGACGGTGTACAGACAATTTGCCCGAGTGCAGGCAGCAACCTTGTATTTAACAACAAGAACAATTACATCAAGGGCAACTTCTCAACCTTAAGTCTTGTATCTTTTGACGACGACGCTGAATTTGTTTCGGTAACCTTTAAGGTTAAAGGAACAGGAGAAGCAGATGTTTATCTTGACCTTGAGTATCTCACCCTCGGTTATTATGATGCAAGCGATAATTTAAAACTTGCATCAATCGTTGAATACAGCGAGATGAAAGATATTTCGGGCATCGAAGGCTTTGAAAACGCAAAAATTACAACATCTACCGAAATCGGCAACGATATTTTGATGGGTGATGTAAACGGCGACGGAGAAGTTAGGATTGATGATGTTACCATGATATTAAAATATGCGGTAGACATGGTGCAGCTTAATGACAGACAGATAAAAGCGGCAGATGTAAATTATGACGGCATAGTTAATGTCAAGGACGCAACGCTTATTCAAAAATATATTGCACAGAGCTAATCGGCTTTTAGTGTAAATTTATGATTAAACGCCTCTGATTTTATCGGAGGCGTTTTTGTTTTGTCGTTAAGTGTTGCAAAAAGCAAAAACGCTTATGCAGTTTCTGCATAGGTGTTTAAAAAATATTTAATATACGAATAATAGTATCTGGGTAGTGAATAGATACGCCTGATATCTTGTTATTTAGCATAATGAGATGTATTGAAGAATTTTTATTTTTTGGTAAAATATATCTTGGAAATAAATTACAAAGGATGTTTTATATGCAGCTATACAAGAACTTTTGCAAAGAAACACTTGACAATAACGGTAATCTGATTGATTTTGAACTTAGCTTTCCCGAAAGCTATAATTTCGGATATGATGTAGTAGACAAAATGGCGGAACTTGCCCCGAACGACACGGCTGTTGTATGGACAAATCCCGAAAAAGAGGAGCGTGTTTTTACATTTGCCGATATAAGCAAACTCAGCAACAAGGCGGCAAATGTGTTTAAAAACCACGGAATAAAAAAAGGCGACAAGGTGCTTGTTATTCTCAAGAGAAATTACGAGTACTGGTATGTTGCTCCCGCACTTCATAAACTGGGTGCAATTATAATTCCCGCAACTCACCTGATTACACAGAGCGATATTGCATACAGAGTAGATACTGCACAGATTACCGCGGCTGTATGTACTCCCGACGACACAACCGCCGAGGACTTAATGGCGGTGGCTTCACAGCCCAACACACTGGAAAAAGTATTTGTTTGCAGAAGACAAATATTCGGAACAATTGACTTTACTACCGAAGTGGAAAGTGCCTCGGATACTCTCGAAAGAGTGGAAACCAAAGCGTCTGAGCCTATGCTCATTTACTTTACATCGGGCACAACAGGCTATCCAAAGGCGGTTGAGCATAACCATACCTATACGCTCGGTCACATTATAACGGCAAAATACTGGCAGTGCGTAAAAGAAAACGGACTTCACCTTACTGTTGCCGAAACAGGCTGGGGCAAGGCGTCGTGGGGCAAGATATACGGTCAGTGGCTTTGCGGCTGTGCGGTAATGGTATATGACTTTGAGAATTTTTCACCAAGCAAGCTTTTGCGTATTATCGAGCGTTACAAGGTGACTTCTTTCTGTGCTCCGCCCACGGTTTACAGATACTTTATAAAGCGTGGTATGAATAAATATGACCTGTCGGCTCTTGAGCATATCACAACTGCGGGCGAGGCTCTGAACGGCGAAGTTTTTGAGCAGGTATATGAACAGACAGGACTTCATCTTATGGAGGGATTCGGTCAGACGGAAAGCGTGCTTATGCTTGCAAATCTCAAGGGTTCAAAAGCAAAGCCGGGTTCAATGGGCAAGCCCACACCGCTTTATGATGTCCGCATAATTGACGAAAGCGGCAAGGAACTCGGTGCAAACGAAACGGGCGAGGTTGTTGTGTTCCCCGGAGAGGGCAAAGAACAGTACGGAATATTTATGTCTTATTACGGCGACGAAAAGCTATACGAAAAAGTATGGAAAGGCGGCGTTTACCACACGGGAGATACCGCCTACAGAGATGAGGACGGCTACTACTGGTATGTGGGCAGAGCCGATGACCTTATAAAGACAAGAGGATTCCGAGTAGGACCGTTTGAGGTTGAAAATGTTATTATGCAGTATCCCAATGTGCTTGAATGTGCAGTAATCGGAGTGCCAGACCGCGACAGAGGTCAGGCGATAAAAGCGATAGTAAAGCTTACCGACGGCACAGAGCACACCAAGGATACCGAAAACGAAATCAAAACATTCTGCAACAAAAGAATGGCGTCATACAAATGGATTCAGCACCTCGAAATTGTTGACGAATTCCCCAAAACAATCAGCGGAAAAATCAAGAGAACAACACTGCGTGAAAAAGAAGCGTAAACTCCTCTGACGGTTAAATTTCTCCAAAGACGAGGACACATCAGAAAACTAAATAAATAAACAAATACAAACAGGACTTTGCAGTACGGAACGCAAAGTCCTGTTATTCTTTCTGTATAAATTTACTGTTTAAAAAGCAGTAATTTGTGACGGAGAAATATTATTTGCTTTATGTAAATTTTAAGCTGTCGAGAGCCTCGACACGCAATTCGAGCAGTTTCACATAAAGTAAAAAAGTCGAGAGCCTCGACACGCAATTCGAGCAGACAGGTTGATATTATCAAGCCTTCTCTGCCCGACCGTTTTCGAGCCGTTTCTCATAAAGTAAAAAGGGCGGAATAAGTATCCGCCCTTTATTTTGTGTTTGTTAAAACAGCTTATAAATTTTGAGCATACTCTGCGTCAGGTCAACCGTACCCAATCCGAGAAAACGGTCTGACCTGCCCCTTATCCGAAAGATCTCTCCGTCTTTTAAATCAAGACCTTTAAGCTGTGTTCTGCAAAGGTCAAGTGCACCGCCGTTTGAAAAACGCCTTGACTGTGCGTCCGATACACTCACACATCTGCACCTGTCAAACAGGCTCTCTACGCTCAAAAGTCTTTGTTCAAGCTCTCCGCTTTCGGCAAGTTCTTTTGCATGCTCAAGCGTTATACAGCCGTCAATGTCAAATCCGCAGGCAGATGTTCTTTTAAGCCCCGTCATCACCGCTCCGCAGCCGAGTTTTTTGCCGATATCGTCAATCAGCGTGCGGATATAGGTTCCCTTTGAGCAGGAAACCCTGATGCTTCCGCACTGATTTTTTTCGTCAAACTGCGTCAGCTCAAGGCTGTAAACCGTCACTTTTCTGCTCTCTCGCTCAATCTCTATGCCCTGCCTTGCAAGGTCGTAAAGCCGCCTGCCGTTTTTCTGAACAGCCGAGAACATCGGCGGTATCTGCTCAATTTCTCCGACAAATCCGCCCAGCACATTTAAAATATCTTCACGAACGCATAAGCTTTGCCGCTCCTGCTTTATTTTGCCCCAAATATCAAGCGTATCGGTCACAACGCCGAGTTTAAAATCCGCAGCATAGGTTTTGTCATGATTAAGTATCAAATCCTGTGCCTTTGTTGCCGTTCCCAAAAGCACAACAAGAACACCTGTTGCGTTTGGGTCGAGCGTACCTGTGTGACCGACCCTTTTTTGACCTGTTATTTTTCGCACAACGGCTACGGCGTCAAAAGATGTAAACTCCCGAGGCTTGTCAATTAACAGTACTCCGTTCATATAAACTCTTCCGCCGCCTTGATAAGCTTGTTTCTGACTGTATCGAGGTCGCCCTCTATCGTACAGCCGGCAGCCGCCGGGTGACCTCCGCCGCCGAATTGCGAGCAGAAATCCGAGGCGTTGATATCGCCGTTTGTACGCACGGATATTTTAAAGAATCCGCCTTCCTTTTCACGCATTGTAATTCCTATCAGCACGCCCTCAATCTGTCGGGGAATAGAGGCAAGACCCTCCATTTCGTCGTCGCCTATGTTGAGTTTTTTCATCATCTCTAGAGTAGTATAGATGATTGCACATTTTCCGCCTGCACAATACTTTATCGTGTTGTAAACTGCGTGCTCAAGCTCAATTTTTTCCTTTGACTTTGTTTCAAACATTACCTTGTTTATGTAAGCCGTGTCGCAGCCGAAGTCCATAAGACTTGCCGCAACACGCATTGTTTCCGCCGTGGTGTTTGAATATCTGAAACAGCCTGTGTCGGTAGAAATACCCGTGTAAAGACAGTTTGCGATTTCTTTTGTTATTTTTACACCCATTCTCTGCAAAAGCTTGTAAATAATCTCGCAGTTTGCCGCCGCATATTTATCGACAAATTTCGCCTTTGCGTTAAATGTGTTTGAGCCGTGATGGTCAATACAGATATCTACTCTGCCGAGATAGCTGCTCATATTTGAACCCAAAAGGCTGTCGGAGGCAACATCGGTGCTGATTATTGTTTCCGCCTCAAAAATCTGCTGTTTAACTCCGTTTAAAAGATACAAAAATTTTGACGGGACATTTGTTGATATTACCCTTGCGTTTTTGCCGATTTGCTGGAGTGCCATACACAAAGCAAAGCCGCTTCCGAGGGTATCTCCGTCGGGATAAGCGTGAGTTAAAATTTCGTAGTTATCGTGAGCCTCCAGATACCGGGCCATTTCATACAGATTCATCATTTTCTTCCTCTTTTTGCGAAACATCAAGTCCGTTTAATATGCGGCTGATGTGTGCACTGTATTCAATACTGTCGGTGGCGTTAAAAATAAGCTCGGGAACATGTCTGAGCTTCAGTCTGTGTCCAAGCTCCCTGCGAATAAATCCCGACGCCGATTTAAGCCCCTTGACAGCTTCCTTTGCTCTGTCAAGTCCCTCAATCGCACTCACCTGCACGGTGCAGTAGGAAAGGTCGTTTGTAACCTCAACTCTAACGATTGATAAAAACGCCCCTGTAACACGAGGGTCTTTAAGCTCACGAAAAATCGCCGTAAGCTCACGCTTAACATCTTCTGTTGTCCTTTCAATTCTGTGACTTCCCATTTCATCACCTCATTTTGTGTAGGAAATACGGGCGGATACGAAATCCGCCCCCGCAATAAAGCCAACCTTTATCAACTCGGCAGACGGAGTTTTTAACAGTCCGCCTGCCTTAAAACAATCGGAGAATTATTAATCTCTGTACTCCTCGATTGTGTAAACCTCGAACATATCGCCTTCCTTGAGGTCGTTGAACTTTTCAAGTCCTATACCGCACTCGTAGCCCTCGCCGACCTCTTTTACGGCGTCCTTAAATCTTTGGAGAGATGCAATGGTATCCTCGGCGATTACGATACCGTCACGGATAACCCTTACACCGCCTCCGCGTGTAACCTTGCCTTTTTTAACATAAGAGCCTGCGATAGTGCCGACAGACTTAATTTTGATAACATTGCGGCATTCAGCCATACCGAGAACAACTTCTCTTGTTTTGGGTGCGAGCATTCCTTTCATAGCGGTTTCGATTTCGTTGATGCAGTCATAGATAACGCTGTAAAGACGCATATCAATTCCCGAGCGTTCTGCGTTTTCAGCCGCTACGGAATCGGGACGGACATTAAAGCCTACGATAATCGCATTTGACGCCTCGGCAAGCATAACATCGGATTCGTTGATGGCACCTACCGCTCCGTGAATAACATTTACTCTTACCTCATCGTTTGAAAGCTTTTCAAGCGACTGCTTAACCGCCTCAACAGAACCCTGAACATCGGCTTTTACAATAATCTGAAGCTCCTTAACCTCGCCGAGCTTCATCTGATCAAACAGGTTGTCAAGCGTAACCTTTGTCTGAGCGTTGAACATTTCTTCTTTCTTTGCGGTCTTTCTCTGGTTGACAAGCTCTCTTGCAAGACGCTCATCGTTTACAGCGTTGAAAATATCGCCGCCTACCGGAACCTCGTCAAGTCCCGTAATCTCAACAGGAACCGACGGACCTGCTTCCTGTACTCGCTCTCCCTTATCGTTTGTCATTACTCTTACTCTGCCCACGCAGGTGCCTGCGATGATTGTATCGCCCTTATGCAGTGTTCCGTTCTGAACAAGCACCGTTGCAACAGGGCCTCTGCCCTTGTCAAGACGAGCCTCAATTACAGTACCCTTTGCTGCCCTGTCCGGATTTGCTTTGAGCTCTTTCATCTCGGCAACAAGAGTTACCATTTCAAGCAGATCATCAAGTCCCTGCTTCGTCTTGGCAGAAACGGGAATACAAGGCGTGTCGCCTCCCCATTCCTCGGGAATAAGCTCGTGTTCGGTGAGCTGCTGCTTAACAGCTTCGGGGTTTGCACCCTCTTTATCCATTTTGTTGATTGCAACAATTACGGAAACGCCTGCCGCCTTTGCATGGTGGATAGCCTCTATTGTCTGCGGCATAATTCCGTCGTCTGCGGCAACTACAAGGATTGCAATATCAGTAACCTGTGCACCCCTTGCACGCATAGTTGTAAACGCCTCGTGTCCCGGCGTATCGAGGAATGTTATAGGCTTGCCGTCAATCATAACTCTGTAAGCACCGATGTGCTGAGTGATTCCGCCAGCCTCTCCTGCGGTAACATTTGCATGTCTGATAGCGTCAAGAATTGAAGTTTTTCCGTGGTCTACATGACCCATAACAACAACTACAGGTGCTCTGCCCACGAGATTTGCATCGTCGTCCTCGCTGTCGTCGATTATTCTTTCCTCAATGGTGACAACAACCTCTTTTTCAACCTTTGCGTGAAACTCCATTGCGATAAGTGAAGCCGTGTCAAAGTCTATTGTGTCTGTGGCAGTTATCATTGTGCCCATCAAAAATGCTTTTTTTACAACCTCGGCAACAGTCGCCTTAAGTCTTGAAGCAAGCTCCGATACAACGATTTCGTCGGGAATCTGCACCGTTATCGGCTTTTGCTTACGCTCAAGAGCAATACGCTTCAAACGCTCTGCCTCTGTTTCTCTTTTGCCCTGCCGTCTGCCCTTTTGTTTTTGTGAGCGGTTTGCAAACTTCTGCTTTTTAACGGTATTGTCAGTGCTTCTCATCTTAGAGCTGTCGTTTGCCATATCGTCATACTTTGAATTGTAACGCTCTACATCAATATTTGTTGCACGGGTATCAATAACTCTGCGTTTGCGGGTAATTGTTTCTTCCTCGCTCTTAATTTCAACGGGCTTTTCGTCAGCAGTTGCTTTTTTTGCCGTATGTTTATCTTTATTATCTGCCTTTCCCGCCTTTTTATCAGCAGTTTGCTTTGTTTTGTCGTCGGATTTTTTGTCCTGTTTGCCCTTGGTCTTTTCTTCCCTTGGATTTTCTTCGGTTTGCTGATTTTCTTCACCCAGTTTATTGTTGCGTGCCGCAAAATAAGCGTCAAAGTTTTCGACGCTGTTTTCCTTTGTGATTACATCAAAAATCACATCAAGCTCGCTTTCCTCAAGGGAAGCCGCCGCCTTTTTTGAAACACCGCAGTGCTTTTCAAGAATCTCCGTTATTTTTTTGTTTGTAACTGCCAAATCATTCGCTGCGTCCTTAACCTTGTATTTTATCATATAATTCTCCTCCCTGTTCGTTTTCAATTAACTGTATGAGCTTTTCGGCAAAACCTTTATCCTCGACCGAAACAACGCCGCAAAGCTTGCCGAGGGCAAGGCTTAATTCGTCCTTGGTTCTGTTTATGCAAAGTACCATTACATTGGTCTTATGCGATGCCGAAAGCACATGTTTTATACTGTTTTTTGAAAAATCGCCTGTATAGATAACAGCTCTTGCCTTGCCGCTGTTTATCGAATCTATTGTCGGGTCGGCTCCTATCACAAGCTTTCCTGCCCGTCTGCAAAGACCGAGAAGCGATAAAATTCTGTCGTTCATTGCTTACCTCTTAACTTTACTGTGTGTTTTTAAGCTCTGTGCTCATCTGCTCGTAAACCTCTTCGGGAATTTTGCAGCTCAATGAGCGTTCAAAACGGCGGGCTTTTCTCGCTTTTTCAAAACATTCGGCTTTTTTGCATATATATGCACCTCTGCCGGGTTTTCTGCCTGTTAAGTCAAGCGAAACTTCTCCGCCCGAAAGCACATTGCCGTTTTCGTCTTTTTTTTCGGGAGCTTTGACAACTCGGATCAGCTCTCGCTTATCCTTCATCTCTCCGCATCCCGTACATTTTCTAAGCGGAACTTTTTTCATAATTTTTACCTCGGAAATATCAGCCTGTTGTTATTACTTTAATCCGTGTGCCGACTCATATCGCCAAAAGCTGTTATTCTTCAACAGCTTCTTCGGCAGCATCTTCTGTCTGTGCGGAAGTTTCCTCGTCCTCGTCTTCTCCGTAGAAGCCGCTTTCGGGGCGAATGTCAATTCTCCAGCCCGTAAGTCTTGCGGCAAGTCTTGCGTTCTGACCCTTGTTGCCTATAGCCAGAGAGAGCTGACCGTCGGGAACCGTCGCCTTGCAGCTTTTTGATTCTGCATCAACAATTTCCACCTTGCAAACGGTAGCAGGCGAAAGAGCGGCGGAAATGTATTTTTCGGGTTCGTCGCTGTATTCGATAATGTCAATTTTTTCTCCGCCGAGTTCTTCAACTATACTGTTGACTCTGGCACCCTTTGTGCCGATGCAGGCACCGATTGCGTCGATGTCGGGATTGTTGCTGTAAACAGCCATCTTTGTACGGGAACCGGCTTCACGGGAGATTGACTTGATTTCAACTATTCCGTCAAAAATTTCAGGAACCTCCTGCTCAAACATACGCTTTACAAAGTTGGGATGACTTCTTGAAATGATTGCGTGAGGACCTCTTTCACTGTCCTTTACATCAGCAATGTAAACCTTGATATGATCTCCCTCTTTAAGCTCATCGTAACCGATCTGCTCGCTTTTTGGCAGCATAGTTTCGCTTTTGCCTATTTTAATTGTAGCAATACCGCTTTTGGGGTCGATACGCTCAACGGTTGCTGTAACAATTTCACCGAGCTTGCTTTGGAATTCAAGCAAAGTCTGACCCTTTTCACCTGCACGAATACCCTGACGGATTACATTTCTTGCAGCAGAGACGGCAATTCTTCCGAGCCTTTTGGGGTCAAGAGGAATTTCTGCTTCATTTCCTATGCTGTAAATTTTGCGTTTGTTGATTTTTTCGGCGTCCTCTCTTGTTATTTCAAAATCGGGATTTTCAACTTCTTCAACAACCGTTTTCACAAGCTTTACATCAAATGTATTTTTTTCGGGAACAATTTTAAAAACTACATTGTCATTGCCGCCGTAGTAGTTTTTGCACGCAATAACTATGGCTTTCTGAATCTGCTGAAGCATATAATCCATGGGAATATCTTTTTCCTTTTCAAACATTCTCAATGCTTCAAATAAGTCCTTGTTAGTCATTTTCCAAATCATCCTTTTCTAAATATTATTATCAGTCAAAATCATCGAGCTTAATCCAAGCGGTATCTTTTTTGTTGACAGTTACCTCATTTTCGCCGCTGTGGTCTTTAATAGTAACATTTGTACCGTCATACGCCGTGAGCACTCCGCAAAAGTCCTTGCCGATCCCCTCAATGGGTCTACGCATTCTCACCATAATATCGGCTCCGATAAACTGTTCGAAATGCTCGTCACGCACAAGCTCACGCTCAATTCCGGGTGAACAGACTTCAAGACAGTACGCCCCCTCAATCGGATCAAGCTCATCAAGAGGTGTGTTAATTGCACGGGAAACATTCTCGCAATCCGTAATATCCACTCCGCCGTCCTTGTCGATGAAGATTCTCAGATACCAGTCGGCACCTTCTTTTACATAGCGTACATCCCAAAGCGAAAGCCCGAATCCCTTTACAATAGGCTCGCACAGCTCCCAAACCTTTGACACGGTAACGCCGCCCTTGCTTTTAGCCATAAAAACCTCCCGATTTTCAAAATATAAAGGAGCGGGTTTGTGCCCACTCCTTTACTCTAAGATATTTAACATAAGAATTATAACACTGTTTTTCCAAATAATCAAGAGTTTTTTGGCTTTTGTTCTAAATAAAATGATAAATTTATAAGCATAACAGAAAAAGTACAGAAAAAATAAAAAAATTTTTAAAAAACATTTGAAATTTATGTTTGTTTATGATATCATAACAAAAGACGCTTCCCGTACGGCTGCGTAAATTAAAATTAAAAATAAGCTGATATAGCTCAGTAGGCAGAGTGCGTCCTTGGTAAGGACGAGGTCACGGGTTCGAATCCCGTTATCAGCTCCAGAGCGAAAACCTCACAAAACATAGCTGTGAGGTTTTTTGTTTTTTGAATCACAGCAATCAAAGGGATTCGAAAGGGCGTTAATAAAACAGTCCGGGGGACTGTTTTTAGCCCGTCGCGTTGATGAAAGCATAGGACCGCACACGCCAAAACAAACGAGATGACCCTATATCTCAACGAAAACAAAGTTATCGGCTCCATAGCGAAAACCTCACAAAACATAGCTGTGAGGTTTTTTGTTTTTTGAATCACAGCAATCAAAGGGATTCGAAAGGGCGTTAATAAAACAGTCCGGGGGACTGTTTTTAGCCCGTCGCGTTGATGAAAGCATAGGACCGCACACGCCAAAACAAACGAGATGACCCTATATCTCAACGAAAACAAAGTTATCAGCTCCATAAAAAGCTTCACAATAATGAAAACCGTGAGGCTTTTGTTTTTGCTTTTTTCTGCATCAACATTTATTATACAGCCTACACAAAACTCCCCTATCCGCACAGGACAGGGGAGGGTAATTTGAATATTTGAATATTTAATTATTCATCTCTGCCGCAGCATTTTTTATACTTCTTGCCGCTTCCGCACGGGCACGGATCATTTCTGCCGACCTTTTTGCCCTTTCTTACGGTCTTGTTTGCCGTATCTGTTCCGTCAGAGGATGTTCTTGTCGGCTGTGCAACCTGCTCACGCCTGAGAGCCTGCTCAACCGCATTCGGCTGTTTATTTTCCTCGCCGTTATTTAGCATAACACGGTGTGCGGCAGCAGCCTGCTTTTCAGCAGCCTTTCTAGCCGCCTCTATAGCCTCCTGACGCTTTTGGATCTCATAAACACGCTTTGGCATAACAAGCATAAGCTTAACCGTATCTTCTCGGATGTTTTCAATCATCTCGTCAAACATATCAAAACCTTCGATACGGTATTCAACAACAGGATCATGCTGACCGTACGAACGCAGTCTTATGCCTGATTTGAGCTGATCCATATTGTCGATATGCTCCATCCAGTGAGTGTCAACGCTCTTGAGCAGATAAACACGCTCCATCTCACGGATTGTTTCAGCGGGCAGCAGCTCCTCGTTTTCTTTAAACAATGCAAGTGCATCGTCAACGATCATCTGCTTTATTTCGTCAGCCTCCATATCCTCAAGGTCATCCAGGCTGAAATCGTACTTGCTTTCGTCAAAGATTATCCAGCCCTTGTAATAGTCCTTAAGGCTCTGGAGGTTCCAATTCTCCTTGGGACCGTCGGGCAAATAATGCTTAACCGAAGTTTCAATCGTATCGCTCACCATTTTAAGGACAGTTTCGTGCAAGTCCTCGCCGTTTAACACCTGGTCACGCTGACCGTAGATAATTTCACGCTGACGGTTAAGAACATCGTCGTACTGCAAAACATCCTTACGGATTCCGAAGTTGCGAAGCTCTACCTTTTCCTGTGAACTTTCAATGATATTTGAAAGCATCTTGTTTTCGATAGGCATATCCTCGTCAACATTGAGTCTTTCCATCATCATCTTCATTCTGTCGCCGCCGAAAAGTCTCATCAAATCGTCCTCGGTTGACAGGAAGAAACGGCTCACACCCGGGTCGCCCTGACGGCCTGAACGGCCTCTTAACTGATTATCAATTCGGCGTGATTCGTGACGCTCCGTGCCGATAATCATAAGACCGCCTGCGTCTCTTACCTTTTGTGCCTCGTCCTTTATTTCCTCTTTATATTTATCGTTGAGTTCTCTGAATGTTTTTCTTGCATTGATGATTTCCTCATCGTCGGTTTCGGCATAACCCGTAGCCTCCTCGATAAGCTCTTCAGGGAAGCCCTGCTTACGCATTGAAGCCTTTGCCATGTACTCGGCATTACCGCCCAAAATAATATCGGTTCCGCGGCCTGCCATATTTGTCGCTATCGTAACAGCACCGAGCTTACCTGCCTGAGCTACGATTTCAGCTTCCTTTTCGTGCTGCTTTGCGTTGAGCACATTGTGCTTTATTCCACGCTTTTTAAGCATTTTTGAAAGAAGCTCCGACTTTTCTATTGATATTGTACCGACAAGCACAGGCTGACCGTTTTCGTGAGCCTCACAAATTCTGTCGATAACTGCATTAAACTTTCCTTTTTCCGTCTTGTAAACCGAATCCGGCAAATCCTTACGCAAAACAGGCTTGTTTGTCGGGATTTCAACAACATCAAGCTTATAAATCTCCTGAAATTCCTCGGACTCGGTCTGAGCGGTACCCGTCATACCCGACAGCTTTTTGTAAAGTCGGAAATAGTTTTGGAAGGTGATTGTAGCAAGGGTTTTGCTTTCGCTCTGAACCTTTACACCCTCCTTTGCCTCAATAGCCTGATGAAGTCCCTCGTTGAAGCGTCTGCCGTACATAAGACGACCTGTAAACTCGTCAACGATGATGACCTCGCCGTCCTTTACAACATAGTCAACATCAAGCTTCATTACGCCGTTAGCCTTGATTGCCTGATTGACATGGTGCTGGATTGTAAGGTTTTCGGGATCGGTAAGGTTTTCAATGTTGAAAAACTCCTCCGCTTTTTTTACGCCGCTCTGTGTAAGCGTAGCCGTTTTCTGCTTTTCGTCAACAACGCAGTCAATGCCGTGTTCCTCGTAATACTGCTCCATATCCTCTTTGGAGTCAAGCTCTGCAAAACGCTGTACTTTCAGTGTTTTTGCAAAAGCGTCCGCCTTTTCATAGAGGTCAGTCGACTTGTCGCCCTTGCCCGAAATAATAAGCGGCGTTCTCGCCTCATCTATGAGAATTGAGTCAACCTCATCGACTATTGCAAAGGCGTGTTCACGCTGAACCTTTTTCTCCTTGTAAACTACCATATTGTCACGCAGGTAGTCAAAGCCAAGCTCGTTGTTTGTTCCGTATGTAATGTCGGCGTTATAAGCCGCTTTTCTTTCATCGTTGTCTATTTCGTGTGTGATAAGACCGACTGTAAGACCCAAATATCTGTACAGCTTTCCCATCCACTCCGAGTCACGGCGTGCAAGGTAATCGTTGACCGTTACGATATGTACACCCTTGCCTGTAAGTCCGTTAAGGTAAGCGGGGAGAGTTGCCACAAGAGTTTTACCTTCACCTGTTTTCATCTCGGCAATTCTGCCCTGATGCAGTACAATGCCGCCGATAACCTGAACGGGGTAGTGCTTCATTCCGAGCACTCTCATACCTGCTTCTCGGCACACCGCAAATGCGTCGGGGAGAATATCGTCGGTGGTTTCGCCGTTTGCAAGGCGTTCCTTTAATATTGCAGTTTGATTTTTCAGCTCGCTTTCGCTCATCGCAGCGTACTTATCCTCAAGTGCAAGAACCTTGTCGCAAATAGGCTGCACCCTCTTTACCTCTCGCTTGCTGTAATTACCAAACATCGCTTTCAAAAAATTCATTACATTTGTTCCTTTCTGTATGGAATACGGATTACTCCGCACAAATTTCAAATTTTACCCTGTAACGGCAGATGCCCCAAGACTTTTTGCCGCCTGAATCATAGCCGCTTCAACGACAGGCCCCGCATAGGTAAATCCAAAGCCGGAATCCTCAACAACACAGGCAAAGGCAAGCGGACAGTCCTCGTCCTTTGAATAGCCTACCATCCAGCCGTTAGGCTCCTTGTCCTCGCCGACTTCTCCCGTACCTGTTTTTGCACATACTGTCAGTCCGCCGAACAAATCATCGCCGTAATAGTCGGTGATTGTATATCTCATTATGCTGTCAAGCTGACTTGCTGTGCTTTCGCTGAACATTTCTCTTCCGTTGCCGCTTTTATTTATTCCGATTGCAGACAAAACAGAATCTGTCGCATTCTTAATGAGCGTAGGTTCTGTCGCCTTTCCGCCGTTTGCGATGGCTCCGCAGATTATCGCCATCTGCATGGGATTGACCTTGTCGTTATACTGACCTACACCCGACCACGCAAGCTGGTTTGTGTTTGCGTCAGACACATCGTAAACTCCCTTTGCGGTTTTTACCCCGTCAACCTCAAACGACATATTTATGCCGATTCTTTCAGCGGTTTCCGTCATTTTGTCAGCACCCAGCTCAACCGCAAGCTCAGCAAAAACAATGTTGCACGAATAAGCCATAGCCTGCTCAAAATTTATCGTTCCGTGTGCCTCAACGCAGGTTATATCGCTTCCACCGATATCCTCGCTTCCGTCGCACGACCATGTTCTTTCGTAAATATCTGGGATATTCTCAATAGCCGCCGCTGCGGTTACGATTTTAAAGATAGAGCCGGGCGTATATGACGATGAAAGCACATTGTCAAGATAAACGCCCTCGTACTCGCTCTCGTTTTCTTCGGTGATTTCGGGCGGGCTGTTGGGGTCATAACCCTTTGTGCTTACGGAACATATTACCTCGCCCGTTTTATAATTATAAACAACGCACGCACCCTTTTTGTCGTAGCTTGACAGCACATCATATGCCGCCGCACAAGTTTTTGCGTCAACCGTGAGCGTCAAATCATTTGACGAACGCAGTGACTCGGGCATATTAAGCCCCCAAAACAAATTGTAACCTGCAAGCTGTGAACGGTACATACTCTGTGCCGCTGTAGAAATGTTAAGGCTGTTATCGCCGACAACATGAAGAAGTGATTTTCTTATGCTGTCGTTTTCGTTGTACACACGCACACCGTCAACGGTCTGTGCAAGCACTTCGCCGTTTCGGTCATAAATTGCCCCCGCCTGTGCAAGACCTCCGCTGCCTGCTATGTGAGCATTGTAGGGCTGGTCAACCCAGTCGTCGGCATTCATAATTAACTGAAATGTTAAATATCCCATTCCCCCGATAAAACCGAGAGTAAGTATAAATATCAAGGTGCTTCGTCTTAAAATTCTTTTCATACAAACGCCTCCGGCGAGTGTCTCGCCTCCGGTTCGAGCAGACAGGTTAATGTTTAACAAAACACTGCCGCCCGACAGTTAGTATCATTTATCGGTTATGCCTCATTGCGAGTTCCTCGCCCCAATTCGAGCAGACAGGTTAATGTTTAATAAAACACTGTTGCCCGACAGTAAAAACATAACGGTGTCTGATAAAAAGTTTATCTTTTAACTGCATAGGTTCTTTCATCAGCCGCCTTAATAAAGGCAATCAAGCCCCAGCAAGACAACACGCTTGAACCGCCGCAGCTTATAAACGGGAATGTAACACCTGTAAGCGGCAGAACATCGGTTGCACCGAAAACATTGAGCGAGAGCTGAACAACGAGCAAGCCTGCCGCACAGCACGCCGAAATCGAATAAAATGTGCTTCTGCTTCTTGTGGTAATCGCACGGGCATATGTCACCAGTGCTCCAACTGCAACCGCAACGGTAATCGCAACGATGATTCCCATCTCCTCGGCAAGGATACCGAAAACAAGGTCGCTCTCAGACGCTCCCACCTGCTTTAAAAAGCCGTTGCCGATGCCTACGCCGAAAAGTCCGCCGCTTGCAAGGAAAGTAAGCACATGAGTCTGCTGATAGCCTTCGGCGTCGGCATACTGCCACACCTTGCCCCAAGCCTTAAATCGGTCTGCGACATAGGGCTTAAAATTCAACACTATTGTTACGCCGAACACAGCCGCCGCAACCGCAAGGATAATAGTCTTAAAGTCACCCGAACGCATAAACGCAACAAGCAAAAATGTTACAAAGAATATCAAAGCCGTACCGAAGTCGCCCATAACAGCCAAGAGTCCCACGCATACGGCGGAAAAAATTATAAACTCAAACAGGTTTTTGTTTGTCTGAAGCTTATCAAGTGCACTTGCACCTATAAATATATAAATCACCTTAACAAGCTCTGACGGCTGTATTGATACAGGACCTATTACAATCCAGTTAGCCGCACCGTATGTTATCTTGCCCAGCACAATACTCGACAAAAGCAAAAGAACTGCTGCTATCATCATTGGTATTCTCAGTTTGTTTACCTTGTCGGGATCTTCAATAACCTTGATGATTACGCAGAACAAAACCATTCCGATTGCCGCCGCCGCAAGCTGAGTATAAGCAGACCTTTCGTTCTGCCTTATCAAAAGCATTACGCCTATACCTGTGAGAAACAGTGCCAATGACTCAAGCTCAAAATTAATTCTTCTCAGCACTACCGTTGAAACAAAGAAAAATCCCCACTCAACAGCCGCCAAAACTCCGAACAGCACCAAAGGTGCATACTGATCTGTAGCGTCGTTCCAAAACATAGCTTCAACGCACATAAAGAAATGAAAAATCGTTACAAGCAGCATAAGTTTCCATGATTTTATTGCAGGCTTATTGCTGACCTTTGAAAAAAACCAGCTTGATTTAAGCGGCTCATCAAACTCTGTACCTCTTTTAAGCTCAAATTCAGAGTCGCCTACGCCTATAACATCATCAATCTTAACCTGTTTTCTGCCTCGGATTCGCTTTCCGTTGACATATGTGCCGCTTTTTGAGCCGGTATCGGTGACAAACCATCCGTCCTTACGCCTTAGCAAAACACAGTGATTTCTCGAAACGGCAGGATCGTCAACCACAATATCGCTTGACTTGCTTCTGCCTATTGAATTTTCCCAAAACAAAACTGGCAGTTTAAGCCCTGTATCGGGATTAAAAAGCGTAATAAGGGGCTTTTCGGGACGCCTGTGGCGACGCATGGCGGCATAGCACTGGTAAACGATTACAACAGCGTAAATCGGCAGCATTATTCGCAAAGCTACTACGCCGACATCAAAAATTACCGAAATATCGAACACGCTTTAGACTCCCTTCTCAGACATAATATGTTATTATGCTAAAAATTTAATATATCTTAACAAGCTAAAGTTATACATTCTTAATAATAATCCAAAACAGCACAAAAGTCAATATTTTATATGTGCATGGGAATATAAATTGAAGCATTATAAACGGTATCACATTTATACTGATGCCAAATTAAATCCTAAAAAACTTTTTGGCATATTTTTTGCGATGCTTCGTTAGATGTAGTATCGGGGCAAACTTTGCGGCAAAACAGGGCGGATGCAGTTTTGCCCGCCAAACGGGCAAATTGTTTCTTTATAAAAGTATATATAGGGTCAAGTTGCCGTAAGACAGACAAGCTTATACTTAACACAGACTTTATAGGCTGAAATTAAAGTATTAATTTTGTAAAAAATATATACTGTTTTTTACCGAATTTACGCTTTGTAAAGCCCTTGTATTTTTACTGTAAATTGTTAATCAATATTATTGACCGCCTTATTTTTAGGGCATATAATTTGAACGATTTATGAAATACTATGGAATTCGGAGACGAAAATGATAGAAAAATTTTCGCTTGATTTTGTACGGAAAATTTATAATTTTCTTACTACCGGCAATGATGATGTAAACTTTTATTGTATTTGCGTACAAAATCAAAATCGTGAAGCCGCCACAAACAGTCCTATAAAATTTGCACTGACTCTTGTTAAAATCAATGTTTTATGCAGACTTCCCTGCGGTAAAAAAAGAATATTTTCCGAATCGATCGGCAATACCTATCTTTCTGAAATCTTTGTCCGTCCTTTAATCAGCGAGCTTGCATCGGGAATGCTTGACAACACGCATGCAGTTACTGATATTTTCGGAAGTGCGTTTACGCTTACCAAAAGCAAAAATGAAATATTTAAGATTATTGAGGCCGACTGCGGAGTAAGGGGCTTTGCAAAGCTGAGAGAAAAATATGACGATGACAACATTTGTATCAAAGACATATATAAAAAGATAAACTCACAGCTTTGCAGCACCGTTGATTATAAAATTGAGCTTGCTCAAACGGCAAAATACTATGTTTCAAACAGATATATTATTCGTATGCTTGACATTGCAAAATGCAACGGACTTGATGTAACGGCAATCGTAAAAACCTGCTATCCCAGAGAATTTATTGAAACCATGCTCAAAAAGCACGATATTTTGTGCGACAGGGTATATATATCAAGCGAAGGAAAGCTCTCTGTTTACAGCATAGTCAAAGACCCGAAGCTTACCTGTGTGCTGAGCAGCAATTACAACGGTTTTATAAAAAAATTTTTAAAACTTGGCTGTAAGCCGTTTTATTATAGAAATCCAAAGGATTTAATGCAGAGGATTGAGCACCCGGCACTTGATAATGAGTTTAAGGATATTTACGATACAGTCTGCGGCTTGCGGCTTTTCAGCGGTTTAAAGAGAATGTCAAGGGCTTATGAACTGTCCTACCTCTGCATTGCTCCGTCGGTATTTGCTTTTGCACAAACGGTAGCTCAGAAAGTTAAAGACGATGAATTTGTCGTTTGCCTCTGCGATGAACATTCAATATTCGGTCAAGTGATGCAAAAGCTTTGCCAAAGCGGCAACAAACCGTGCTTTTTTCCTTGGTCACCGCTTGCAGGCGACAAGAGAAAGTCTGTTGATAAATGGAAAACGATTGTTGAGGAAACACCGATTTTTGACTATGCCTATATGGGCGTGTTTGACTCGGCGTTACGATATTCAATCAAAGAAACCAAAAACAACGGCAATGCAAATATGCTTGCAGCAATAATGGCTACGGCTTGGGTTGATAAATCATTTGACGGCGTCTGCAATGCTGTTAAACAGCTTGTTGACGGCAAACCACACATAGTAATTGCAGACCCGACAGCAGGCAAATGCGGTTGCCGTGAATTTTGTTCTGCTCTTGAAACTGCAAGCGGCAAAACTTTGTACACCTGCCTAAACATCAGCAATTTTCTTGACGGAAACACAAATGAGCTAAAGCCGCTTGCAAAAATAATTCAAGGCAACAAACCCTTGCTTTATCAGATTGACGGCAGCAATAAAAAGTGGCTGTATCAAAAAAAGCTGAATACATCAACGCTTAGTGAAATTTATTCGGCAATCAACGACTTTACAGATGATTTTTTACACTATTTAATCACAAGCAAACAAAGCTATCAAATTTCAGGAACTGACGCTTATTTGCTGTATAAGCAGGCATTAAAACAAATAGAAAACTTATTTTAACACGGAGTGAATAATTTGGTACTATACCACGCATCTACTATGTATCACCTTTTAAGCTGTATTGTGCATAAGCTTGCCTATCACAGCGATGAACAGGCAGAGCTGCTTGTGCTTGAATACATAAAGCCCCAAAAGGAACGCTATGCGTTTTTAACAAAGCTTAACGATTTTGGCTTTTTCAGCAAGGTGAGATATGTTCCCGAACAAAAATTCAAGTTGAAAAAAGGTATTGCTCTTGACGAAAACAGCACAGAAAAAGAGATAAACACGGTTATTAACAATATAGCGTCTGCGTTTGAAAGTTGGTTTAACTCGGATATAGAAAATTACAGTGATATTTATGTTGCTTCCGACCAACATTCCTGCGGCATTTATTTGATAAAAAACAACATTCCCTATACTTACATGGAGGACGCAAGCGGTATGCTGTCAGAGCAGTCCCGCTATCTGTCTATTACCAAAAACAACAACTTAACCAATCACATTGTCAATGAGCGTCTTGGCTGTATGGGACGCAATAATTGGGTTAAAGCAAAGCTTTGTGATATAAAGCATCAGCAAAAGGGATTTTATGACCCAAAAGCCGTTGATTTTTGTATATATGATATTTTAAAAAATATTATTCCGGACAAAATTCCCGTACTCCTTAAATTTTTCGGAAACATTTCAGCGACCGTAAAGAGCAATAAAAAGGTCTGCCTGTTTTTGACGCAGGATTTAAACACTCTTACCGTCAAAGATATAGATTTGCAGGAGCTTATGACAACAACTCTTGTAGATTATTTTTGTCCCGACTGCACGCTGATTATAAAGCCGCATCCAAAGGATAGGTGGCAAAACTATAAAAGGATTTTCAAAGACGCGGTTTTGCTTGAAAAGGGAATTCCATCGGAGCTTTTGCCGTTTGCGATTGAAGGCAAAATTGATTTGGCTCTCACGGCAAGTTCAACCTCTATTCGGGGCATGACGGAATTTACAAACAAAACCTACTCTTTTACTACCGAAATTGAAACAAACCGAGACAGAATTGACGATATGTTTGCAGGTGTTGAAGTTTTAAAGAAAGTCGGCATAACAAACGGTGTTTGTGTCCGCAATATAAACGAGGAGCAAATTCTCAACTTCCTCGACAGCAGAAATATCTTAAAAGACGGACAGGATATTTTAATTGACGGAGGCATAACAAGACAGGAAAACTTCGACATCGGCAAATACAAACTTGCTATGTTTCTTAATCTCGGAAATATTTTAAATTATAACCCGAAAAACAGCTTTGAAAATCTATTTGTTATAACCGCTGACTTTACGGGACATCCTTCAAGCCTTATAAGTGAAAAGCAGGTTATGATTTTTGTTTACTGCAACGATGATGAAATATCAAAAAATCTCAACGGTCTGTCGTTTTCTTTAGTCCTGAAAAACACAAAAGCCGATGTAAAAATAAACTGCACAAAGGCAACCAAGGAAATTGCAGACAAACTTGAAGCAAAGCTAAAACGAGATATTGAATGGGAGTCCTGCAAATAAAAGTCAAGCCCTAAAATGAAAAAATCTTAAATTTTT
>DXYF01000007.1 GCA_019415945.1 Clostridiales bacterium
GTGTTTTGCTCTATATTCCTCCATAGCTCAGTCGGTAGTGCGAGTGTACAGAAATGTACCGGAAACTATTGCTTAGTTTGAGGAAATAAACAAATATGTTGTTTAAGTCCACTACCGGGGATTTAAGTAACAAAAAGGATTGCTCTTTATGCAATCTCAACAAAAGTCTTTGGTGAAATCCGAAGGAAATTGTATATTCCTCCATAGCTCAGTCGGTAGTGCGAGTGTACAGAAATACACCGGGAACTATTGCTTAATTAGAGGAAACAACCAAATATGTTGTTTAAGTCCACTACCGGGGATTTAAGTAACAAAAAAGATTGCTCTTTGTGCAGTCTTGACAAAAATCTTTGGTAAAATCCAAAGGAAATTGTATATTCCTCCATAGCTCAGTCGGTAGAGCGCATGACTGTTAATCATGATGTCACTGGTTCGAGCCCAGTTGGGGGAGCCACAACGAGGCTCATAGTTTTGCTATGAGCCTCAATTACTTATATACAAAATTTATTTCCGGTAGAAGTGATAATTGTTTTATCGGAAAGGAAAAGATATGATAGTGCTGTGAAAGAAAGGCAACTTGTTCTGCATCCTTAATTTGGTGAAGGTAATGTTTTGCTGATTAATAAATTGAGGGATACGGCATTACTTAAGATTGATTTCGGCAAATATGGCATCAGGATTATCGATGAGACTTGGCTTAAAAATAATGGTGTCGTTTAAATATAATGCAAATATAAGGAAGGTGCTGTTTTTATGACTATAAGGAAGATAATTGTTTTGTGCATGTCCTTTGCTATCGTCTTAGGCTTGTGCGCATGCAGCGGAGAGAAAGAAATGAAAAAGGTTTCAGATCTGGCTTATGATGAAGCTGATTCCATAAATTATATTTATATTATGGAAAATGGTAAATACACTCCGTTTTTGGTTCTGACGGACGATTACAATGGTAGCACTCTGTTGCTTCGAAAAGAAATACTTGATGAGAACAGAAGAATCAACAATTACAGTGCCTACTACGCCAACAGCGAAATTGATTTGTACTTGAATGAAGAATACCTAAAATCACTAACAGAGATATCTCAATATATAATCCAATCGAAAGTAGAAATCACATCCGAGGATGCTTTGGGTGCATCAGGCCTTGATATTGAAATGATTGATCGATGTGTTTTTCTGCTGTCGTGTAATGAAGTTGGAATAAGCGATTCGGTTAATATAGCACCGGAAGGGGAAATGCTTGAGTATTTCCGGAACGAAGAGAACAGAAAAGCTTATTTTAATAAAGATCTATCGAGCTGGTGGTTGCGTACACCCAATACTTATTATCTTTCTTGTTCCTATGTAATTGGAGATAATAACAAACTCGGCTTTACAAATTCGTACGATCAAAATGGTATACGTCCCGCGATTTGTGTTGATGGTGACATGAAAATCGAATTAAAGAGCGGTATTGTTGCCGACCAAATGGTATATGTTTTCTCGTTTGAGAATTAATATAGGAAATAAAATTAGGAGGAATTAGAATGAAGAGATTTTTAGCAGGCGTCTTGGCTCTGGTGATGTTGCTTTGCTGTATGCCGGCGATGGCACACGCAGCAGGAACGGATGATCAGGTAAAGCGATATACTGTACTGGTGCTTGACACATCGAGTTCATCTACATTTATCGGATCCAGTGGTGAAGAGATTTATACTGCAGATACTGCAATTGAGTATGTACAGAAGGCGTCTTCTCGCTTCCTGGACAACATTAGCGAGGCGTCTGGAGACAATTATGTAGCTGTTGTCTCTTATAAGGATTCTGCTACAACCGTGTCCAATTTTACAAAGGATTTTGATTCGTTGAAGAACAAGATCAATAATCTTTATGCCTCGAGCACAACAAGATCCATTTCTTCCGGCTTGGCGTATGCAAACACACTTTTGCAGGGACTTGGCTCTCCGACTATGTGGACAACAGGCTCGGCGGTTTTAAGCCTGAACTGAACAAAGAAGAAAAGCTCAAGCCTGATTGTGCATTGATAAGTCAGGACGGCAATATTTTCAATCTAATGGGGACTGCAAGTCATACCTTAAAGCAAAACGGTATGGCAGATGAGGTAAAAGAAATGTGCGGTCGTGTTACAAAATCAGGCAGCTACTGCGAGGCACTTAACATTATCGGCGAGTGTCAATATAACGAACGGCAGTGAGCAGTCTGATGATATAAACGAAGATTGCAATGAAAGCGAGATGATGAAGTTATGATTGTATTTTAAAATATTATAGACATCAATCGGGGCAAGGGTAAAATCTTGCCCCATATTTTTTATGAAAGGATTTTTAAAATGACGAACTTAATCAAAAACAAAAATTCACAAGAATAACCGCACTTTTGCTTGCGGTTGCAGTAATATTCGGAGCAATGTTTGCACTCCCCGTAAGTGCGGCAAGCGGTGATAAGGCGACAATCACCTTTGATTACTGTTATGACAACACGGGCAATACAATCAAATTTCAGCAGACAACAGTCAGTGACGGCTACACGGTCGGTACTCCCGGCGAAGAACGTTGCAAGATTTTTGCAGACGGGAAAGAAGCCTACTGCATTGAACCCGGTCACACCCTCTACTTGGGCAATACGCTGACCAAGGACGGTTCAACCGTTTGGAAGAATTTAGGTTCTGCAAAACAGGAAGCAATCAATCTTGCTCTACGGCAAGCCTGGTTCGGGGCAATCTTTAAGCGGAACAGAGGATCAGAAATGGGCGGCGACTCAGCTTATTGTATGGGAGTTTGTTTCAGGATGCCGTTCTGCAAGTGAAGGCTATAAATGCACTGATACAAAATTCATTGACGGTATCTGTGCAGGCGGTGCAAACCCCGGAGTTAAGTCGGTTTACAATGCAATATCAAAAAGCCTTGCAAATTACTCAACCGTTCCGAGCTTTGCATCGGCAGTCATTTCAAAGGCTGAAACCTATGAAATGAAATACTCGGACGGAAAATACACATTAACACTTACCGACAGCAATAATATTCTTTCGGATTTCAGCTTCAAAACCACAAGTGGAATTTTCGTTTCAAAATCCGGTAACAAGCTGACCTTGGCTTCAACTTCACCCGTCAACAATGCAGTAACATTCAGCTCTGCAAAATCAATAGCGTATGACTGTTAATCATGATGTCACTGGTTCGAGCCCAGTTGGGGGAGCTTTGAAATCTGTCAGCAAGTCGGATTCAGATACAACGATGTTTTATCTTTCAAACAGCTTGATGACAAAAAGACAAATTTCAGTTTGTCATTCAAAAAATCTCTGGACATTTCAAATTCTTTGGATATACTTGTTTCAGATGAGACGGCGATAGTATAAAAAATCGCAATAGTATTAGCATTAATTTTAGTTACAGGAGCTTTTACGGCTTGTGCAACAGTAGGAAAAGCAAATAATGATATGGGACATAGTCAATAAAGTTGACAGAAAAAATAGGAAAATTAAATAAAAAATAATGTTCAGCCTGATTTTACATTTTGCGTATAGGGTAAGGATACAGGTGCGTATATAAGCATTTTCTTTTGCTCTGTTTGATTCTTGGCAATTAATGAATTTGCGGTAAGTGCTTCGGTTTACTTTGAGGATACGGCATAGAGTCGAAATAGCGTGTTCCCTTGAAAGCAGCTTTACAGTTTCTAATCTTTGTCTGAGTGTGGAGTGAATATTGCAATGGCTTTTTTTAATATCAGATTTTTTCCTCAAGCTGAGCGTTTCTTTTCTAAAGCTCCTTGATTTGCTTTGCCGTTTAAAACGGTGTTGTCGTCAACCTGAACCTCAGAGTATAGCTTAACCCGGTTTGCTAATGTACTGTGAGATATGCCGTACTCCTGATGGATTTGAGCGTATGTCTTGCCCGAATGATAGAGATTTACGATTGTTTGATTGAATTCATTGATGTATTTATTGTTTTCTTTCCTGATATTTTTTTGCCTCGTTTTTCTGTTTTTTATTTTATCATACTTGTTCACTTTTTTAGTATAGATCCGAATATTCTGATAACCGTTTTTGTGAAATGCTTTATGAATTCAATTTGTTGTTGGGATTTAAGATTATTAAATAGATAAATTATATGCAATAATTTTGAGAAAAATCAAAAAAGGTATTGACAAAATCCGATTGAATAGATATAATATAAAGGCTGATTTAAACAGCTACAGTTGATCAGAGTTGCGCCAATAGCTCAGCTGGATAGAGCAACTGCCTTCTAAGCAGTAGGTCAGGGGTTCGAGTCCCTTTTGGCGCGCCATATGGTGGGATTAGCGTAGTTGGTTAACGCGCCAGTTTGTGGCACTGGAGACCGACGGTTCGAATCCGTCATTCCACCCCATTTGACTCATTAGCTCAGTTGGCAGAGCACTTGACTTTTAATCAAGGTGTCCGGAGTTCGAATCTCCGATGGGTCACCAAGAGCCGCACATTATTAAATATTTTGTGCGGCTTTCTTTTAAAACCACGAGTTGGGTTAGTTACACGGTGGGCTGTCGCCAAGCGGTAAGGCAACGGACTTTGACTCCGTCATCCGTGGGTTCGAATCCCGCCAGCCCAGCCATTTTTAGTAAAATAATTTAAACAAGCTCTTTTTTGCTTAAATTATTCGGCTGAAAGTAATTTATTTGAAACTTGATGATTATTTTTCCTACGGTCTTTAATCTACTCTATTTGCATAGGGATTGTGCGAAGCTCACGCAATACTGCGATTTATGAGTCTTGCATCCAAATGTATCGTTCAACAGCCTTGCCAGCAGGGGTACAGATAAACCTTTTCCTTTCTCTTTGTACACAATATTGGCTTTGGTTACGAATACACGAGGATTTACGCAGCCGTGTATTAAGCAGGGCTATCTAAGCCCTTTCATCCTTTTTTGTTTGCGATAATCTTAAGTAGCAACACTTGTGTGTGAAGTGTTGGCTCGCTCGCTTTCGTTCCACGCTATCAGCTGACACGACAGGATGTTAGGAAACTTAAAATTTTAAGTTGCGGTCATGGCATAGCTCTTAAAGATTAACGGATGTACTAATAATCATAGTTTCGGTATTATTCAATTTTGTTTAAAAAGAAATAAGACCTGCACCACGGGTAAAATAGTACAGGTCTTGACAAAAGTATAATAAGCGTTTAGAATAAAACGCATATCAAGCTTCACAAGTTCTGAGTAGTGCTTTTACTCGGGGCGTATGCCTGTTTGTTGTTGGTAGCAACGAACAGGCTGTGGGGCTTATTTATTTTTACATTAAAATTATACAATATATGTTAATTTTTGTCAATATGTATTTTAAATTATATTTTAAGGGTTTGTATTGTTAAAAAAATAATAAAATAGAGTAAATAATAAAACAACAAGTGTCCCTTCGAGGGACACTTAAAAAAGCCATAAGCAGTGAAAATATATAACAACGGTTTTAGGTAAAGGGGTAGTGAATAAAGAAATGAGATTGCGGTTAAAAGCTAATACTGATGATTTAAACTTTTTAGCAAATAATGATTTAGAGTTAGATACAAACATAAATAAGTTTTATTTGAAAAATATAAATAATGTTCTAAAGTTTAAAGATTGGATTCCTGTAAATGATTTTAATGTGTTGGCAGAGAATTTATATTTATTCGAGATAACGAGAACTTGTTGGAAGTGTCATAAAGAAACAAAATGTGTTTGTATTGGCTCTAATAGCTGTTTTATAGTAGAGGATTCAAGTGTCCGACACAGTCAGGATTTAATGTTGTTTTCATATCTTAAAGGAGTCCCCGGAAAACTCACAAGATATTTAGAGCATAATTGCAATTATAAATTCGGTTATTCAAAGAAAATTAATGATAGTTATTTTTTAAATCATTGTTCGCATTGCGGTGCTGCTCAAGGTGATTACTATTTGCACGAATACCCTGAAACTTCCTTCTATGCATCATTATGTTATAATAATGCAAAACCTTTAAAATACGCACAATTTTTAAATAAATATATTGTGCCGATTTCTGGAAGGTTACCTTGTTATGATGAGGTTTGCTATAGCATTTCAGTCATGTTAACTCATATGTTAAGCGGTATTGAAAATCGAGCAAGTTTAGAAATAAGCCAAAGCAAAGTTAACACTTTGTTATCAAAAGCACAGAAAACAGAAGATATAGTCTTATAGAAAATAAAAAAGAAAGGTCTAACCTTGGCTTTTGTTTGTTCTCAATACTTGCGTGTGATAAATACATATTATCTGTTATCATATGCATTAAAGTGAAAATGTCAACAATAAAAATTATTGCAATTCTAATTTTTAAACAAGTGTCCCTCCGAGGGACACTTGCTGTTTTATCTGCTTTGTGTAAATCCGCCGAAATCTTGTGTCGGCGGTATCTGGTTTGGTAAAATGGGCTGTTGTGTTTGATTTAAGATATTTACATATTCCTGACATTTTTGTTCAAGCAGAGCGAATTTACAGCAACGGTTAATTAAATTAGCATTAGCTTTTCCTGTTGTAATTGAATGATACAGTTGTTCAGCTTTCCTTACTATGGTAGCTTTATTTACATTACACCAAGAAAGCTGATTATTTAAAAGGTTTCTGTATGCTTTATCGTCATAGTTGCGGTTTAAGTCATTGGGATTTATTTTTGTAGCAAATTTAGCATTTATCGGTATCATATTATTCAAATTTATAGCACCCCAAATTCCTTGATTTATTTTTATAAAATCAATTTGATTTTTCATTTTTTTGATGTTTTGGCTTTGGAGAAGATAAGGGGGCATAGTATGTATGAGCTTAAATGAAAAAGTGAAGTTAGGGTAAATAGCTTAAGTATACTTCAAAAATT
>DXYF01000008.1 GCA_019415945.1 Clostridiales bacterium
GAAAAAGACACGGCTGGCTACCGTGCCTTTAACCTTATTTATTATTGTAGGAGGTTTCAATCTATGAAACAAAAAGTCAGCAAAATCAAAAGGGTAACATTAACCGCATTAGCAGTAGTATGTGCGTTTTCTTCCGTTGCGGCAATAAGTGCAAATGCAGCGTCAACAACAATTAATTTCACCTCAAAAAACAGCTCAAAAGTATCCTGTATATTAAGCAGTTCCGAGCCTACATCACTGGTTATAAGTCCTCTGCAGTGCAGAGCAAAAAAAGGTAGTGAATACAAGAATGTCACTGATACTAACTCGACTGGCAGGGGTACTTCCATATATGCAAGTGTAGTTCCCGGAAGCGGATGGATTCTTGTCGCTAGCGAAGAATTTGATTATGTCAGATACGCAACTGGATCAAATCCATACTCAATTCATCGTTATTGGAGATAAGATATAGTGAAAATTTTACTTACTAAATAATAGAGGTGAAGACTGCGTTGCGTAAAAAGTTATTGCTTATTGCAATTGTTTTAATATTAATAGCATCATTGTTTATGACTGCCTGCGGAAAAGACAGTACAGGCGGTAATAATGGGATTTCATCAACTGAATTCAAAGTCGGCTATGATGACCAGCCGTTTTATTTATCGCGATCTACGATGACGGTTACTGACGGAAATGGAAATTATATGTTTTATGCAGGAGTACTTTATTATTATGATAATGCGTCGGACAAGACTGTAATTGTGTGCAACAAGCCTGACTGTGAGCATATAAACAATGTTGATGACAGTGAATGTAACGCATTCTTTCCTGAGTCAAAATTTTATATATATAACGGCATTGCATTTTATGATAATTCAATTTACTTGCTCGGTCAGAGCGGTGACGGAAATAAGACTTCTGTTTCCCTCTACAAAGTCAGCAAGGACGGTGTTCAGCGTGAAGAGGTGTGCAAGCTTTTTTCAACATCTGATATCAATATGGTTGGCTTTTTTACGGCACACCGCGGGTACGCATTTTGGTCTTTGTTCCCGGAGGGCAGCGCACAGCTTTACTCGATGAAGCTTGATGACCCCGGTAACATTAACACCGTTTACGAAGGTGAGGGATTGGCTCCCGATATTCTCGCAATAGCAGGTTCTGGTGATTATATGTATTTTAAATACAGGGATGCAACCGACAAAACCTATGAGAAATTTGATTGCACATTGTACAGGACAAAGCTCGGCTCTGGAAGCGTGGAGGAACTTACAAAATGCGGCGACGGATTTACTGTAATGGGCAACACGGCGTTTTACATATCGGAAAATAAATACCTTTGTGCATTTGATCTTAATACGAGAGAAGAGTCAAAAATCTATAAGCTTACAAACGAAGAAAAGCTGATAGTAAGTGATGGTAAATATATATATTTATCAAATTGGGACAATGCAGAAAACGAGAAAGATTACAAGATCGTAGTGCTTTCGCCGAGCGGAGATGTTGTTGATACAATCAACACCCCCGACTGTAATTTCTTTATTGGTGGGGATTTCAGAAATCTATTTATCACCACAAATGGTTGGAAAATAGATGTGCTCGACAAGGCTTCATTAGGAACGGGAAATCATAATTGGGATATATTCTTCCGAGTTGAAGATGACGGAACGGTTATACTTAATTAAGCTTTACTTATAAATGATTGTGAGAATTTATAATAAATAGCTATTGACATTTTTTGATAATAATGCTATAATTTGGGTGAAATGGTAAATATTCATAATAATTACTAACATATTATTATAATTTTAAAAAATATCACGCTGAAATTGAACTGTTATTTTTGCTGCAGCAAATTAACATATATATTTTAATTAATTAAAAAATGAGGTTTCAATCTATGAAACAAAAAGTCAGCAAAATCAAAAAGGTAACATTAACCGCATTAGCAGTAGTATGTGTGTTTTCTTCCGCTGCGGCAATAAGTGCAAATGCAGCTAGTGTTAACGTAAGTGCATCAAAGAGTAAAGTCAGTGTTACTTTAACATCACCTACAAACACTTCATTGGTAATTTCTAAACTATCCTGTAGAGAAAAGCATAGCCAAACTGGGGCTCTTTATACAGTTACAGGTGGTAATTCCACCGGCAGTGGCACCTCTGTTATAGCAATAATAAAGCCACATACTGGATATAATTTTATAAATGCATCATCAGATTATAATTATTACAAATATTCTATTGGAGGATCTCCTGTCCAAAAAGTTGCATTACCTAGCATCTAAATATCGTGTAATTTGTGACATCAGCTGCATATTGCAGCTGATGTCAGCATTATAAACCTTGGAGGTACTATGAAGAATATAGCGTTATTTTTATTAATGTTGGTTATTGCCACATTTTTTACTGGATGCAAAAATAATGGACATAATGTGTCTGAGAATGATATTACAAAATCCGAAAAAGTATCAAATGTAAAGGGCTTTTCATGCGAAAATTTTAATATAGAAACAGATGACCAGATTTTTTTTGATGATAATCATTCCATTATTGCTTGCGAAGAAGGGTATTACTATTTCAGCGGAGAGTTTCTTTTCTTTTTAGATAAAAATAGTGAAGTAGCTGTACCCTTATGCAACAAACCAAATTGCACGCATACAAGTGAAGATTTAAACTGTAATGCTTATTTTGATTCCGAACAATATTACAATTACCTTGGGCTGTTTTACTATAATTCCAGTATTTATATTTTAGGTAATGACGGAAAATCTAATTCCACAAATTTATATTTATACAAAATATCAAAGGACGGTTCAAAAAGGGAACAGTTCTGTCATCTAGTTGAATTCGGCTCAAATGCAAATGATATGAAAATTCGTTTTATCATACATAAGGGAGTTGGATATTTAGCTTATGGCGGAAATAATGAATTTGCCCTATATTCTTTCGTATTAAATGATAAAAATTCTGAGCTTAAAAAAATAGATGAAATAAACGGTGTGGGAGCTGAAATATATCGTTTATATGGTTGTGATAGTGGGGTAAGTTATCAGTACGGTTGCTTTGTTGATGAAAGCCTTGAAATATATGACGGGGGAATAAAGATTTATTTAGGAAATAATCCACAAGTAGTTGTTGATAACGCAATTAAGCCTTATGTTATTGCAAATGCAAATGTGTATTACGAAACAAGTGACGGTATAAAGGTCAAGTCATTGAATAATAACCTAACAACAAATTTTTTGACAGTTTCAAAGGCTTACTCGTTAGATTATGATGGAAAGTATTTTTATGCGTATGATATTATGATTGACGGAAGTCAGAGTGTATATGTTTACGATAACGAACAAAACTTTGTATGTGATTTTAGTACTCCTACAAATACGTTTAGCATGCTTTTTGGTGATGAAAATAGGTTTTTCTGTATGTGTTTTGACGATAATCAAAATTCAATTATAAAATATTTTGATAAATCTCAAATTAAAACAGGCAAAATTAACTGGGAAAATATAAAGTGAAATAATTATAAATTAATTGTTAATACCATTTTTGTGTTGACTTATGCTTTTTCACAAATGCAAGTATAAAATCCAATAATCAATCCGCTTAAAAGATTATGTTTTCGGATAAGCTCCGCTTTTTCGGCTGCTTATCCGAAAACGCATTTATATTAGGAAAGTTAAAGTATGACAGCAAAGAAAAATATCTTACAAGTCTTGATATGCCCGAAAACATCAGTCAAACTTTCTTATTATTCGGGGATGAGAATAATTTTTTTGTCAACTGCTGCAAACAAGACGCAATATGGTGCGATATGTACTTTGATAAATCGAAAATAAGTGATAAAAATGCCGAATGGATAATTTTATACGAATATTCATAAAGCTTATACAATAGAAAAGGGTAAAATTATGGAACTGAAGCGTGTTTTAATTAATAAAAAAACAATTATAGCTTTTTTGCTGCTTTTGGCAGTCGGAGTCGGCTTTTTTGTTAATGCTCAATTTCACAGTACCTCGTTAAACAATACTGATTTTTCTGAGGTGAACAGCTACAGAAATGAAATTCTAAATTTACTTGACGGAAAGTCCGAAGAAGAAAAAACGGAATTTGTAAGTACAGAGCTTGAGTATGTGGGGACAATGCAATCTCTGCTCACAATAGACGCTCAAAAAACCGAAAATTACGAGGAGTACAAGGAGATTTGGTACAGCGTTGAAGCAGATTTGAGGAATAATTATCCCGAAATCGCCGAGGAATTTGACAAAAACAAAGACAATATTAATGCGGGAGAAATCTATGCAAAATATGAGGTGCTGACCGAAATCTCAAACCAACTGCAATATATTGCCGATTACCCGGACTATATTGAAAGCATTGACGCAAGAGCTGAGCAGATGAACACTGTCAGTATATTTACCGATGACAATCCGCTTTCAAAGCTTAACATAAACAACACGGTTAAGGATTATGATAAGCTCAAGGAAATTTCTATTGAACTCGGAAACGATAAACCGATAACTTCAGTGCTTGATTTTGAGCTGATACATTATCTTGTATTTTTCTTTTCCGTAGTTGTGATTTTCTGCTTCATTGAGGAGCGTAAAAAAGGCCTGCAAAATGTTGTTTATTCTATGCCTAACGGCAGATTAAACCTTGCGTTAAGGCGTGCAGGAATTTTATCGTTAAGCGTTATCGCCGCAAATATCTTGATGTATTTGGTGTTGTTTGCATCTGCGTTTATAATTTACGGCGGAGTACAAGATTTGTTCAGAAATGTTCAGTCCATCGAAATGTTTCAAAACTTTATCTTTCCGATGTCGGAATTGGAATTTATCTTTTTTTATGTCGCAATTAACATTTTGACACAGCTTGCGCTTGCTTTCCTTGTATGGTTTTTGGTTTCGTTTATTCAAAATACAGGTATGGCGATAGGTGCGGCAGGCATCATTTTTGCGTTTGAATTTTTGCTCTATTCCCTATTGCCGATTCAGAGCAATTTCGCTCTGCTCAAATGCATAAATGTTTTTTATTACATAAATCCAACTCAGGCAATCGTCAAATACTACAACATAAACGCCTTTGTTACGGTAATTAATCTGTTTTGGCTTGTTGTTATTACTTCGGTAATTATTATACTGATATTCGGCATTCTGTCGGTTACAGTCTCTGTGCGGAATCATCCCGAAAAAACGCCGAGCAGACTTGAAATAGCATTCGGAAAATTCTTGAGCAAGGTCAAGGCCTTGTATTGGAAACTGATTGAAAAACTGAATGTTTTGGGCATTGAATTTTACAAGATTTTGATTATTCAAAAGGGCATTGTCGTGCTTGCGGTTTTTGCCTTTGTTCTTTTTAACTCGGCAAGTACCGATTTTATATATATGAGTGGTGCGGATTCCATTGTAAAAACCTTTTATGAGCAATACAGCGGCCCGATAACAGATGATACTATGCGTTATATTGAAAATCTTGAAAATGAAATTAATGAAATTGACGAAGAATTTAATCAAAAATCAGAAGCGTACGCAAACGGTGAAATTTCCGAGGAAGAATACACAAACGCATCGTTAAAGCATCAGGCATTTGATAATAAGCGTGAAGCTTTACAGAAAATTAATGAACGAATTGAGTATATTACATCAAGCGAGGAGCAAGGCTCTGAAGCGTGGCTCGTTAACCCTGACGGTTATACAAGGCTGCTTGGTGAATACGGATTGTCACGACAGCAAAATTATGCTTTGATTTCAATATTCTGTATTATTATTTTGATGTCTGGGATATTCTCATTTGAAAAGCGTTCTCAGATGTATCCTGCTCTTATGGCAAGCTACGGCGGCAGACGGTTTTTGTTTAACAAAAAAATAATTTGTGTAACAATTTTAACAGCGGTAATTTGGGCAGTTTCACTCTGTGCGGAATTTTACGATGTGTGCAGCCAATACTCCCTTTCCGAATTTAACGCCCCGATTAAAAGTCTTGAGTTTTTAAGCGGTTTGCCGTTTAACATAAGTATAGGCGCGTTTTTGGCAATAATGTACTTTCTGAAATTTGTTATTATGCTTTCAGTAACATATGCAGTATGCTTTATTTCTTCAAAGTTAAAGTACGAAGCTGTCATTATAATATCATCGGTAATTCTTATAATTCCGTCAATATTGTACTCAATTGGGATAGAATTTTTATCATATATTTCAATTTCCATTCCGCTGTCAATGATGAATCTGATGATAACCTCCGACGGATTTACTTTTCTCATTCCGATATCAGCAGTAATTGTTCTCGGAGCGGTATGCTTAATTTTGACAAAACGAAGTTGGTGCAAAGAAAGCAGGTGCAAAAATGCAAATTGACATTAAAAATCTTACCAAAAAATACGGAGATAACACGGCTTTAGATAATTTTAGTTTGAGCCTAACATACGGAATTTACGGACTGCTCGGTGCAAACGGTGCCGGCAAATCAACGCTTATGAATTTGATTACCGATAATGTGAGCAGAACAAAAGGAGAAATTCTCTGTGACGGCGAGGATATTTTAAAGCTCGGCAAAAAATTCAGAAAACGACTCGGCTATATGCCGCAGCAGCAGGGCTTTTATGAGCAGCTTTCGGCACGGTCATTTTTGCTGTATATGGCGTCTCTCAAAGGGATCTCAAGAAAAGATGCAAAAATTCAAGCAGACAAGCTTCTCAAAACAGTCAGTCTTAGCAATGTTGCACACAAAAAAATCGGCGAGTTTTCAGGCGGTATGAAGCAGAGAGTTTTGCTTGCGCAGGCTTTGATGGGTGATCCTGAGATACTATTGCTCGATGAACCGACAGCGGGACTTGACCCAAAGGAGAGAATAAGAATCCGCAACTTCATAAGCGAAATTGCGGAAAATAAAATAGTATTAATTTCAACCCATGTTGTATCCGACATTGAGTTTATAGCAAAGGAGATTATACTCCTTAAAAGCGGTCAGCTTGTGTCGCACGACACCTGTAACAATCTCATAAAAGAGATTGAAAACAAGGTGTTTGAAATTGAAGTTGACAGGGAAAAATTAAAATATTTTCAGGACAATTACAGGGTGTCAAACCTGTATCATGGTGACGATAAAGTCGTTGTAAGAATAGTGACGGACAACAAGCCGGAAAACTGCAAAGCTGAGTCTGTAAAGCCGACGCTTGAGGATTTGTATTTGTATATTTTTGAAAGCGGAATTTAAAACTTTATAGAACATTAAGTGTTATATTAACGTCTTTTCCGACAGCTTTGCTATACCTTGTGTTATAACAATAAAAATGACGTAATAAATTAACTATGATTGTGTTGTAAAATTACTTGTATCAGCCTGCCGCTGAGCTGTCAAGAGAATCAATCAAACCGGCCGAGTATTTTTGAATATCAGTTGCGTTTTGAACGGTAATTTCTGAGTATGCGTCGCAAACAATGGTATTGCAGCGGCTGACAGCGTCAAGTTCAATTTCATCTGCTAACCATTTGTTAATTAGTGTTGCGTCCAAAACATTTACAACCCCGTCAAGATTTACATCGCCCTTAATAAACACGCTGTAGTCAAATAGCTCTCCTGTAGTTACAGGCTCATGTGTTGCTATATCAACAAACATTAAGCCGCTGCCGTTTACATATGTTTCGGCGGCGGTTGATTTATATCCGTTAATTACAAAATCAGGGATATAAACAATATTGAAGTCAAGCTCGCTTTGACCTGTACATGCAAACGCATTTTCTCCGATAATCTCAATGTTTTTGCCAAGTGTAACGCTTTTAAAGCCACAATGCAAAAACGCATTGGATCCTATTTCTTTCAGACTGTTAGGAAGCACAGGGTCAACAAGGGATATGCAGTCTTCAAAACAGTTATCGCCAATGTACTCGAGATTGTTTCCGAATTCTATTTCGCTTAAACTAATGCAGTCGTTGAAAGCATAAGTCATAATTGATGTCAGGGAGTCGGGCAGTGAAATTTTTGACAGTTCATAGCATCTTTCAAATGCCGAATATTCAATAGTTTTTACGCCCTCATTTATCTTCAAAACTTTAAGCGACGGCATTTCCGAAAAAATTTCGTAAGGCACTGTTTCTATTGTTCCGGGAATAGAAAGTGAAGTTATGTTATCACGGTTTTGAAAACTGTCGGAAAAATACTGAGAAAATCCCACTATCGGATTTCCGAAAAGCTCGCTCGGTATTACCATATCATTGTCGTTTCCGATGTATCCGTTAAGGAAAAGCTCACGGGTTTCTATGTCGCCCGATACGGTATAGTCAATATTGTCAGCATTTTCGTATGAAAGCTCTACATAAACATCTCCGCTTTTTGCGTCTATTTTGTAGAGATCTTCCTCTTTTGTAACAGTTGCTTCTTCTGACTTTGCGTCTGTAATTGTACCGATAAAGCTTTCAATCGTACAGCCGTTTTCATCAAGTGTAATTATAGGCGAGAACAGATATTCGGAATCCTGAGAGTATGTTGTCACCGTCATATTACCGTTTGTAACAATGCTTGCAGAACACAGCTTTGTGTCTGACAAAGTGCAGTTTAGAGGACTGCTTTCAAAACTGCCGATAACAAAAGCTCCTGCACCGAAGTTACCGTATATTTCTGTGCCTTTTACACTACAGTTGTTTACTGCGGTATTATAAGTGCTTGCACACAGTGCGGCAGACTGAATATCAGATTTTATCTTAGAATTTATTACATGGCAGTTTTCTATCGTTGAATCCGTGCTTATGTTTGAAATTATTGACGCAGAATTTTCGGAATTAATAACGCAGTCGGAGAAAGTTACATTTTGTATTGCGGCATTGTTAATTCGCCCGAAAATTCCGCACTGACCGTACATATTGCCGTAAATCATAAAATTGCTCATAGTATGACCGTTTCCGTCAAAGACGCCCGAAAAGTCTGTGTATGTGTAAATCGGGGAAATTGTATTTCCGCCGAAATCTATGTCAGCCCCCAGCACAATCCTTTTGATATTGCTGTCTTTGTTATTTTCAATTTTGTTATACAGAGTGTAGTAATCTTCGGATGAATTTACTGTAAATGTGTAGTTTGTAATCTTTGATATGCTTTTGTTTAGCAGGCAAACTGCATTGTCAACGCAGTTTTGAGTTGCACTTTTGTCGCTTAAAACAGTTCGTGAGTATTCAAGCTGATTGTTAAGCTCTGTAATAAGCTCATCATCTATATATTCGTCGGGATTAACAGCCTCGGCGTTTTTTATTGCGTTTTCAAGGTTTGATTTATCGGTTCCGTCCGAGTTTAATGTGTAAGCTTTAATTGCCGCATAGCTGTAATTGAAATCATCCGCAACATCTTTCCATTCGCCGTTATCGGTCATATAATAGCTGAGATTTGAAAAATCTTTGCCGCTGTCGCTTTTAAAATTAAGCTGAAGCTGCGATTTTTGGTTTATGACAACAGAGAAGAGATCTCCTTTGTTAAGTTTTATTTCTTCGGGACACTCAATGCAGTGAACGCCTGTAAAGTCTGTAAACACATCAAATGAAGAAAGAAGCGTGCCGTCAACAGGAGTGGAAAAATCATCGTTTAGCCGATATATTTCAACGCTTACATCCGACGCACCGACTGCGGCAAAGCAAATCTGTTTGAGGGTTTCGTTTGAATTTGTCGTAAACACATTTGCGGCAGAGCTTACATCGAGAGAATAATCATATGTAATTTGGTGCTGATAAATGTTGTCAAATTCCTCAACGCTCTGCATACAAAAACCTGAAATACCCAGTGTATTGGTTTCATATGACATCCAGAAATACCCCTCATAGCCCTCGCTTGTGCTTCCGCTGTTTTCACCCCAGCTGTTTTTGCACAGCCACGAACCGTCATTTTCAGGCTGCATACGGGGGTTAAAATTATCTTTGCTGAAGCTGTCGTCCCAGCCAACAATGGCAACTACATGACTTTGTTCAAATTGCCCCTCAATAGGGGTTCCGTCATCGTAGTACGCCTCCATTCCGTCAACGACATAAGTGTTAGAGTTAAAGCAGTTGTATGTAACGGTCACGGCACCGTTTTCCATTACCGACTTTTTGATTATATCTTCATCATAAGTAAGCTCGTTATAATCTTTGAGCCTGAAATCCGAATAATAACGCAGTGCCTCGCTGTAACCGTTATCCCATTCGTCATACGGCATAAGACTTTCGGGATAAGCACCGTAGCCTGCCGCAAGACTGTCTGCAACATACTGCGTAAATCCGCCGTTTGCCCCCTTTGAGGGATCTTTTTTGTAATCGTCATACAAAACAGACTCTTCATCATCAATGTTTGTATGAAAATACCATGTGTTTCCCGCTTCGGATAGGTCAAGAATGAGCTGCGGATTTTCTCCTGCTTTAGAAGCAAGCTCCGGTTGAGAAAGTATATTCGATTCTATAGACGCCGTTGCGGCAAAATCCCAGCACAATCCCTGTGTGCCTTGGTTCTTGACGGAAGTTACTCTGCCGAAACTACGCAGGTCGTAGCTTTCGGGGAGAATGCTATCGTCAACATTTATATCATTGTTAAGCTTTGTAATGTCAATTTGATTTCCCGAATCATCGTAATATGATTTTATATTGTTTTGTTGTGCAATTTTTATGTATTCAGGCTTTTCTTCGGTTGTATCGGCAGCCAAAGCTGTTGCAGCACTTCCGAATGCGAGCAACGCACATATAATTAGGGATAAAACTTTTTTACTCATAATTTTCTCCTTGTGTTGACTAAGCTAAAGTAAACAGCTGATATTACATAGCTGTTTTATTTAAAATTCGTTTTTCCTGTTTAGCTCAACTATAATTTAAACAGCATAAAAAGTCAATACCGTTTTCCTTTAAAAAGTGTTGTTAAGGGATTTTTAACAAAATCTTGATTTTATATTTTCTGTATGATAAAATTATTGGGCATAGATATGCAAAATCAAGCAATAAACCGAAAGGATTGATTATAATGAAAAGCTCAGTATTGAAGGACGGAATCAACGCTGCTCCTCAGCGTACACTTTTGCACGCTTTGGGTCTTACGGACGAAGAAATCAAAAAGCCGCTTATCGGTATCGTCAGCTCAAAAAACGATATTGTGCCGGGTCATACAAACCTTGATAAGATTGTCGAGGCAGTAAAAATGGGCGTCGCTCTTGCAGGCGGTGTACCTATAGTTTTCCCTGCAATCGCAGTGTGCGACGGAATTGCAATGGGTCACGAGGGTATGAAATATTCTCTTGTAACCCGTGAGCTTATTGCCGATTCGACAGAGGCAATGGCTAAAGCACATGCTTTTGACGGTCTTGTTATGGTGCCCAACTGTGACAAGAATGTTCCGGGACTTCTTATGGCGGCTGCAAGACTGAATATCCCGTCAATATTTGTCAGCGGCGGTGCTATGCTTGCAGGAAGAGTTGACGGAAAGAAAATAAGCTATTCGACTGTTTCCGAGGCAGTTTCACGCTTTAAGGTGGGTGAAATTGACGAGGAAAAATTAAGCGAGTACGAAAACAACGCTTGTCCCACCTGCGGTTCATGTTCCGGTATGTTTACTGCAAATTCAATGAACTGTCTTACTGAGGTTATCGGCATGGGACTTAAGGGCAACGGAACTATTCCTGCTGTTTATTCACAGCGTTTGCAGCTTGCAAAACACGCAGGCATGCAGATTATGGAGCTTGTTAAAAACGACATTCGTCCCCGTGATATTATGACGGAGGAAGCGTTTAAGAATGCTCTTACTGTTGATATGGCTCTCGGCTGTTCAACAAATACTATGCTTCACCTTCCTGCTATTGCTCACGAGTGCGGAATTAATCTTGATCTTGATATTGCAAATGAAATATCGGCAAAGACTCCGAACCTCTGCCATCTTGCTCCTGCGGGCGACCACTTTATTGAGGAGCTTAACGAGGCAGGCGGAATATATGCAGTGATGCACGAGCTTACAAAGCTCAATCTTCTTAATACATCAATTCTAACCTGTACAGGCAAGACAGTAGGTGAGAACATTGAAGGCTGTGAGATTAAAAACACGGAAATCATAAGAACTATTGAAAATCCGTACAGCAAAACGGGCGGCATAGCAGTTTTGAAGGGCAACCTCGCTCCGGACGGATGCGTTGTAAAGAGAAGTGCAGTTGCTGAGGAAATGATGCACCACAAGGGTTTTGCAAGAGTATTTGACTGCGAAGAAGACGCACTCAACGCAATTTACGGCGGAAAAATCAATGCAGGCGATGTTGTTGTTATAAGATACGAGGGACCAAAGGGAGGTCCGGGTATGAGAGAAATGCTCAACCCGACATCAGCCATTATGGGAAGCGGCCTCGGAAACTGCGTTGCACTCATAACGGACGGCCGTTTTTCGGGTGCTACAAGAGGTGCTGCAATCGGACATGTTTCTCCCGAAGCTGCCGTAGGCGGTCCTATCGCACTTGTAGAGGAAGGCGATACTATTGAGATTGATATTCCGTCAAATACAATAAATGTTCTTGTATCGGATGAAGAGCTTGCAAAAAGAAAGGCTGCATGGACTCCGCGTCAGCCGAGAATTACATCAGGTTATCTTTCACGCTATGCAAAGCTTGTTTCATCAGGTGCACAGGGAGCGGTGCTTGAGTAATTCGAGTAATTAAATTTTGCCGTAATAGTGCACAAAATATAATATGTATTTTTATGCTTTTTAAATCAATAAGTCATAAAAATAAAGCAATATGCACAATTCACCCTTTGCTTAATTGGGCAAAGGGTGAATTTTTTTATTTTATCCATTTTCGGTTGTTTATTTTATACAAATATGATATAATAATTTAGAATTAGTTTATACAATTAGTGAAATTGATATATTTATGTCGAATTTGCATATTGAATAACGAAAGGAGTTTTATTTTTGAAACAATACGATGCTAAAAAAATATTAAATATTGCACTTGCAGGACACAGCGGATGCGGAAAAACCTCCGTTGCCGAATCAATCCTTTATCTTTCAAAGGTGAGTGACCGTTTGGGCAAGATTGCCGACGGCAATACGATGCTTGACTTTGATTCTGAGGAGATTAAGCGACAGGCGTCAATAATGACCGCAGTTGCTCCGATTGAGTGGAAAAATACAAAGATTAATCTGATTGATACCCCCGGACTGTTTGATTTTGCAGGAGGAGTTGCAGAGGGCATGCGTGCCGCCGACACCGCTCTCATTGTAGTTTCGGGCAAGGACGGTGTAAATGTCGGCACCGAAAAGGCAGTGGAAGCCGCAAACAAGGCAGGTCTTACAAAGGTGTTTTTTGTAAACGGTCTTTGTGATGAGGACGCACGCTTCTACAGAGTTTTTGAAAACTTAAAGGCAACATTCGGACCTTCCGTTTGTCCTGTAGTTGTTCCGTATATAGTTGACGGTCAGGCGAATACATATGTTAATCTCTTTGATTACAAAGCATATGAATATTCAACCGACGGCACTGTAAAGCCGACCGCACTTCCTGATATGGGCAACCGTCTTGAGGGTCTGCGTGAGGCGATTAAGGAGGCTGTTGCCGAAACAAGCGAGGAGCTTTTAGACAAATTTATTATGGGCGAGGAGTTTACTCCCGAAGAAATTATCCTCGGCGTCAGCCAAGGTGTAAAGGACGGCACGATTTGTCCCGTGTTCTGCGGTGACGCTCACAATACATTTGCCATTGACCAGCTTTTAAACAGTCTTGTTTGGCTTGCACCGTCAGCCGCCGATAAGAGCGGTGAAATCGGTGTTGACATAGACGGCGAGCCTGTTGAGGTTTCGGTAAACGAAAGCGGAGCAGCCGCTGCCGTTGTGTTTAAAACAGTTGCCGACCCGTTTATAGGCAGACTTTCTTATGTAAAGGTGGTTTCGGGTAAAGTTGCGTCCGACACACCCCTAATAAATATGCGTACGGGAGCACAGGAGAGAATTGCCAAGGTGCTTACGGTGTGTGGTAAAAAGCAGGTTGAGGCCGATTATATCGGAGCAGGCGATATAGGTGCAATACCGAAGCTTACCTCTGCAAAAACAGGCGACACCCTTTGTTCACCGCTTCGCAAGGTAGTGCTTGACGGCATTGATTATCCCGTTTCCTCCTATACAATGGCTATATATCCTGCCAAAAAGGGTGACGAAGATAAGGTTGCACAGGCAATAGCAAAGCTGTGCGATGAGGACCCGACAATAAAATTTGTTACAAATCACGAAACACACGAAATGCTTGTTTCGGGACTCGGCGAACAGCACCTCGATGTAGTTATTTCAAGACTTAAGTCAAAATACAATGTTGACGCGTCTTTGCAAAAGCCGAAGATTGCCTACAGAGAAACAATCCGCAAAAAAGTATCCGCACAGGGCAGATACAAAAAGCAGTCGGGCGGACACGGTCAGTTCGGCGATGTGTGGATTGAGTTTGAGCCGTGCGATACTGACGGACTTGAGTTTGCAGAGCGTGTTGTGGGCGGTGCGGTTCCCAAAAACTTTTTCCCCGCCGTTGAAAAGGGACTTCGTGAATCAATCAAAAAAGGTGTGCTTGCAGGTTATCCGACTGTCGGAATAAAGGCAACGCTTTATGACGGCTCTTATCACCCCGTTGATTCCTCCGAAATGTCTTTTAAAACCGCAGCAAGTCTTGCATATAAGAACGGTATTCCAAATGCATCTCCTACGCTTTTGGAACCCATCGGAAGTCTTAAGGCATATGTTCCCGACGCCAACATGGGAGATGTAATGGGCGAAGTAAACAAACGCCGAGGAAGAGTTCTGGGTATGTACCCTGCCGAAAAAGGTATGCAGGTTGTTGAAGCAGAAGTTCCCATGGCGGAGATGTCCGACTTTTCTACATTTATAAGACAAATTACGCAGGGCAGAGGTTCGTTTGAGTTCACATTTGCAAGATACGAGGACGCTCCTGCCAATGTTGCACAGAAAATAATAGAAAAAGCAAAGGCTGAAATGACCGAATAATTTTGTATAAGGTATAAGCCATAAAATTACCTCCTGCGGTATCTGTTTTGCCGCAGGAGGTTTATTTATATTTTAAAATTTTAGGTTTATGACTTTGTTAAAAAATGAGTCCGTATTATGCAAAAATTATTGCAAAAGCGTTACTTTGCGTCGCTGGGTTGAAATTATTTCTTCCTCGTTCAATTTTTTTATTTCTCTCATCATCGCACTTCGGTCAACTGCAAGATAATCTGCAAGGTCGGAAAGCGGCAGAGGAAGCACGAAACTTTTGCTGTCCTGCTCAAGACTTGCGTATTCAAAAAAAGAAAGTATCTTGCTGCGAAGTGTTCTTTGCGATAATATATCAATATGAGTAAGGGATTTTCTTGCCGTTTGCATCATAATATGGTCAATTAACATTATGTGTTTTGAGCAGTTATTTTGGCAGCAGGAAATTAAGCTTTTGTATTTTATAAAATCAACTGAACATTTTGTTTTTGCATATACATAAAAAAGCTTGTCGTCGGTATCGGGTAAAAAGTGCTTTCCGAATGCACAGCCGCGACCGTAATAATCAATTATTCTACGCTGTTCTTCTGTATTTATTGTCAAAAGATATGCAGTTCCGCTTGTAATTATTCCAATGGTGTCATTTTCAGGTGAACATATTGTAATAATTTCACCTCTTTTATACTCCCTTGTTACAGGGGTTAAACACTCCTTTAATCCCATTAATTCTGCGTTTGAGAGCTTTTTTTCGATTGGTACAGTGTTCATTTAAACCACTCCATAATGTGTGTTATTTTTTGCTCTGCCACTATATATTGTTATTATACTATATTACTGTTGCTTGTGCAACAGTAATTTTCAGTTTTATACTGTATAATAAGTCTTGCACGATATTTAAAATATATTTAGTTAAAAAGGAAGGGAACTATGAAAATCATTAAGAGAAACGGCTCGGAAGAGGATTTTAAAATTGAGAAAATTATAAACGCTGTAAAAAAAGCAAATAACTCATCAGAAAATCCTTTTTTAACCGATGAACAAATTACAGATATAGCTGACTATATAGAATACAGATGCAATAAAATAAAAAGAGCAGTATCCGTTGAGGAAATTCAGGATATGGTTGAGGATCAGCTTATGGCTAAGGGAGCGTTTGAGCTTGCACGCCGTTATGTCAGATACCGCTACAACCGTTCTCTTGTTCGTAAAGCTAACACTACGGACAACAGAATCCTTTCTCTCATCGAGTGCAACAACGAAGAGCTAAAGCAGGAAAACTCCAACAAAAATCCTACGGTCAACAGCGTTCAGCGTGACTATATGGCAGGAGAGGTAAGCCGTGATCTTACAAGAAGAATGCTTTTGCCTCCTGATATTGTTGAAGCGGATAAGCAGGGAATTATTCATTTCCATGATTCTGACTACTTTGCTCAGCATATGCATAACTGCGACCTTGTGGATCTTGAGGATATGCTCCAAAACGGCACGGTTATCAGTGACACATTAATCGAAAAGCCCCACAGCTTTTCCACTGCCTGCAATATAGCTACACAAATTATAGCACAGGTAGCAAGCAATCAGTACGGCGGTCAAAGCATAAGTCTTACTCATCTTGCACCTTTTGTTCAGATTTCAAGAGAAAAAATCCGCAGAGAAACTCTTGCCGAAATCGAGGAGCTCGGCTGTGAAGTAAGTGAAGAAAAAATTAATGATATTGTTGAGAACAGACTCCGTAAAGAGGTAAACAAGGGCGTTCAAACAATACAGTATCAGGTTGTTACTTTGCTTACAACAAACGGACAGGCTCCGTTTGTCACCGTATTTATGTACCTCAATGAAGCAAAGAATGAGCAGGAAAAGAAAGATCTTGCACTGATTATTGAAGAAACGCTTAAGCAGCGTTATCAGGGTGTAAAAAACGAGGACGGAGTGTGGATTACTCCTGCATTCCCGAAACTTATATATGTTCTTGAAGAGGATAACATTACGGAAGACAGCAAGTACTGGTACTTAACGGAACTTGCGGCAAAATGCACGGCAAAAAGAATGGTGCCGGACTATATTTCCGAAAAGGTTATGCTTGAAAACAAGATTGACAAAAACGGCAACGGCAACTGCTACACCTGCATGGGCTGCCGCAGCTTCCTCACACCTTATGTTGATGAAAACGGAAAGCCAAAGTATTACGGAAGATTTAATCAGGGCGTAGTAACCGTAAATCTTGTTGATGTAGGATTGAGTGCTAACAGGGATATGGTTAAGTTCTGGAAGATTTTTGACGAGCGTATGGAGCTTTGTCACCGTGCATTGCAGTGCCGTCATGAAAGACTGACCGGAACTCTTTCGGATGCCGCACCGATTCTTTGGCAGTACGGAGCACTTGCAAGGCTTAAAAAGGGCGAAACCATAGATAAGCTTCTGCACGGAGGTTATTCAACTATTTCGCTCGGATATGCAGGTCTTTGGGAGTGCGTTTACAGCTTAAACGGCAAAAAGCTCACGGAACCTGAGGGCAAGGAGCTTGGTTTGCAGATTATGCAGAAGCTAAACGACTACTGTGCAAAATGGAAAAAAGAAGAAAATATCGACTACAGTATTTACGGTACGCCGCTCGAAAGCACAACCTATAAATTTGCAAAATGTCTGCAAAAGCGTTTCGGCATAATCAAGGGTGTGACAGACAAAAATTATATCACAAACAGCTATCATGTGCATGTTTGCGAAGAAATTAATGCTTTTGATAAGCTCAAGCTCGAATCGGAATTTCAGGCACTTTCGCCGGGCGGAGCAATAAGCTATGTTGAGGTTCCGAATATGCAGGATAATATCCCCGCTGTTTTGCAGGTGATTAAATTTATCTATGAGAACATTATGTATGCAGAGCTTAATACCAAGAGCGACTATTGTCAGGAATGCGGCTACAGCGGTGAAATCGGCATAGTTGAAGAAGACGGAAAACTTTTGTGGGAGTGCCCTAAGTGTCACAATCGCAATCAGGATAAGATGAATGTTGCAAGAAGAACCTGCGGATACATCGGAACACAGTTCTGGAATCAGGGAAGGACACAGGAAATTAAGGAAAGGGTGCTTCACCTCTGATGAATTACGGTGAAATTAAAAATTACGACATCGCAAACGGCGAGGGAGTAAGAGTTTCTCTGTTCGTTTCGGGGTGTACGCACCACTGCAAAAACTGTTTTAACCCCGAAACATGGAACTTTGAGTACGGCAAACCGTTTACAAAGGAAACAGAGAATTATATAATTGAGTGCTTAAAACCGGACTACATTGACGGATTATCGCTGCTCGGCGGAGAACCGTTTGAACCGCAGAATCAAGCTGTTTTGCTCCCTTTTTTACGCAGGGTAAGGGCAGAGTTGCCTGATAAAAACATCTGGTGCTATACGGGTTATCTCTTTGACAAAGAGCTTTTAAGCGACAGCCGTGCAAGGTGTGAGTATACCGATGAGATGCTTTCCTTGATAGATGTGCTTGTTGACGGAGAGTTTGAGCAGGATTTATATGACATAAGCCTGTCGTTTAGGGGTTCGTCCAATCAAAGGATAATTGATGTTAAAACATCTCTTGAAAACGGTGAGATAAAGCTTCACAGACTTGTAAGCGAGCATATAATAAAATAAGTTTTATTTTAGCAGGGACTGTCGAAATGGATAGTCCCTGTTTTTCGATGCCTTTTACATATATCATAAATTTAGCCGACTGATATTTTTAATTTTAGCGGAAAAAATAAATAATATTTTTTTAAATATTTGTATTGATTTTCGGAATAAATTGGTGTATGATGACCTTAAATGATTTTACAGGGAATAAATGTATTTTATTTCCCGTAATTCTTCGTTTTATTGAGAGAGGAATACTATGAAGATTATAATTGTTGGTTGCGGAAAAGTAGGAACATCTATTGCTAATGAGCTTAATTCCGAAGGACACGAAATCGTTGTTGTTGATATAGATCACGCAGCGGTAACACGGTTGTCCGAATCTATTGATGTAATGGGGATTGAGGGAAACGGTGCCACATACGAGATATTGTCCGAGGCAGGAGCTGAGAGTGCCGATCTTGTGATTGCGGCTGCGGCAAGAGATGAAATTAATCTTTATACTTGTCTTATGGCTAAGGCGGCAGGTGTAAAGCACACAATCGCAAGAGTAAGGAATCCCGAATATACAAGCGATTTATACAGGGTTAAGGATCAGCTGGGTTTATCAATGGCAATTAACCCCGAACTTACCGCAGCTGTAGAAATAAGCCGCCTTTTGCGTTTTTCGGGGGCACTTGAAATAGACGCATTTGCAAAGGGCATTGTCGAGCTTATTAAGGTTGAGGTGCCCGAAGATTCTATGATAAGCGATCAGAGAATAAGCGAAATTGATATTCTCAAGGGCAAGGTGCGAATTTGCTCGGTTGAGCGTGAGGGTGAGGTTTATATCCCTAACGGTGATTTTGTGATACACAGCGGGGACAAAATATCCGTTGCGGCAAAGCCGGAAATTGCGGCGAAGTTTTTCAAAAAAATAAATGTATCAATAGGACGATGTCGAGATGTAATATTGCTCGGAGGAGGTAAGATTTCCTATTATCTTGCTCTTAAACTGATTAAATCGGGCATAAATGTCAAAATAATTGAGAAAAACCCTGCCCGCTGTGCCGTTTTGTCGGAGCTTTTGCCCGAAGCCGTAATAATCCAGGGTGACTGTATGGATCAGGATTTGCTTTTGAGCGAAGGAATAGAGCATGTTGACGGAGTAGCAGCTTTAATGGATTATGATGAGGAAAATATACTTATATCGCTGTATCTTAAAGGTGCGTCAAGGGCAAAAGTCATCACTAAAGTGAACAATGTTTCTTTTGATTCTATTTTATCAAATTTGGCTTTCGACTATATTATTCATCCTAAAAGTATAACAGGAGAATATATTGCAAGGTACATCAGGGCGATGCAAAATTCATTGGGCAGTAATGTTGAAACTCTGTACAGATTAAACGACGGAAAAACCGAAGCACTTGAATTTAGAGTAAGTAAAAATGCCAAGGTATGCTCAATTCCTATTCAACAGCTTGATTTGCTTGATAATCTTCAAATTATATGCATCAACAGAAAAGGAAAAATAATCATTCCTCAAGGCAGTGATTCAATTATGCCGAACGATACGGTTATTGTCCTTACAAAGCACAAGGGTCTTAGCGACCTTGATGATATTTTTAAAAAGCACTGAGGGTAGTTTTATAAATGAATAAACGCATAAATTTGTATATACTCGGCTGGGTACTCATAATTGAGGGAGCAGCCATGCAAATTGCTACGGTTACTTCGTTGATTTATAAAGAACACGAGGGGATGTATTTTGTTATTACCGGCGGTGTGAGTGCCGTTTTGGGTTTAATGGCGATAAAAATTAAAAAGCCCGAAAAAATGGTGCTTTATCAAAAAGCCGGCTTTGCGGCTACGGCACTGAGCTGGATATTGATGTCGGTTGTCGGCAGCCTCCCGTTTTTTTTAAGCGGAGAAATTCCTTCTTTTATAGACGCTTTTTTTGAAACTGTTTCGGGTTTTACGACGACGGGTTCGTCCGTTCTTACAAATGTTGAGGGCTTAAGCAACTGTATGCTTATTTGGCGTAGCTTTCTTAACTGGTTGGGCGGCATGGGTGTTATCGTATTTTTGCTTGCGATAATACCGAAACTCGGCGGACAGCAAAACATTTTTCTGATGAAAGCCGAGAGCCCCGGACCTATAATAGGCAAGGCTGTACCTCATATGAGAAGCTATGCAGCACTGCTTTACGGTATATACATCGGACTTACCGCTCTTCAGATTATTCTCTTGCTGTGTGGTGGAATGGGGCTTTTCGACGCACTAAATACAAGCTTTGCAACGGCAGGAACGGGCGGATTCGGAATACACAACAGCAACATAGCAGCTTATGACAGCTATTATCTGCAAACTGTAATTGCAGTTTTTATGCTCCTGTTCAGCTTTAACTTTACATTTTATATTCTTTTGCTTGCAAGAAAATTCAAACAGGCGTTTAAAATGGAAGAGCTTTGGGTGTATTTGTGTATTGTAGCCGCTTCGGTGATTTTGATTACCGTAAATATCAGTTCAATTTACCCGACTTTATACGATTCGTTCCATCAGAGCTTTTTCTATGTTTCGTCAATTATTTCAACAACAGGTTTTGGAATAGTAGATGTAAATCACTGGCCTGAGTTTTCAAAGTCGATAATTATTGTGATTACCTTTATCGGTGCAATGGCAGGAAGCACGGGCGGCGGCTTCAAAGTTTCAAGAATTATAATTCTTTGCAAGGAAGCCAAAAAAGAATTTTCTTTGCTTGTGCATCCGAGAAATGTAAAAACCGTTAAAATGGACGGCAAGGCAATAGAGCATACCGTAATGCGAAATACCTCAATGTTCCTTGTGGTATATGTGGGAATTTTCGTTTTGAGCTTTATGATTATCTCGCTCGAAAACAAAGATTTCTTAACTTGCTTTACAAGTGTTGCAGCTAATCTGAATAACACAGGTCCCGGTCTCGGAGAAGTTGGCCCCGTGGGAAACTACTCTGACTTTAGAATATTGTCAAAAAGCGTTCTTATTTTTGATATGCTGGCAGGACGCCTTGAGTTGTTCCCTCTGCTGTTGTTGTTTTCACCTTCGGCATGGAAAAAGACATGATTATATTTTAATTAAGAGCACGAATTACCGTGCTCTTATTATTTGTGTACATAATGTAAATTTGTCTAAACGGCATTAATCTGAAATAAAAACGTCAGTTTTGCAGTTTGCTTTAAGGACTTAACTTTGCCTTTTTTCGTGTTTTGTGTCGAGCGGATAACTTGCTCAAAAACGAATGAAATTTATTTTTGTTTTATCGCTTTTTATTATTGACTAAGCAATACTAATAGTATAGAATACTTATTGTATATTACTTTTGGGAGGACTGTTTTTGGTATTTTCAAGCCTCGTATTTTTGTTTGCTTATCTGCCGATAACGCTTTTGGCGTATTACCTTGTGCCTCGGCAGGGCAGAAATATATTTCTTTTTATAGTAAATTTGATTTTCTACGGCTGGGGCGAGCCGAAGCTTGTCCTGCTGATGGTGTTTAATATATTCTTTAACTATATCGGCGGATATTTGGTTGACAAATACCGCAGTGATGAGAAAAAGAAAAAGCTTTTTCTGATACTTACCTGCGTGCTTGATATCGGTATACTTGCCGTGTTCAAATATACGGGAATGATTACGGAAACGCTTAATATGCTTCCGTTTTTAAATATTCCGGAGCTTCAGATCAGCCTGCCGATCGGTATCAGCTTCTACACATTCCAGACCATGAGCTATGTTATTGATGTTTATCGTGACGATGCCCCCGTGTCAAAAAGTTTTATAAACTTCGGAACTTATGTTGCACTGTTTCCTCAGCTGATAGCGGGTCCTATTGTTCGTTACAGGGATGTTGCTTATCAGCTAAGTCACCGCCGTGAAACGCTTGAACAGTTTACAAAGGGCGTTTTGCTCTTTATGGTTGGACTCGGAAAAAAGGTGCTTATTGCAAATCAGATGGGAACGCTGACAAGTGCAATTTTTTCAACTACCGATGAAAACGGCGTGATCGGAACATGGGCAGGTATTATTGCCTATACATTTCAAATTTATTTTGATTTTTCGGGTTATTCCGACATGGCTTGCGGCTTGGGAAATATGCTTGGATTTGAGTTTCTCAAGAATTTTAATTATCCTTATATTGCGAAGTCGATTACAGACTTTTGGAGAAGATGGCACATTTCTCTTTCTACCTGGTTTAAGGAATATGTTTATATTCCGCTCGGAGGCAACCGCAAGGGTGTCAAAAGGCAGATCATAAACCTGCTTGTAGTGTGGGGTCTTACGGGACTTTGGCACGGAGCGTCATATAATTTTATTCTGTGGGGACTGTATTACGGATTGCTGCTCATTTTTGAGAAATTTGTTCTCAAGCGTTTTCTGGAAAAACTGCCGTCAATTATACAGCACTTATATACATTGTTTGCGGTAATGATAGGCTGGGGACTTTTCTACTTTACCGATATGTCGCAGCTTGGAGAGTTTTTTGTAGATTTGTTTAATTTCGGCAACGGAATTTGCGGAGAACAGGCTCTTAATCTCATCCTGAATTATCTGCCCCTTCTTATAGCAGCCGCTGTTGCAAGCACTCCCATAGGTGCAAAGCTGTATTCACGCATTTCAGGAACAAAATTTGTTTGGATTCCCGAAACATTGTTTTGTGTTGTTGTATTGTTAATCAGCACGGCAAGTCTTGTTGACCAAAGCTATAATCCGTTTTTGTATTTTAGATTTTAAGTGTCGATATGTGTTTGTGAATTAAAGGAGTAGTAAGATGCATTTTAAGGACAACAGCAGCAAATATCTGAAATATCTGCCTGCATTAGTGTTTTTAATATTTATATTCGGAATGGCAGTATGGTTTTTGTTTAATCCGAAGTCGGACTACAGCTCAACGGAAAAGCGTTATCTTAAAGTGACTCCAAAGGTTTCGGTTGAAAGTGTGCTTGACGGAAGCTTTGGTAAGGAATTTGAAAGCTTTTTTGCCGACCAATTTCCGTCAAGAAGCTTTTGGGTAGGACTCAACGCCTATTATAACCTTGACATAGGCAATAACGGAGCAAACGGAGTCTACAACTGTAAAAACGGATATTTAATCAACAAGCCGGTTTCTACAGACAACCAAATTAAAAAGAACACACAGGCAATAATTGATTTCAAAAATTCCGTAGATACACCGGTAACAGCTGTGTTTGTGCCGTCTACAGGTTATATTGCACAAGATGTTTTGCCGTCGGTTCATAACAAGTATAATGATGATGAATATTTTGAAAGTTCGTCAAAGGCATTTGCCGAAAACGGAATAGACTTTGTTGATTTGCGTCAGACGTTTAAGGATGCATATAATGACGGAAGTCAGCTGTATTACAAAACCGACCATCACTGGACTACTCTCGGAGCGTACACGGCGTACAATGAGCTTTGCAAGCAGCTTGATATTACGCCTGCACCCAAGGAAAAATTTGAGATTGAAACCTACGGCGGCTTTTACGGTACGACCTACTCTACGAGCGGATTTTGGTTTACACAGCCGGACAATATTGAAATCTGGAACAATACCGAAAATACGGATAAAAATATTAATGTAAAAATTATCGAGGGCAAAAACACCGAGGAATACGGTTCAATGTATTTTTATAATCATCTTAAAGAGGATGACAAGTATCCCGTGTTCATTGACGGCAATCATGCTCTCACGGAAATAACAAATTCAAACGCAGACGGCGGTACAATTTTGATTGTAAAGGATAGCTTTGCCCACAGTTTTGTGCCTTTCCTGGCAGAAAATTACAGCAAAATTATTCTTGTTGACATGCGTTATTACAAGTCGGGAGTAGCAAGGATTGTACAAGAAGAAAATCCCGAGCGGATTCTTTTCCTTTACGGCATAGATAATCTTGCAACCGATACCGACCTTGTGTGGATAAACTGAATATGAAAAACCGCAGGTCTTGTGATTGCCATTTTTATTCCTCCTATATTAAAACATCAAGTATATGAGTATATACAATATACCCACTCTACATTTTATGTAAGATACCAAAAAATGCTTATATAAAAATGGGACTTCATTATGAAGTCCCATTAAATACAAAATTTTATCGTTTGTTAAACAGCTTTGTCTTTTTCACACAGACAATCTTCAAAAGTTTTTAGTTTTGAATGAAGAATCATTTCCAATCTTTAAACAGCATTTACCATTGATTCAACAGATTTATTTGTTGCTAACAGTATTTCAGGAGTAACATCTTCTATTGCTACTATCTTTTGAATTTTTTCACCCTCTGCATTTAAGATATGAGAAAGTGCAGTTTCTTCAAGAGCAACAGATTGTATAATATCTGTGATTGCTTGTGATCGTGTAGTTTTGCTTGCTGTAATAATCGGCATTCCCATAATTTCATTGTCTCCTTATTGTTATTGAGCATCGGTTCACGATATACTATGCTATGTAAAATCAATTTGTGACTTAATACCGATAAACTGCGACAGCGTTACATTAATAATCTTTGCAAAATCCGTTTTGTAGATTCTGAAAAATTTATCAAATCTTTTATTTTTCCCTAAGCAAAACTGTGAGGTCAATTTTTTCCGAGCGTTTAACCGCTTTTCTGCATACAACAAACAGCACGGCGGAAAAAAACAGGAAAATCACTAAAATCTCAGCAATCGTGATATTCACATTCATTGCCATTATTGTGTTACCGACAAGCGAATCAAGAAAAGGATTTACGGCAAAAATGCAGATTAATGCAGACGCCGCAGTGCCCAATATGATAGATAATGAGCCGAAGAGCAAATGCTCGGAAAAAAGTATATAAAATATATGTCTTGATTTATATCCGAGCGAACGGTACAATGCAAGCTCCTCGGTTCTGCTGTCAACATTGTTCTTTAAAAACAGGAAAAAGCCGATAACAACCAAGGCGAAGAATGATATAAGCGACGCAATCAAAATATAGAGAGCAACATTAAACGAATCCGCGTCAAAGCTCAGACTTTCCTTGTACGCAACACAGTAATCGGAAACTTTGCTTAATGCGTTGTCGGTATTTTTGGCATCGTCAATTAGTATTTTGTAAGACTTGTCGGAAGAAATAGAAGCGTACCCCTGCGAGCTGTTTAACACCGCCTCGTTATAATCCAATAAATCCTGACGGGGGATAAGGATCTCCTTGCCTGTAAAAATCGGGTCCGATGTATCATAAGTTCCCACGATTTTTGCTCTGTGTTCATTGTTGCATTCATCACGAAAAACAAGTGTTTTCCCGATTAAATCCCTGCCGTTTATTTCGACAATTTTGTGTTCACTTTCGTTAAAATCACTTATCGTTTCGGGAACAACAGCGACCTGCGTTTCACTCTCATCAAAGATTTTTCCGTTTGTAATCGTCGGAGTAAATCCGCGGTGAATATACGATAAATTGTATTCACTAAACAGCACTCCCGATTCTTCCGAAACGGCAAGCGGTGCAGGCACCTGATACATATCGACAACATGCTCTGTATTTTTAACATTAATAATTACATCATTTATATCATCATCAGACATATTTTTCCCGAATTGTGCGGTAAGTTCTCGGTTTAAAATATGATTATTAATTTTATTATCTATGTTATATTTCAAAGGTGAAATAATACCCACGGATATTAAAACAAGAATTGTTGCAAGCGTTGTAAAAATGCAGTAAAACGATACGGTTAGTTTTTCCGATGATACATATGACCTTATGAGCATATTAAGATTTTTATTGTTTATTATTTTACTTTTCACTCAAAACTCCGTCTTTCATAATGCAAATTCTGTCGGCAAAATCTGTTACGGCATCATTGTGGCTGACAACCAACACACCTTTGCCTGAATCCGAGAGTTTTTTAAGCTCCTCAAAAACCATAATCTCATTTTTGCTGTCAAGATTGCCAGTCGGTTCATCAGCAAGAATAAAATCGGGATCGTTAGCCATTGCTCTGGCAATCGCCACTCTTTGCTGTTCACCGCCCGAAAGCTCAGACGGATAGTGGTCGATACGGTGTGAAAGCCCCACGGTTTCTACAAGCTCTTCCGCCCTTTTCTTCATTTCTGCCCTGTTTTTAAACTCATTATTTATAAGCATCGGCACCATTATGTTTTCATAAACCTTTAAATGAGAATTAAGGTGAAACGACTGAAACACAAACCCCAGCGTTTTCATTCTTATGTCGGCAAGCTTATTTTTGTCAAGTTCCGACACATTTTCGCCGTTAATAAGAACCTCTCCCGATGTGCAGGAATCAAGCAGTCCCGCAATCTGAAGCAGTGTGCTTTTTCCGCTGCCCGACTGACCCATTACCGCAACAAATTCACCTTGATTTACGGTAAAAGATACATTGTTCAGGGCACAAACATCTTTGTTATACAGTTTTGAAACATTTTTTAACTCTATTGTTTTCATTTTTATCCCCCAAAAAGATTACATATTGTTCATTGCGTCTTTGGGCTGAATTTTGGAAAGCTTACGCAAAAACAAAATTTGGCAAACCAAAGGTACAAATACTACAATAACAAATGCAATAATTGTAAATATCAGATAATCAATCCAATTTATAATGTAGATACGATTTGCGTAAGTACTGTTATAGTTAATTAAATTGATTATTGTGACTGTTATTGCAGAAACGGCGGTACCTATAATAAATCCTCTTAATGTCATAATTATATGTTCTGCGGTTATACAGCTGAACATTTCGCTGTTTTTATACCCAACTGCTTTCATCATACCGATTTCATCTTTTTTATTGTTAATTATACTTTTAGACGACTGCAATATTAAAATCAAAGATATAATAAATGTTGATGATGTTATCATAACGCTTAACACTTTAAAAATTGTTGTGATAACGGGTATGCTCGGATTTATTCCTAATTCAGTACCCTCTAAAACAAAAATATTCATTTGGCTCAGTTCGTTATAAACTTCATTCAAATTATCAAAATCATCAACCGTTATGTGTATATTATGAAATTCCGGTCTGTTCATAAATTCAGTTAACTCGCCAATACTTTCGCCTGCTCGTTCTGACGCCGTTTTTATAAGTTCTTTTCCTGTTTCTTCCGAAATATATATCAAACTCGGATCACCGTCAGCAGTTACCGAGGCATAATATACTCCTACTATTTTTAATTTCACATCAAATGACGGTACGGTGATACGGCGCCCTTCGTTACCGTCAAAAAAATCAATATTAAATCCCGAGCTTCCTTCGTTTAATGTTAATGTTTTGCCTATAAGGCTCTCTCCGTCAATATAATCAAGTCCGCTTGTTTCGTACACATCTTCATCAAAAGGATAAAATAAATGAGGAATAATACAACTGAATTGAGGAGCTTCATCTAAGCTTTTTCCTGCAATCACAGGTCTTTTTTCTTTGTCGATCAGCGACCATGCACTTATTAATGTATCTTTTTCATTAATAAGATTTTGTAGCTCATCATATGTACCGTTTTCATCACAAATATTTTCTATATGAAAAAATTGAACTCTCAATTCATCTTCAATATCTATTGATTCTACATGGTTTATTTTACTTATTTCATCCAAGGTTTTCTCATCAAATACTCTGTTATACGGATACGCTTCTATTGTTCTCGCTCTGAAATCATATTTGTATTCATTCATTTGTCTTGACAGCGTAAATGAAAGCAATGATATAACAGTCAGAGAAATACACAAAAGAGCTGTCACTGCTACACCTGAGATGCTGTGCCGATTGCCTTTTAAATTTGAATTTGATAAAGCAAAAGTGTATTTTAATTTCATATTTAACCCCTATTATATAATTTATTACCAACAGCATATTGCTGTTGGTAATAAATCAAAAAATTAATATGTCGTTGTGGATGTTACAGAAGTTCTAAATCCTCCACCACTGCTGTAATAAAATCTGTGTTGGCATGTACCACTGGGAATCGTTCCGTAACTAACATACGGATAACTGGGACTGTTTTTTTGAAGAGTATATCCTTTTACATTGTTGTTAGAATATCCCTCTGCATACTTTGTGTAATTAGAATAATATACTCTTGAAGTACCTTTAGCATATGTTTTATTATTATAAATTGTTGGATAATTACCAAAAGTATCTGAGCGAGTACCAGAGTGATTGTGAGTTGTTAGTATCATTGAATCCATACTTCCTGATACCCCAGCAACATCTACGGTATAATTACTTTTGATGGTAGACGCATATCCTGAGATTGCAATTGCAGATGAGAGTGCACATGCTGTTGTAATGATAACAATTGCCGCCCTTTTGATTTTGCTTACTGTTTCATACTTTTTGAATAAGAATAAATTATATGTTTAATCGTTGCAACAAAAATAACAGCTATAAAATTCGTAAAAGTGTAAAAAATATTAAAGAAAAACAAGAAAATTATGTTTATTTTCTTAAACATATTATAGCAAATATGGTATATTATGTCAATAGATAGATGTAATTTTTTTGCTTATATTTTCTAAAATATTATAATTTATTGTCAACTAATATTTAGCTCATCAAATACAGTATAATATCTTACATTTGTATCCCAATTATATAGTGTTGAAACATTTTTTAACTCTATTGTTTTCATTATTATCCACCAAAAAGATTACATATTGTTCATTGCGTCTTTGGGCTGAATTTTTGTAAGCCTTTTCAATGCAATCAACTGACAAACCACAGGTATTACAACAGATACTGCAAGCGATATTGATAAAAGCGTTAAAAAATCGCTCCAATCCACTATGTATAATCGGTTTACATAAGAAGTATGATTATTGTAAAAATTTGAAATTGCTAAGATTATTAATGAGATAATGCCTCCCATAAAAAAGCCTTTTAATGTTAGAATTAACTGTTCATAACACAGACAAAAAAATATGTTTTTATCACTATATCCCAACGCTTTCATCAAGCCTATTTCGCCTCTGCGTTTTTTTAAATTACTTGCTGTGGATTGAATCAATACTATCACAAGCAAAATTGAAGGTGCAATAAGCAAAATTACACTTGCCACGCTCAATATCTTAGATATTATCAAAACACTTTCGCTCATGCCCATTTCGGGATCATTTGCACACGAATACCCCATTTTGCTTATTTCGTTATATACATATGATATATTATCATAATCATCAACTATAACATAATGAGTACGCAGACTTGGCGTGCTCCACCATTTTTCTACAGATGTTTTGTCTGAATTTAATTTGAATCCTGCGGCTTCAAGTGCTTCTTCAATGATTAGTTTGCCTGTTTCCTCGGATACAAGCATTAGACCGCCGTAACCGAAATCTGTTGCCGATTCATAATACACACCGACAACTTTTAATTTGTATTTCAGTGCGGGAAGATGTGCCCACTCATTACCGCTTTGATTACCGTCATCGTAATTATATAGGACTTCAAGATATTCTCCTTTGTTCGCCGTTACGGTTAATGTTTTACCTATAAGGCTTTCTCCGTTAATATATGAAGACTTATTTTCGAAATTTTCTTCTGAAGAATCAAGTGTGAAATTATTCGGAATAATGCAACTGAATACAGGTGATTCGTCAAGAGATTTGCCTGATATAACATCTCTTTTTTCGCTTCCTATCAAAGAAAAAGTCCATGCGTATGAATCTTCTTTCACAAGCTGATTTTGCAAATCGTAACAAATACCTTTTTCGTCGGATATTTCAAGCACACTGAAGAGCTGATCTCTCATACCCTCAAGCATGTCAACTTCTTCTATATGATCAATATTTCTTATGCTTTCCAATGCATCTTTCGTGAGTTTACCACTCCACGGATCTAACTCCAATGCACGAGATCGAAAATCTGCCGTGCGTTTATTTACCGAGTTGTTAACAGTTAAAGTAAATGCAGGAACTAAAGCTATTGATATTACTAAAAAAATCATCAAAACAATAATAGCATTACTTTTATTATTTCCCTTTGAATTTGCTCTTGCCAAAAAATTTATATTTGTCAGCTTCATTTTTATCCTCAAAAAAATTACATATTGTTCATTGCGTCTTTGGGCTGAATTTTGGAAAGCCTTTTTAATGCAATCAACTGACAAGCCACAGGTATTACAACAGATACTGCAAGCGATATTGATAAAAGCGTTAAAAAATCGCTCCAATCCACTATGTATAATCGGTTTACATAAGAAGTATGATTATTGTAAAAATTTGAAATTGCTAAGATTATTAATGAGATAATGCCTCCCATAAAAAAGCCTTTTAATGTTAGAATTAACTGTTCATAACACAGACAAAAAAATATGTTTTTATCACTATATCCCAACGCTTTCATCAAGCCTATTTCGCCTCTGCGTTTTTTTAAATTACTTGCTGTGGATTGAATCAATACTATCACAAGCAAAATTGAAGGTGCAATAAGTAAAATTACACTTGCCACACTCAATATCTTAGATATTATCAAAACGCTTTCTTTTATTCCCAGTTCGGGATTATCGGCACATACTAATCCAAGTTTACTTATCTCATTGTAGACATATGGTATATTATCGTAATCATCGACTATAACATAGTGAGTACGCAAACTCGGAGTATTCCACCATTTTTCTACGAGTGTTTCATCTGAATTTAAGTCGTATCCACCCGCCTCAAGTTCAGTTTCCTGAATAAGTCTACCCGTTTCTTCAGATACATATATACTGTCAAAATATCCGTTTGCGGTCGGGGAAGCGTAATACACTCCTACAATTTTTAATTTGTACTCAAGTGCGGCAGGTCGAATCCACTCATTACCTCCTTGTTCACCATCAAAATAATTATACAGAGTTTCGTAATATTCGCCGTCATTAGCAGTAACCGTTAATGTTTTACCTATAAGGCTTTCTCCGTCAATATATTCAAGATTGTTATAATTTTCAGTATCTTCAAAAGGATAAAAAAGGCTTGGTATTATGCAGCAAAATGATGGGGATTCATCGAGGTCTTTACCGGCTATAACGCTCATTTTTTCACTGCCTATGAGTGACAAAGCCTGAACAGCTGCATTTCTTTCCTCAATTTCTTTCTGCCACTCTTCACAAATTCCGTTATTGTCGGTTACTTGATTTATACTGAACAGTTGAGATCTCATCCCTTTAAGCATATCAACCTCTTGTACATGGTTAATATTTCTCACACTGTCCAGAATATCATCTGTTAATTCCTTTAACCATGGATCTAATTCCAAACATCTTGCTCTAAAATCATTTTTGTACTCATTAACTGCACTTGCTACCGTTAAAGTAAAAGAAGGTATCAGAGATACTGAAATCACTAATAAAATCATCAGAACCTTTATTATACTATTTTTACTGTTCCCTTTAGAATTGGCTGTTGCAAAAAATCTTATGTTTGTTAGCTTCATTTTTATCTCCAAATGCTAATCTTTGCCCATTGCAGGCAAAGCCTGCAATGGGCACTAGACTTACAAATTAATACCACTTAATTGTCGTTACCGAGGTCCTGAAACCTCCTCCACTTACATGTTGATAGTAAAGACGCCAATTTCCTGTTTTGCTTAATGTTCCATAATTTACTGAAGTTGGGGCAGAACGATTGCTGTACAAAGTAAATGACTTGTATTGTGTCTTTGTTTTACCGTCATTATATTCTGCACGAGACTTATTTGTTGAACTACTGTAGTTATTATATATTGTTGGGTAACCGGCAAATTCGTCTGAAACCGATGCTGATTTTTTCATATTGATCCAAGTTGCAGCATCCGAACCTGCATCTGTATTAACGCTTACTGTGTGAACATACTGTTCTGAAGCAGCGTGTGCATTTATTGCAGCCGTACAGGAAAACGCACACGCAACTGCTAATGTGGTCAATGCCGCCCTTTTGA
>DXYF01000009.1 GCA_019415945.1 Clostridiales bacterium
ATATTAAAAATACAGCAAGTTGGTTAACTACCACTTGACTTTTTATAGGAGATTAAAAATGAAGTTTAAAAAATTATTATTGATAACCGCTGTTACAATAATGCTGTTAAGTGCCGCTTCGTTTACTGCTTTAGCTTCGGAATATACCGTTACGAATGTAACTGATATGCAAAAGCACATAGCCGGCATTATTGTTCTTTCCGAAGAAAAGCAAAAGGAATATGATTTTAACAACAACGGTAAAATAAATATTTCTGATACTACATATTTACAAAAATTAATTACTAAAAACTCGATTCAAGAAACAACACAGCCGATAACAGAGGCAACCGAACCTACAACAATTATTTATCCGTCAAGTCTTGAATTAAACAAAACAAGTCTTACACTCGGAATCGGCGAAAAATATACGCTTGTTAAAGATACGGATATTCCCGAATTCCCCTTCGTTTTTACTTCGAGCAATTCAAAAATAGCAACAGTTGACAGCAACGGAACTGTAACAGCAGTATCTTGCGGAACAGTAACAATAACCTGCTCAACAGGAAATGGACTAAAAGCGAGCTGTAATGTTACTGTCGGAGAAATGGCACAAAGCATTACACTCAACAAAACAAATCTGACATTAGGTGTCGGTGAAGAATTTGACCTCAATAGCTACATATCTGAAAACACATTTGCATATTTCAGATGGTATTCTTCGAGCAATTCTGATGTTGCTTCTGTTGCAAAAAGCGGAGGATTGGTTACAGCTAAAAAGCAAGGCACAGCAACAATCACTTGTAAACTATATAATGGGTTGACAGCCACTTGTCAGGTCACAGTTAAAGCTGCTCCTTCGAGCGTTTCATTAAGTGTATCAAATAAAACACTCAAAGTCGGTGAAAATTTCACTATAAGTGAGAATACAAATACCGGTAGTTATGCATATGGTTTTACTTGGATCAGCTCAAATAAAAATGTTGCTACCGTTACAAAATCAGTGAGTAACAAAGCAGTAATTTCTCCTCGTATGCAAGGCACTGCAACAATTACAATCAAAACTTACAATGGCAAGTCTGCTTCCTGTAAAATAACAGTAAAAGGCAGTTCAGTTAAATGTCTTGATGTATCGGATTGGCAATACAGCATTGACTTTAACAAAGTAAAAGCAGACGGATATGACTATGTAATTATTCGTGCAGGTTACGGTAAAGAAACATATCAAAAAGACGCCCGATTTGAGGAAAATTATAAAAACGCAAAAGCGGCAGGCCTCAAAGTAGGAGCATACTGGTACTCATACGCAACTTCAACAGCCGAAGCCTTAGAAGAAGCAGAGGCGTGTTTGTACTGTATTGACGGCAAAACCTTTGATATGCCGCTATACTACGATGTAGAAGAAACGGCACAGGCATACTTAAGCAAAAAGGAACTTACAAATTTGGTCGACAGCTTTTGCAGTGCAATTGAAAGAAACGGTTACAAGGCAGGCGTTTACTCAAACAACAGTATGTTCGCCAATATGGAGAAAGAATATTTAAAAAGCAAATACTCCACATGGATTGCACAGATTGACGGAGATTTCACGGCGATTACCGACGATGTGCATCAATACACATGGACGCAGAAAGTCGACGGAATATCTACAAATGTCGACTGCAATTACATTTACAATCTTAATATAATAAAATAAAATCTGCTCGGATAGATTTACTGTTTTTACAGTACATTACTCAATCTATCCGAGCAGTTTTTTGCATTTTTTCTGATAATCGGATTTTATATCAGTATTATTATTAAAAAATCTTTTGCCTTTATTTTTATGCTCCCACTATTGAAATATCCTCATAGCTGACATCGTAGTGTGAAGTAACCGCGTCATCAATTACAAGGGCAGATGTATCGTTAAGTTCCGTGTCGGGTACGATTACGGTAACGCCCTCGTCACTTATATAGCAAAGACATTCGGAAAATCCCTTTGCTTTTATTATGCTTTCGATACTGTCCTGAATTGTGTATGTTTTCAGCAGCTTTTCAACACTTTTTTGAGCCTCGGTCATTTCGCTCTCGCTGACATTTTCAATATCAAGTATTTCTTTTGCCTCATCTATAACCTTATCCTGAGTTGACTGTCGCTTTGTTCGCTCGGTCGCAAAGTAATTCTGCTGTTCCTTCGACAGTGCGGAGGTTTGTACGGCTTCATCGGAACTTGACTGTGAAACCGTTGCATTCACATATGACGCAGCTCCCAATTCCTTGGTTGTCGTGTCTGCATTTACATCTGCAAACTGCCAGTTTACATAAACCGCAGCTCCGAGTGCCAATACGAGTGTTGCAAGTACAATATATTTTTTTTGAAATTTCATAAGACTACCGACCTTTATTCTGATAATTTTGTAATACATACTTTTGCTGCCGAAATGTCGAGCGATTTTGTTACCGCCTCGGTAATTCGCTCCACCACGACAGGCGAGTCACCGCCTTCACAAACTACGAGCACACCTCGAATCAGCGGCTCTATTTCCTTGGTTTTTGTTGTGCTGTCGTCAAGGTAAACATATTCTACGCTGTTTTCCATAGTCAGAAGCACCTCTGTCTGTCCTGCTCCCTCAATCCGCGATATTACGGACTGAAGGTCGTTTTCAATCTGTGTACTGTAGGTTGTTACAGAAAACTCCTCCTCTCTTTCGCCGTTTGCCGACTTTCCTATCTCTATGTAGTTTGAAAGAAAAATCAGTGCAATTCCCGCTAATCCTGCAATAATTATTATTCTTTTTATTTTGTCATTGTCAAATAGCTTTTTTGCATATTTGACTGTTTTGCTTTCTTCCATTTTTCACTCCGTTATTATGCTTGGCTGTACCGAAAAATTTTGAAAAGTTATTTCGCTTATTAAATCGGTAAACTGTATGTACTCCTTGCTTATATATATGTTTATCGACGATATAATTATGCTGTTTTCTTCCGTTACCGATAAAAATATTTCGCAATTATTTATCTCGACGGAATTTTGCAGCAGTATATCCCTTAGCGAAGATTCAAGATTTTTTCTTGTTTGGTTTACAATTTCCTTGCTGTATGCCTCATCGTCTGTGGAAACGGCAGGCTGTGAAAGTTTCATATCGTCAAGCTGTGTTTGAAAACCTCTTACGGCATTTTTTACAGGTCCTATCATTGAACATATTATAAAAGCACCCATAACAAGGCTGATTATCTTTTTTGTGCTCCCGTCGGTTACAAATCCCGAAACAAGCGTACATATGAGTGCCGACGCACATATTACCGATGTTACCGCAAGTATTTCACTCATCCGCTGCCACCGCCTATTATCAGTATTATGGCTGTTGAAATTATGTAGACAGCCATAATGCAAAGAGTGATTGCGAGGAGAGTAGAAAAAACTGTTGACACGCACTCAAGAAGTTTTGCACCCTGACTTAAATTAAGAATCTCTGCGGTTGAGCGTCCGAGCCACAAGGTGGCAATCCACATAAGGCACTGAATTATTACCGGCAAAAACACAACTGCAATGGATATTATTACAAACACGCCCACACCTGATTTTAAAAGACCGACGCTGCTCTGAACCGTTTTGTACGCGTCTGCCAAAGCCGAACCGACTATGGGAACAAACGAATTAAGCGAAAATCTGACTGCCCTTGACGCTACATCGTCAAGCGAAGTGGCTATTAACTGCTTGAAAGTGAGCAAAGCAGAAAAAATCATCATTGCAAAGCTTAGCATCCATTTAATTAATTTTGAAATCAAGCCGACAAGCCCCGAAAGATTAATATCGGGCGAAACACTTGATGAAACGCTGATGCCCAAAAACATATTGAGAAACGGAACAATTATTTTTGAAGAAAGCTGTCCCACCCCCTGCCCTGCCAGAAGCATCATCGAATAGTAGCTTGACCCGCTGACTGCCCGCCCTGATGAAGCCATAATTGTAAGCATAACAGGCAAATAGGCAATCATAATGTTTGAAGCGTTTTCTATTACGGCTGAAACCGTTTTGATTACATTTACGGCAGGCATTACAACTGCACAGGTTATACAAAGTGTAGAAACGATGTTTATTGTATTGGAAATATCGTTTGAAAGCGAGCCTTTGTAGGCTGTCAGAATTGAACATATTAAAAGCAATGCGGTAATGTTTATAAGTCCCTGAAGCGGAGATGACGAGTTCTGCGACGCCATATCAGCTATTTCAGCTAATATTGAAGTAAAGCTTATTTCAGAGAGCTTTGCGGGGTCTGCACTGTCAGCACCGATATTGCCGAGACTTTCTTTTACATCGTCCGACAGACTGTCATATATACCCGAAAGGTCATACAGCATTGAATTTTCCTCTGCGCCGACAGAATAAACAGACAACATTATCAAAGCTGCTGCGGTTATTAATACGGTCAAAAATTTTTTCACTTCTTTGCCTCCAATGAGGAATTAAGGTAAGAATACCTTTGTTTTGGTTATAAAGCGGACTAAAAATTCATTCTACTCCGCCGTGAGCGATAATACGGTATTTAAAATATCGGAATACAGCGGCAGAGCAGTCACGGTAACCATTATTTTACCTGCAAGCGACACATTGTTTGCAAGCGACTGACTGCCCGCGTCCTTGCAGGTATTAACGGCAAATTCCGTTATCAAACAGATACCGATTACCTTTAACAAGATTACTACATAGCTTGTACTTATTTGTGATGCCGCTATTATGCTGTTTAATGTATCTATTACGGCAGACGCCTGTGACAGAACAGTAAACAAAACTATTACCGAACAGGATAATCCGAGCATTAATGCAATTTCGCCGTTTTTCGGTTTAAGCATAACCATTATGATTACGGCTACGACGGCAAGCACACTTATTGATAAAATATTCATTTTCTAAAAACCAAACAGTTGTTTTATTGTTGTAAACAACGAGCTTATTTGAGTTATTATAAGCGTGAGCACTACTATAAGTCCTGCAAGAGATGTGAGCATCGCCTGCTCCTCTCTGCCGCTGCGGATTAAAAGCTGACTGAGCACCGCCACGATTATTCCGACTGCCGCAATTTTAAAAATAAGTTCAACATCCATTTTTACCTCTTAAATTATCATCAGAGCCACTGCCGTCCCGACAAAAAAGCCCATCGTTTTATAGAGCTTAGATTTATTTTTTATTTCTGTTTCTGCGTTTTCAAGCTGTTTTTTAAAGATTTCCTCATACAGCTCAAGGTGCTTGAGCTGTCCCTCGACATCTGTTTTTCCGAGCTGTTCTCCAAACTCAAGCAAAAGCTGTTTATCGTTTCTGTTAAGTCCGAATTTGCTCGGTATTGCTTCTGTATTCTTACTCCACACGGCACTAAACGGCAAATTTTTTTCATTTTTAAAATCAAAAAAATCAATCTCTGCCGTGTCTGCACAAAGTGCTGTAAGAGTAAAAATATCTGCCGTGCTGTAACGAAGCTGTACGGATAGGGACGATGAAAAATTTATAATTTTTTTATAGAATTCTCTGTACAGAAACAGCCTTTTTGAGTAGAGCAATCCCACTAAAGTACCCGAAATCACAAGCAAAAGACCTCCGAATATTTTAAGAGCCAAACATCTCACCTGCTTCGGATATTTTTGTGATTTTTCCGGGAGATTTTTTATCTGACAGAAAAACGACCTTTGAAAATGCACCCGTTTTAAAAATTCTTCTTATATTCTCTTTGTGTTTCAGCTCAAATTCGTTTGCCGCGTGAACGGTTGATATAACCGATACGCCGCTGTTTACGGTGTGCTCTATGGCGGCTATATCTTCGGCTGCACCGATTTCGTCGCAAATTATAATATCGGGAGCCATGCTCCGCACTGCCTGAAGCATAGCGTCACTCTTTTTGTACGAATCGTACACATCGCACATCCCCACATCGTTGCAAAAAGAACCCGATACAGCTCCTGCAAGTTCTCCTCTCTCGTCAATCAAGGCAATGTTTTTGGCGTACTTTGTTGACAGAATCCTTGCCATATCACGCAGCACGGTGGTTTTGCCCGAACAAGGAGGACCGCATATTAATAATCCTGAGGTTATTCTGCCGAGCCTGTTTAAAAGATTAACCGAACAATCTCTGTGTTCTCTTGCAATTCTGATATTTATTGATGTAATATCACGAATATTTGTGATTTTGCCGCCGCTTATAACTGCTGTACCGCAAATTCCCGCACGGTGTCCGCCGTACATCGTTACAAATCCGTTGATTATTTCATTTTGTCTTGTATAAACCGAATAATTGCATATATTCTGAAATGTATCCGCTAAATCCGCCCTGCTGACTGTAAGCATCGCACCGTTTATCGGAGTGCTTGTAAGTCCTCCCGACGATGTAACATAGTATGTAATGTCAGAACAAACAACGCAAAGCGGTCTGTTAATTCGCAGGCGTATCTCCTGAGCCGTTGCTTCAAGCTGACCGCAAAGCGGAATAAGCTTTTTGGATATTGCGGGGCTTAAGCATTTAACTGCCTGTAAAAGACGCCCCTTATCTTCAATTCTTGTCATTTTAAATTCCTCCAAAGTTATTTGACTTAATAAATACTATGTTGACAAGCATAAAAATATGACCTCGGCAGAAAAAATCTGTCAAGGTCATAAATAAGGACAAATATTTAATTATATATTTCTTTTAGGTATTTCAGCGTCGCAATTATTTTGAAAGAAAGTAGTTCATCATCGTAAAGCCTTTTTCAATATAATTGCCCGTTTTCTCTGCTTCTTTTTCGCAGAAACAACTAACGCCGCTGTTAATTTCGTTCTTACTGCTGTATATAAGATACGGAACAGGGTTTGAATTGTGTGTTTTTATTGCGATAGGAGTCGGATGATCGGGGCATACAAGCACTGCAAAATCATCAACGCTCTTTAAATACTCGGTCACGGGAGCAAGAATGTACTTGTCAATGAGCTCAATAGCCTTAACCTTGTTTTCCACTTCTCCTCGGTGACCGCATTCATCGGGGGCTTCAACATGAACATAAACAAAATCGGCACCATTCTTAAATTCTTCTATTGCTGCCTTGCACTTTCCGTCAAAATTTGTGTCAATATAGCCTGTCGCACCGTCAACATCAACGCTCTTCATTCCCGCACAAATTGCTATGCCCTTGAGCAGGTCAACTGCTGAAATCATACTGCCCTTTTTGCCGAACTTTTCAAAAAAGCTGTCAAGACGGGGCTTTGTTCCCTCTCCCCAAAGCCAAATAGAGTTTGCAGGGCGTTTGCCGTTTGCCTCTCTTTCCTTGTTGAGCGGGTGGTCTTTGAGCAGATCATAGCTCTTTTTCATAAGCTCATAAAGCTTTGCCGTGTCATCGCCCTTTGGTATATAATCGGCAATAACGCGGTTTGATATATCATGAGGAGGTGTAAGCTCGCCCGGATGGGGATTTCCGTTACTCCACACAAGACAGTGACGGTAGGATACGCCCGAATAAAACTTGAATGTATCATCTCCGAGCTTTTCCTGAATATAGTCTATTAATATTTTAGCTTCCTGCGTTGAAATATCTCCTCCGCAGTAATCTACCATTGTTTTGTCCTCGTACTTTTCCTCGTCGGACAAAGTTACAAGGTTGCATCTTAATGTAACATCGGTATCTTTCAGGTCAATTCCGATGCTTGCCGCCTCAAGCGGAGAACGGCCGCTGTAGTATTTTGCAGGCTCATATCCGAGTACTGACAAATTTGCCACATCACTGCCGGGTTTAAGTCCCGGTGCAACCGTTTTTACCATTCCTACCTCGCCTTTTGCGGCAAGGCTGTCCATACAGGGCTTTACAGCCTTTTCCATAGGTGTTTTATTTCCGAGTTTTGAAACAGGCTCATCAGCCATTCCGTCGCACAGCATTACAAAATATTTCATATTAAATACCTCTTATTTCTGCAAAGTACCCAGACTTGCACATTTTAAATACGCATTAATAAAGCCGTCAAGGTCGCCGTCCATTACCGCCTGAATGTTTCCCGTTTCAAAACCTGTTCGGTGATCCTTTACCATCGTGTACGGCATAAATACATAGCTTCTGATTTGAGAACCCCATGTAATTTCCTTTTGCACGCCCTTTATATCTTCAATCTTTTCAAGATGCTCACGCTCTTTAATTTCAACAAGCTTTGAAATAAGCATTTTCATAGCAACATCACGGTTTTGGTACTGGCTTCGCTCCACCTGACTTGCAACTACAATACCTGTCGGAATATGCGTAAGACGAACAGCTGAGGATGTTTTGTTGACCTTCTGACCGCCCGCACCGCTTGCACGGTAAACATCCATTTTAATGTCCTCCGGTGCGATATTAACCTGAATATTATCATCCATTTCGGGCATAACCTCTAATGAAGAAAAGCTTGTATGACGCCTTCCTGCGGAGTCAAACGGAGATACACGGACAAGTCGGTGCACGCCCGCTTCGCTTTTGAGGTATCCGTAGGCATTTTCGCCCTCAATGAGCAAAACCGCACTTTTAAGTCCTGCTTCATCTCCGTCAAGATAGTCAACCTCTTTTACCTTAAAGCCGTGAGCCTCTGCCCAACGGGTGTACATTCTATAGAGCATCTCCGCCCAATCCTGAGCTTCGGTTCCGCCTGAACCTGCATGAAAAGTAAGAATTGCGTTGTTTTTATCGTATTCACCCGTTAAAAGAGTTTGAAGTCTTTGCTTTTCAAGGCTCTCCTTAACCGCTTCCACCTCTTTTTCGGCTTCTTCCAAAAGAGATAAATCCTCTTCTTCGTTGGCAAGCTCAATCAAGGTGCATGTATCCTCATATTTTGAAACAAGTTCGTTATATGCTTCGACCTTGCCCTTTAAGGCACCGGTTCTCTGCAAAACTTTTTGAGAATTTTCTATATCGTCCCAAAAACCCGGTTCAGTAGCCTTTAGTTCAAGCTGTTGAATTTCAGACAACATTCCGTTCATTCCGAGTGCGTCTGACAAATCGTCTATTTCGGGCTTGAGAGCCTGAAGTCCGAGCAGTAATTCTTCAAACTGTACCATAAACACATACCTTTCTGATGAATATACTTATTACACTACAATTTGTTATTATATCAAATTATTCGCAAAATGTAAACTTATATTTAAATAAATTATTGTTGTTGCAATTAGTGCTGTTTTTTGATATAATTTAGTCTATAAAAGAATATACGGAGGAAATTATGGAGTTTACTAAATACAAATGCCCCGTATGCAATGAATTTTTTAAAAGCGGTGACGACATCGTCGTGTGTCCCGAATGCGGAGCACCTCATCACAGGGATTGCTATGAAAATACGGGTCATTGCTTTTATGAGGACAAACATTCGGACAGTTTTTCTTTTGAACAGATTTCAAGTGACAGTTCAGACAGCTCTGATGCTAAGGACAGCGAAAGCGAAAACACGGTTGTTTGTAAAAACTGCGGCTTTGAAAACGAAAAAGCCACATTTTACTGCAATAAATGCGGCTTTCCGCTGAACGAACAGGATAGAAAGCAAAACACATCTGATAACAGACAAAACAACCCTAACCAAACCCCTTTCGGGCAGGGAATGCCACCGTTCGGTTTTGGAGGGAATTCCGTGTTCTTTGACCCTATGGCAGGCATTAACAGTGACGAACCTATTGCTGAAAATGTTACCGCAGGGGAAATGTCAAAATTCATCGGAAAAAATACGCCTTATTTTATGCTGGTTTTTAACCGCATAAAAAAGCTCGGAGCATCAAAATTTAATTTTGCAGCGTTTTTATTTTCAGGTGTTTATTTCCTGTACAGAAAAATGGTTTTACGGGGAATAATCATCACACTGCTTATTATCGCACTTACGGTTGCAGAAACCTTTGTTCAGCTTATGCCTGAATATCAATCACTTATTAACACAGTCGCAGAAATGCCTAACGGAGTGCAGATGTTTTATACATTTTCTCTGTCGTCCGTACTTTCATTTGAACAGGTAGTATTTATTTATCTGCCGTACATGTTCGGGTTGTTAAAGGGCATAATTATGATAATTTGCGGTTTGACTGCAAACAGAGCGTATTACAGGCACTGCTCGAAAAAAATTAATTTCATTAAACAGAATGCAAAAAGTGTTAACATAAACAGCGAATTAGAGCACAGCGGCGGGGTTAACCTTGCTCTTGCTGTTTGTTTTGAAGCGGCATATGTAATTATTACTTATTTACCGCTTTTTATTAACTTTTAAAAATTCGGAGGGTTAAAATGAAAATAACAAAAGCGGTTATACCGGCAGCAGGTTTAGGCACGAGGGTACTGCCGGCAACAAAAAATATGCCTAAAGAGATGTTCCCTATAGTAGACAAGCCCACTATTCAATATATTGTTGAAGAGGCTGTCGCTGCGGGAATTACAGATATTCTTATAATTACCAACAGAGGCAAGGGACTTATTGAAGACCATTTTGACGCTTCTCCCGAACTTGAGTCAATGCTTGAAAAAAGCGGTAAGCTTGATTTTCTTGAAACAGTCAGGAGTATATCAAACCTTGCAAACATAACATTCATCAGACAAAAAGAGATGAAGGGTTTGGGACATGCCGTGCTGAAAGCAAAGTCCTTTGTCGGAAACGAGCCTTTTGCCGTTATGTACGGCGACGGAGTTATTGTGAGCAAGAAGCCGGCAATCAAGCAGCTTATGGACTGCTACGGGGAGTACGGCGAGGGTGTTGTCGGTGTTAAGCTTGTTGCTGAAGAGGAAATACACAAATACGGCAGCTTAAAGGTTGAAAAACTTCACGATAATGTATTCAAGTGTACAGACATGAAGGAAAAGCCCCAAACAAAAGACGAGGTACTTTCATTATATTCAATACTGGACAGATGTGTCCTGCCACCCCAGATTTTTGAAATTCTCGAACACACTAAGCCGGGTGCGGGCGGTGAAATTCAACTTACCGACGCAATGAGAGAAATCGCCCTGACCAAAGGTATGACAGCAGTTGAATTTGAGGGTAAACGATATGATATGGGCAATAAATTCGGAATTTTGCAGGCACAGATCGAAGTGGGTCTAAGCCATCCCGAAACCGGCGATCAGCTCAGAAAGTATATCAAAGAAATTGCTCAGACTCTTTAATTAATTATTTTGCAGTTTATGTTGCACCGAAAAAACTTTAACAGTTTTTTCGGTGTTTTGTTTATAAATTAAGAGCATTTTTCTTGTTAATCTTAAATTTAAAAGTAACAAAGCAAAAATTGAGCTATAAATAATTTTGCAGTTTATATTGATTTTGTTTAATCAAAGTGATAAAATAAATCGCAAGCGATACATCGCTTGCGATTTATTTTGAAGGGCAGAAAATATTATGAAACCTATACCATACAGAACGGCACTTCATATTGTAAAACTCGGAAATGCAGTAACATGGATGAGAAATGAAAGAATGAAGAAAATAGATATAACTTCAAGTCAGTCAGAGGTAATTCGTTATATATTAAAGCACAAAAACGAAAATATTACCGCGTGTGATCTAATGAAGCATCTTTCCCTTTCTCAATCAACTATTGCCGGTATTATCAAAAGACTTGAGGCAAAGTCACTGGTTGTCAGAAAAAAATCCGAAAAAGATACACGCAAAATCATCATTATTCCGACAGAACAAGGTTTAAAACTCGATGATTATTTAAAAGAAACCGCACGGCAAACAGAAGATGTTCTTTTAAAAGGAATGACGGATGACGAACAGCGGGAGTTTAACCGACTGCTTGAAATTGCACTAAGCAATGTAAAAGGATTTAAAAATTCTTCTGCTGCCACACCTGACGAATAAAAACCGTAAACATATATTTAATTTATCTCTGTACTTATAACGCGACCTCAAGTTATAGTTTTAAACCAACAGTAACAAGTCCGTTTATCACAACGGCATATATAATTTCAGGTAAATTATTATTTGAATTATTCATCTATGGGTATTAAAATCGGCTGGTGATTTTCATAAATAGTATAGTGCGTAAAACCTGCGTTTTTGGCAACCTCTATTCCCTGTTTTATGCCTTTTCCGACAAAATCAACACAGTGCGAGTCCGTACCCACGGTTATGTATTGTCCGCCGAGTTCTTTGAACCGAGCAACCAATTTTTGATCCGGCAATGTCGATTTTAAGTCTTTGAACAAACCCGAAACATTAATTTCCAACGCTTTATTATTCTTAATCAGAATTTTAAATATATTGTCAATTTGATTTTGAAACGGCGAAAGGTCAGGGATTTTACCTGTTTTTGTCTTGATATAACGAAGCGGATATGTAAGATGAGCAAGGCTGTCAAAATGCTCAAAGCCTGCTGTTTCTGCAAGTTCATCAAAGTACAGTTTCAAAATTTCATCAACACTGATGCATGAATAATCGATAAAATAGAAATCTTTCATACCTCTTAAATTATGCACCGATGCAAGCGTAAAATCGCTTGCTCCGTAGGCTAATGCCCTTTTTGTAAGCTCCATATCGTGCATAGGTTCTCCGAGCTCAATTCCGCAAAGAACCTTCAATTTTCCCGCATATTTTTTTTTTGCGGCAAATGTGTCTGAAATTGATTTCGGGATAAGCTCGTCAAAGCTTCCGTATTCACACTTTGTCCCCTCACCTATCATCGGTGCCTCACAATGGTCTGTAATTGCAACAGCGTATAAACCGCCTTTTATTGCACTTTCACACATTTCATCCACTGAGTTTTGTGCGTCAAAAGAATTATCGGAATGCATATGTAAGTCACATAATTTCATAAGCTTGATACCTCCCAAAAAAATAATATCATAACAATTAAATTTATGCAATATTAGCCTTTACTTTAGTAAAAAATGAGTATATAATAAACGACAATGATACAATATATATTTTTATAAAGCTTTTTGCGGAATATTGCAAGTTTTAATCTTTGTTCCTGCAAAAAACAGGAGGTTTTTATGAAAGCAATCATTACAGTTATCGGAAAAGACGCAGTCGGAATTTTGGCAAAGGTTTCTGACGCTTGTGCAAAGGCAGATGTTAATATTGTTGAGGTTACGCAAAGCGTGCTTCAGGATATGTTTGCAATGGTTATGCTTGTAGAAATTGACAAGTCAAACATCGGTTTTGAACAGCTGAAAGAAAATCTTGAAAAAGTCGGCGAGGCAAGCGGTACAAAGATCCATGTTATGCATGAGGACATATTCAACAGCATGCATAAGATATAATCAAAGGGCTGAAAGGATAGAACACTACTATGTTAGAAACCAAGGACATACTTGAAACGATAAATATGATAGACAACGAAAACCTTGATGTAAGAACAATTACTATGGGTATTTCACTGCTCGACTGTATTGACGATGATATCGACAAGGCTTGCACTAAGGTATACGACAAAATATGCCGTTGTGCAAAGGATCTCGTTAAGACGGGCGAGGATATTCAAAGCGAGTACGGTATTCCGATTATTCACAAGAGAATTTCCGTTACTCCTATCGGCATGGTTGCGGCTCCGTGCCAAAGCAAAAAGGTTGTAAAATTTGCTTATGCTCTCGACAAAGCGGCAAAGGAACTGGGTGTAAACTTTGTCGGCGGATATTCGGCTCTTGTTCAAAAGGGTTTTGCAAGCGGCGACTATGCTCTTATTGAGAGCATACCACAGGCATTAAGCGAAACTGATTTTGTATGCTCATCGGTAAATATCGGTTCTACCAAAGCGGGAATCAATATGGACGCCGTAAAAATGATGGGCAAAATCGTTAAGCAGACCGCAGAAATTACAGCTGACAGAAACTGCATTGGTGCTGCAAAGCTTGTTGTATTTTGCAATGCACCCGAAGACAATCCGTTTATGGCAGGTGCCTTTCACGGTGTAGGAGAAGCTGATACGGTTATAAATGTAGGCGTTTCGGGTCCCGGCGTTGTGCGAGCAGCTCTTGCAAAAGACGGCAAAGGCAAGGATATCACTGAAATTGCGGATATGGTTAAGAAAACTGCCTTTAAAATCACCCGCATGGGTCAGCTTGTTGCACAGGAAGCAAGCAAGCGCCTCTGCGTACCGTTTGGTATTGTAGACCTATCACTTGCACCTACTCCCGCAGTAGGCGACAGTGTTGCATATATTCTTGAGGAAATGGGACTTGAGGTTTGCGGATGTCACGGAACAACTGCAGCTCTCGCTTTGCTTAACGACGCAGTTAAAAAAGGCGGCGTTATGGCTTCCTCTCATGTCGGAGGCTTGAGCGGTGCATTTATTCCTGTTACAGAAGACGCAGGTATGATAAATGCTGCACAAACGGGCTATCTTGATATTACAAAACTTGAATCAATGACAGCCGTATGCTCTGTAGGTCTTGACATGATTGTTGTGCCCGGAGATATTACTCCGGAGGTTATTTCGGCAATCATTGCCGACGAAGCGGCTATAGGTATGGTAAACACCAAAACCACTGCCGTAAGACTGATTCCGGCCATCGGAAAGAAAGCTGGTGACGAACTTAATTTCGGCGGACTTCTCGGCAGGGGTCCGGTAATGCCTGTGAGAAACGGCTCTCCTGAAATCTTTATTCACAGGGGCGGAAGGATTCCTTCTCCTTTACAGGCTCTTAAAAACTAAATTTGCTGAATGTTCGAACGCGGTATGCGTTTTAATTAAAGCTCAGCAAATTCAGCATTTTGGAGGTGTTGCTATTTGGAAAATATGATTAAAAAAATTGTTGATGCCGACAATGAAGCAAAAGCTATGGAGCAAAATGTTCTTAAAGAAAAGGAAATGCTTACCAAACAGATTAATGAGGAAACTCAAAAAATTTATGATGAGTATATGAGCAAAGCCTTAGAAACAATTAAGAACAATGACTCTGTTGAAGAAAAAAAGGCCGATAAGCTTTGGGAAGAAATTAAAGGCAGGCAAAATTCTGCCCATATCAAGCTTCAGTCCGATTTTGAGCTTAATTGCGACAAGTGGGTTGACTCAATAGTTGAACGCACGCTAAATTAACAATTTTAATTAATTTTTAGGAGGTGTGTGCAATTATGCCAAACACTTCTTTTGCCGTATTGACAAAAGCAAGGGCAAAATTCGGCAAACGGCTTACCGAAAAGGACTACAGTAATCTTTTGGCTTGTCAAAGTGTTACGGAAGTTATGTCGTATCTTAAATCATATACGCATTATTCCGCGTCACTTCGCGACATAAACGAAAGAGATGTTCACAGAGGAATACTGGAGGCACTGCTCAGGCAAAACCTTTTCTATGAATTTGATTCACTGTGCAGATACGACTCAAGCGTAAGCGTCGGATTTTCCCGATATGTTATAGAAACGGTTGAGGTTGAACAGATAATACGGTTTCTCGTTCTTTTAAATTCAAACTCTACCGAAAAGTTTATTTATCAATTTCCCTCCTACTTTTCGAAGCACACGGACATTGATATAAACGAACTTGCAAATGCAAAGGATTATGAAGAATTTCTTAAAGCCCTGACAAAGTCGCCCTACTATGATATTCTGAAGAATTTCTCTGCGGACGAAAACGGGTGTCTTCATATTTCCGAAATTGAAAACAAGCTTTATGATTTTGTGTTTTCAAATATGCTTGAAACTATTAACAAAAAAACAAAAGGCAGAGAAAAACATGATCTTCTCTCGTTTTTCTATACCATAAATGATTATAATATTTTCTCAAGGATTTTAAGACTGAAAAAATACTATAATCTTTCCCCCGAAGCAATCAAATCCAACCTTTTGCTTAATTACTGCGATATAAGTCCGAAGGCTGTTGATATGATGTGCAGGGCGGAATCCTCGGCTGAAGTTTTCTCGGTAATGCAGTCAACACACAATGGTAAGCTTATTGACAAAATAGGCTATGTTTACGCGAGCGATATCAGTCCGAGAGTAAAATACAGACTTGCAAGAAAAAATATGCATTTTTCAAACAATCCGTCTGTAGTTATGATGTCTTATATGTTTGTTACCGAAACAGAGCTGATGAATGTTGTAAGCCTTATTGAGGGAATAAGATATAAGCTTGATACTAAACTAATACAGTCATTGCTTATCTACTGATTAAGCCTGACTCCTAAAAAGAGGTGATTTTAACTTGGCTGTATCATCCATGCAAGCCGTAAGCATTATCGGTATGATAAAGGATATTGATGATGTTATATCGGTTCTCGGCGAATCGGGGGTATTTCATCCGGATGATGTTTCGTCATTCTACAGTAACACAAAGGATTTTTCGCATCTTCAGACAAAAAACATTTATGCGGAACCGCTTACTAACCTCAAGGCATCTTTGGGGCTGACTAAACGAAATTTCAATTTTGTTGATGTAAGCGAATTTAATCCGAGTTTTGAGGAAATGAAGATTTTTTCGAGCAAAACCTCAGAAGAAATAGACGCCCTTGTTGATGACAAAGAATTCATTGCCGAACAGCTTATTGAAGCAAAAGAAAATCTTGTTGACACAACCCATTTCATAGGTTTGGGCGTTGAAACCGAAAAGCTCCTGACGCTTAAATATCTTAAAGCTCACTTCGGAAGACTGCCGAAAGAAAGCTACGAAAAGCTTGCTGCTTACAAAAACAATCCCTATGTAGATTTTACCGTTACAAGTGAGGATAAGTCGTATTATTGGGGTGTTTATTTCACGCTTATTGATGACAGTTCCGAGGTAGATCGGATTTTTTCGGGACTTTACTTTGAACAGTGCGATGTATTGGGAGTAAGCGACACGCCGAGAGTCCATCTTAAAAAGCTTGAAGAGCTTATACCTAAGCTTGAAGCAAAGCTTAAGGACGCACAAAAAAGACTTGATACCTACCTTGATATGCACAGAGAGCGTATAACAAGGTATCTTTCAAAGCTTGAAGAGCTGTATCTTTACGGCAAAATCAGAACAAAGGCTCTTCAATACAACCAAAGCTTTATTATTGTAGGATGGGTGCCGTCGGAATTTGCGAAACCTTTAAAACGCAGGTTAAAGAAAATAGGCAGCGTAAGTCTTGATTTTACGGACGCAAAAAAGGAAATTTCAAAATCGCCGCCTGTAAAACTTAAAAACTGCTTTTTGGCAAAGCCGTTTGAGTTTTACACAGAGATGTACGGTGTTCCGAAATACAACGAAATTGACCCGTCGCTGTTTATCGCAATAACCTATATAATAATTTTCGGCATTATGTTTGCCGATCTCGGACAGGGTCTTTGTTTATCCGTAATCGGCATTTTGATGTGGAAACTCAAGAAAATGAAAATCGGAAAAATTTTGTTCCCCTGCGGAATTTCATCGGCTGTATTCGGACTTTTGTTCGGCAGTGTTTTCGGTTTTGAACATGTGCTCGACCCGATGTACAAGGCACTGTTCGGTCTTGAAGAAAAACCGATTGAGGTTATGTCTTCCGATTCGATTATTCTGATTCTTCTGTCAGCAGTGGGAATCGGCGTTCTGCTTGTAATCGTTGCTATGGGACTTAATATCTATAGCTCGTGCAAACAGCGTGACTTGGGAAAAGCTCTTTTTGATTCGAGCGGCGTTGCGGGAATGATTTTCTACGCATCGGTTATATTCGGAATCACGGGACAGCTTTTTCTCGGCTGGAGCGTATTCTCACTCCCCTATATATTGGGTTTGATAGTTCTGCCCTATTTGCTGATTTTCTTCTCAGAACCCCTTTCAAATCTTATTGCCGGCGAAAAAGACTGGCAGCCCGAAAGCTGGGGCGGATATATTATGGAACATCTTATCGAGTCAATCGAATTTTTGCTTGAATATGTAACAAACACGGTAAGCTTTTTAAGAGTCGGTGCTTTTGTTCTTGTTCATGCAGGAATGATGATGGTAGTATTTGTTCTTGCCGAAACAGCAGGTGCAATAGCATATTGGCCGATAGTTGTTTTAGGAAATGTTTTTGTCATGGTTCTTGAGGCACTGCTCGTTTCAATCCAGGTGCTTCGTCTTGAATATTACGAAATGTTCAGCCGCTTCTACTCAGGTGAAGGCAGACCTTATGAACCGGTAAAATTAAATCTTTAATATTTTTGGAGGTATTCTTATGTTATTCAATCTAATTATGTTGGCTTTACCCGTTGTATTCCTTATGGCTTCTGCAATACTTGCAGTAAAAGCATTTGAGAGAGGTAAGAACAGAAAGAAAACCGTTTTGATGCAGATTTGCTCTTTCGCCGCAGTTTTTGCATTTTGTATGGTATGTCCTATAGTAGCAAACGCAGCTACAAACGATGCAGCAGCCGCAGCAACAGCTGCCGACGGTATGGCTTATATCGGTGCAGCAGTAGCAACAGGTCTTTCCTGCATTGGCGGCGGTATTGCCGTTGGTAACGCAGCTCCTGCAGCTATCGGTGCAACAAGCGAAGATCCTAAGGCGTTCGGTAAGGCTATCATCTTCGTTGTACTCGGTGAAGGTATCGCAATCTACGGAATGCTCGTATCTATTCTTCTTATATTCGCAAGATAAAACAAAGATTTCATAAAAGGATATGATATTATGAAATTTTTTCTGATAAGTGATAATGTAGATACAAAAATGGGTATGCGGTTTGCAGGCATTGAAGGTGTTGTCGTTCATAAAGAGGACGAAGTTCGCCGAGAGCTTACAAACGCTATGAACAGAGATGATATTGCCGTAATTCTTATGACAGAACATCTTGTTTCGCTGTGCCCCGACCTTGTTTATGAGCTTAAGCTAAACAGAAAACAGCCTCTTATTGTTGAAATTCCCGACCGTCACGGCAACGGAAGAACAAAGGACAGTATTACCAAATATGTTCAGGAGGCGATCGGCGTCAAGCTCTGATCACTAATTTGAATCGCTAAAGAGGTTATGTACATGAAAAAAACCGCAAAAACAGATAACTTTCTTAAAGCCATAAAAAAATATGCTGACAATCAAAGAAACACCATACTCAGTGAAGTTGACAATTTTAAAAAGGAAAAAATTGCCGAAGCTAAAAAGAAAGCCGAGTATGACAGTGAAAAGCTTATAAAGGATAAGCTTGAAGCTAAGAAAAACGAACAAACCTCAAAAATTGCAAAGCTTATGCAAGAGGGTCAAAGAAAGCTCTTCCTTGAAAGAGCCGAGATGACTGAAAGCGTATTTAAAAAGGCTGAAGAAAAGCTAATTGAATTTACAAAAACAACTAAATATTCGGAATTGCTTAATAATTATGCTAAAAATATTTCCGCTCTTTTTGACGGCAAAAGCTGTGTCATCTATATAAACGAGAGAGATATGGCATTTGCAGACCAAATCAAAACGCTTTTTGGCGGCAAAGCAGAGCTTTGTGCCGATAAAACAATTAAAATCGGCGGGTTAAAAGGCTACTGTGAGGCATTAAGCATTGTGGCCGATGAAACTCTCGACAGCAAGCTGAATGCTCAAAGGGAATGGTTTTTTGAAAATTCAGGACTTAGCGTACTTTGATTTTGATATGTTAATTTGAACCGAAAGAGATGATAATTCAAATGGAAAACAACAATGTTATATACGGAATTAACGGTCCTGTTGTTACTGTAAAGCAAGCAGATTGCTTTGAGATGATGGAAATGGTTCATGTCGGACACCAAAATCTCGTAGGCGAGGTAATTGCAATTACCGATGATTTTACAACTATTCAGGTTTACGAGGAAACAACGGGTCTTAAACCCGGCGACCCTGTAACGGGCACCGGTGCACCTATGAATGTACTTCTCGGACCGGGAATTATAGATAATATTTTTGACGGTATCGAACGCCCGCTTAAAGCCATTGAGGAGCAGTCGGGATCGTTTATCAGCAGAGGTGCTGCCGTTTCATCGCTTGATGAAAACAAGCTTTGGAATGTAACTCTTAAAGTTAAAGTCGGCGACAGGCTTGAGGGCGGTCAGATATATGCGACTTTACCCGAAACCCCGATTATTGAGCACCGTCTTATGGTACACCCCGAACTTTCGGGCGTGGTAACAAAGGTTATGCCCGACGGCGAATACAAGCTCTTTGATACCGTTGCAGTGCTAAAGGACGACAACGGCGTTGAGTACAACCTGACGCTTTGTCAAAAATGGCCTATCAGAACTTCCCGTCCTGTCAAGGAACGCCTTGCACCGTCAGTACCGCTTATTACAGGTCAGCGTGTTATCGACACCCTGTTCCCTATTGCAAAAGGCGGTACAGCTGCTATTCCGGGCGGATTCGGTACAGGCAAAACAATGACGCAGCACCAGCTTGCAAAGTGGTGTGATGCGGATATTATCATATATGTCGGCTGCGGTGAGCGTGGCAACGAAATGAGCCAGGTGCTTGAGGAATTTTCCGAGCTGATTGACCCGAAGTCACAGCGACCGATGACAGACCGAACCGTACTTATCGCAAACACATCGAATATGCCTGTTGCAGCCCGTGAGGCGTCTATATACACGGGAATTACACTCGGCGAATACTACAGAGATATGGGATACCATGTTGCTATGATGGCAGACTCAACATCAAGATGGGCAGAGGCTCTGCGTGAGATTTCGGGTCGTCTTGAAGAAATGCCTGCCGAAGAAGGATTCCCTGCTTATCTTCCGTCACGACTTGCCGAATTCTACGAAAGAGGCGGCCGTGCAGATGTATTGAGCGGCGGCGAGGGTTCAGTTACTCTTATCGGTGCTGTTTCTCCTCAGGGTTCGGACTTTTCTGAGCCTGTTACACAGAATACAAAAAGATTTACCCGTTGCTTCTGGGCGCTTGATAAATCACTCGCCTACTCAAGACACTATCCCGCAATTAACTGGATGGACAGCTACAGCGAGTATTTTAACGACCTTGACCCTTATTTTAAGGACGCCCTCGGTGAGGATTTTGTAAAGTACCGCAGCGAAATAAGTGCATTGCTTCAGGAAGAAAGCTCACTTATGGAAATTGTAAAGCTTATCGGTTCCGATGTTCTTCCCGATGACCAAAAGCTTGTAATCGAAACAGCAAGAGTTATAAGAGTAGGTTTCCTCCAGCAAAATGCCTTTCATGCAGACGACACCTTCGTTCCGCTTGAAAAGCAGAAGCTTATGATGAAAACCATACTTCATCTGCACAAGAGAACAAAGGAAATTGTTGCTAAAGAAATTCCTCTGTCAAAGGTGATAAACCTCGGCTTATTTGATAAGCTTACAAAAATGAAATATGATATTCCAAACGGAAAACCTGAAATATTTGATGAATATATTAAGGAAATTGATGACAGCATCAATTTATTACTTAAATAAGGAGGGAACGCACAAATGATAATAAATTATGTAGGCGTAAAGGAAATTAACGGTTCGCTTATCGTAATGGACGGCGTTAAGGGCGTTTCCAACGAGGAAATTGTTGATATCCGTCTTGACAACGGAACAACAAGACAGGGTCGTGTCGTACAAATTGAAGGTGAAAGAATTGTAGTTCAGGTTTTTGAGGGAACTAAAAGAATAAGCCTTAAAAACACGAAAACTGTTCTTACGGGACATCCTATGGAAATGCCGCTTGCCCCTGAAATAATCGGCCGTGTGCTTGACGGTGCGGGCAGACCTATTGACGGACTCGGCGATATTTTCCCGGTTAAGCGTGCAAACATAAACGGTACTCCTATTAACCCTGTTTCGCGTGTATATCCTAAAAACTATATCAACACCGGTATTTCTACGATAGATACTCTTATGACGCTTATCAGAGGTCAGAAGCTTCCGATATTCTCGGGTACGGGTATGCGGCACAATGACCTTGCCGTACAGATTGTTCGCCAGGCTAAAATCAGCGGTGCAGACAGCTCAAACTTCGGTGTTGTTTTTGCCGCGATGGGAGTTCAGAAAGATGTTGCCGAATACTTTAGAAAAAGTTTTGAGGAAAGCGGTGTTCTTTCAAGAGTTGTTATGCTCTTAAACCTTTCAAATGACCCGATTATCGAGAGAACTCTTACACCGAGATGTGCACTCACTATTGCAGAATATCTTGCTTTTGAGCTTGATATGCATATCCTTGTAATTATGACGGATATGACTTCATATGCAGAGGCTCTGCGTGAATTCTCGTCCTCAAAGGGTGAAATTCCGGGTCGTAAGGGTTATCCTGGTTATCTGTATTCAGACCTTGCATCCCTTTATGAGCGTGCAGGAATGATCAAGGGACATTCGGGTTCGGTTACACAGATTCCGATTCTGACTATGCCAAACGATGATATTACCCATCCTATCCCCGACCTTACGGGATATATTACAGAGGGTCAGATAGTTTTGGACCGCTCTTTGCAGGGACAGGGACTGTATCCGCCTGTAAGCGTACTGCCCTCTCTTTCCCGTCTTATGAAGGACGGTATCGGCGAGGGATATACAAGAGGCGATCATCAGTCGCTTGCTAACCAGCTTTTCGCGTCTTACGCAAAGGTTATTGACGCAAGATCACTTGCTTCGGTTATAGGCGAAGAGGAGCTTTCCCCTGTTGACAAAAAATATATTGAGTTCGGCAGACTGTTTGAGTCACGCTTTGTAAATCAGGGCTTTAACGAAAACAGAAGCATTGAGCAAAGTCTTGACCTCGGATGGGAACTTCTCTCTACTCTTCCGAGAGGAGAGCTTGACCGTGTTGACGACGCTATACTTGATAAATATTATAAAGGTTAAGCTGTAAGGAAAGGAGTAGAGGTGTATGGCAGTACAGGCAGTACCCACAAAGGGTAATCTGATGAACACCAAAAAATCGCTTCTTCTTGCAAAAACAGGATATGAGCTGCTCGACAGAAAGCGTAACATTTTGATAAGAGAAATGATGACTCTTATTGACCATGCCAATACAATTCAGCAGAAAATCGACAACGCTTACGAAGAAGCTTATATTGCCTTGCAGACGGCTAATGTTACAAACGGATACTGTGAGGATATATCAAACTCTATCCCCTTTGAAAACGGTCTTAAACTTGATTCAAGAAGCGTTATGGGTGTTGAAATTCCTATTCTTACAATCAGCGAGCGTCAAAAGCACGACTTTTTGCATTATGGATTAAGGACTACAAACTCTGCTATCGACAAGACTTACCAAAAATTTTCCGAGGTTAAGTACCTCACGGTTGAGCTTGCCGAAATTGAAAACAGCGTGTACAGACTTGCCGATTCTATTAAGAAGACGCAAAAGCGTGCAAACGCTCTTAAAAATATTATGATTCCGAGATTTGAAGAAACTGTAAAGTTTATTTCCGACGCTCTCGATGAAAAAGACAGAGAGGAATTCAGCCGATTAAAGGTAATTAAAAAGAAAAAACTAAAAGACGCTGAATTTAAAAAAGCCAAGGAAAAAAATCAGGAATCAGCTTAATAAAAACTAAATGGGCATCACAGCGATGCCCATTTTTATTTATGTAAGTTTAAATATAATTTGTTTAAGATATTCTATTTCGATTTTTAATTTCGTCTTCTATGCATTTTTTCACCGTGATTAATGCCTTTTACCTTAAACAAAATAAGATAACCTGCCAAAAGTGCAAGGAATGTTGTCTGGGTATAAAAAAGAGCATAATCCCTGCGGCTTGTATCTGCGGTGCTGTCGATTTTGTGTGAACTGTCCGACGGGAGTGTATAAAGAGGCTCATACTCACCGTCCTGACTTGTGATTATTGCTTCATCGGATGTAGCGGCAAAAACAGGCAATGCCGTAATGCAAAACATCATTGAAACAGATATAAGAAACATTGAAACTATTTTTTTCATATTTGCAACTCCGTAATATTAAGAAACATCTTATTAAATCAATTTATAAATCTCGTCAACTTAAAATACAAATTAAAAAGGCTGCCTCTGAGAGACAGCCTTGGCGGAGGACAAGGGATTTGAACCCTCGCGCCGCGTTAGCGACCTACTCCCTTAGCAGGGGAGCCTCTTCACCACTTGAGTAATCCTCCGTACGGTAAAGTTAATAAATAAAATGGCGGAGAGGAAGGGATTCGAACCCTTGGTCCCTCGCGGGATCACTAGTTTTCAAGACTAGCTCCTTAAACCACTCGGACACCTCTCCGTATTGCAAACATATCGTTTCAGCAAGAATTATTCTATCATAATATGTTTGCTTTGTCAACTGCAAATTTCAAAAAAAATTTCATTTATTTTATATGATGTTATGTTTATAGAAATATAAAACATTTTGCCACGGTTATAGGATAGTAAAATAAAATCAGCACGCATTTGGTACGGATAAACTGCATATTCTCTTAATTTTCAGATATGAGCAAATTACCAATATTTCGTTGCTTTTTAGTTATCAATTCAAACTTATTTTCTGCTGTTTGTTATATTTGATAAGAACAAGTCAAGTATTATGAAACATATTTTGAAAAGATCGCAAAACCGTCTGACTTTATAAGCCAAACGGTTTTGCTTTATTATGAAAATGGTATTGGTTAATTTATGCGAGCGAAGCTCCGAGTTTTTGACAGGAAATCAATGCGTCCTCATCGGGAGAGTCTGTGCATATAACGCTCTCGCAGGCAAGGACTGCCCCGTCCGAGATACAGCTTTCCTCCCAGTTTCTCATCCATTCGCCGTCACCCCACCCGTAAGATCCGAATAGGGCAATTTTTTTATTTTTCAGTGCGGGTTCACATCCTGCAAACATCGGTTCAAATTCTGTTTCTTCAAGAACCTCTGCACCCATCGCAGGACACCCGAATGCTACTGCATCAAAGGAAGGAAGCATAGAAGCGTCAAATTTATCTGCCGTAAAAACTGTAACATTTGCACCTTTCTCTTTTGCACCCTCAGCTACAGAATACGCCATTGTTTCTGTATTTCCCGTACCGCTCCAATACACTACTGCTATTTTGCTCATTATATAACCTCTCTTTTCTGTTAATTTATTTACTGCTTACGGTGAGTCTGCTGATTGTTGCACCGCCGAGCCATTTAAGATAGTAAATATCCGAACACTTTTTAAACTGCTTAAACATTTTTAAAGCTCTTTCTTCATCGCCGTAAACTTTCCAGCAACCCGAAATTTTACAGCCGCTTCCCTTATTTACAATGAATCCATGTACATCTTCGGGAGGATAGCCGAGAAACAAACCTATTTCATGCGGAAACTCGGAATAACTGTTCACTCTGAATTTAAGTCTTGAAATACATTTATTAAGTTCGGCACAACGATAGCCGCAGTCAAATAAAAGCGTTTGGGTGTATTTGTCGGATAAATCTTTTTCAAGCTTTTGAGGACGATAAACATATACAAGTACACGACTGCCAAAAAATTTAAGAAGCTGAATTTTCACCCCTTTGGGAATCAGAATATCATTGAATTTGTTAATCGCCTCAAGTGTTTCCTGCATTGAAGTACATTTGCAGCTGAAAAGACTGCCCGTTTTAATCCCCGCAAGTGTTGGGGAACAATGTTTAATTATCAAGTCCTCAGACACTGCGTTCCTCCTATGTCCCGTCTTTTTAAATCCAAATTGGATTTATGATTATATTTTTGCTCAATAATAAGCTTTGTTATTGCGTAAATGCAAATCTAATTTTATGATTCTGTCACTTGTGCCCACACTTGTCTTTCATCGGGCAATTTGAACATCCGCAGCTGCAGGAGGTTTTTCCCTTTATTCTGTCACGAATCAGCTTTACTGCAACAAATGCAATAACAGAAAAAATTACCGCCGCAACTAATATTGTACCTATGTTTGCACTTAACCAATTAAGCATATAAAATCCTCCTGCAAGATATATAATTTGTTTTGCTTGCTGTTCTGTAAAATTAACAGCTACGCATTTGCCTTTACTTTTAATCTGTTTGTTTCCTTGTAGGGTCTGAACAACATATAACAGATAACCGCTGCAACAGCAAAAGCAAATATTGCACCTATCGCATTGCCCTGACCCGTAAACAACATTCCGAACTGATATATCATTAGAGAAACAGCATAAGCAAGCACACACTGATACCCGATTGCAAAAGCCGTCCACTTTGCAGAGTTCATCTCTCTTTTGATAGCTCCGATTGCCGCAAAACACGGTGCACAAAGCAAATTGAAAGCAAGGAAAGAATATGCCGCAAGCTGAGTCATACTCTCAAAGTCGAGAACGCCGAATACACCGACAACCTCCTCCTTTGCAACAAGTCCCATAATAGTTGCTATTGTTGCCTTTGCATTTCCAAAACCGAGCGGTGCAAAAATCCAGCTGATCGCACCCCCTATTATTCCGAGAATGCTGTTTTCAAGCTCCATTTCAGTATTAAATGCGAAGTTTCCGTTTTCAAATCCAAAACATGAGCCTGCCCATATCACTACGGAAGCAAGCAGTATGATTGTTCCTGCCTTTTTTATGAACGACCACGCACGCTCCCACATTGAGCGGAGAATATTGCCGACTGTCGGAAGATGATATGCGGGCAGTTCCATAACAAACGGAGCAGGTTCGTTTGCAAACATTTTCGTCTTTTTGAGCATAATTCCCGAAACAACTATTGCACCTGCACCCAAGAAGTACGCACTCGGTGCAACCCACCATGCACCGCCGAACAAAGCTGTTGCTATAAGTGCAATTATCGGAAGCTTTGCACCGCATGGGATAAATGTCGTCGTCATTATAGTCATTCTGCGGTCACGCTCATTTTCAATAGTTCTTGACGCCATTATTCCCGGTACGCCGCATCCTGTTCCTATAAGCATCGGTATAAAAGATTTTCCCGATAAGCCGAATTTTCTGAAAATTCTATCCATTACAAAGGCAATTCGAGCCATATAGCCGCAGCCTTCAAGAAATGCAAGGAATATAAAGAGCACTAACATCTGAGGCACAAAACCCAAAACCGCACCTACGCCGCCTATTATTCCGTCAAGAACCAAACCCTTGAGCCAATCTGCACAGCCTATTGCATTAAGTCCGTTTTCGGCAAGCACGGGAATGCCCGGAACCCAAATTCCGTAGTTTTCGGGAGAAGGCATTTCTTCTGATTCAAGAACAGGGTCAACAATGCCGCTTAAGTCGTATCCTTCTTCGGCAAGCGAATCGGAGTAAGAAGCGTATGCCTCGTCAAAAGCAGAAAAGTCTTTTGCGGCTACGGCGTCATAAACTTCGCCTGCACCGACAACATTGTTACCTGCCGCGTCTTTTACCGTCGCTTCAAGCTGCGGGGTAAACAAATTTTCCTCAGCAAAAGCCGAAGTTGCGTCCTCATAATCCGATGTACCTATACCAAACAGATGCCAGCCGTCTCCGAACAAACCGTCGTTAGCCCAGTCGGTAGCCACTGTACCTACCGTCGTTACCGAGATATAGTAGACAATACACATAATTACTGCAAAAATGGGAAGTGCCGCAAATCTGTTTGTAACTACCTTGTCAATCTTGTCTGATGTTGAAAGTCTATCCTTATTTTTCTTTTTGTAACAGCTCTTAATTATTGACGCTATGTACACATACCGTTCGTTTGTAATAATGCTTTCGGCATCATCGTCAAGCTCGGTTTCCGCCGCATTTATGTCATGTTCTATATGTTCGAGCAAATCGGGGCGAATATTAAGCTTTCTGAGCACTTTCTCGTCACGCTCAAATATTTTTATCGCATACCACCTTTGCTGTTCATCAGGCAAACCGTGAACAGCCGCCTCCTCAATATGGGCGAGTGCGTGCTCCACAACACCGCAAAAGCTGTGCATAGGAACAGTTTTGCTGCCCTGTGCTGCCTTTACCGCAGCGTCAGCCGCTTCTTTGATTCCGTTATTTTTAAGAGCAGAAATTTCAACCACCGTACAGCCGAGTTGTGAAGAAAGCTCCGAGATATTTATTTCATCGCCGTTTTTGCGTACAACATCAATCATATTTATTGCAACAACTACGGGGATTCCAAGCTCGGTAAGCTGTGTTGTCAGGTAGAGATTTCGCTCTAAGTTCGTGCCGTCGATAACATTAAGTATGGCGTCCGGTCTTTCATCAATAAGAAAGTTTCGGGCTACCACCTCCTCAAGAGTGTAGGGTGAAAGCGAATAAATACCCGGGAGGTCAATAATTTTTACTCCGCTGTAATTTTTGAGCTTTCCCTCTTTCTTTTCAACAGTTACACCCGGCCAGTTGCCTACAAACTGATTAGAGCCTGTGAGTGCATTAAAAAGCGTTGTTTTGCCGCAGTTTGGGTTGCCTGCAAGGGCGATCCTTAAATTCATATATGCTCTCCTCTCTTGTTAGCCTATGCTAACTCATAGCTTTTATATAAAGGAAACACTTTTGCGTTTCCTTGTTATAATACATATTTAATCAATTTCGATCAGTTCCGCGTCAGCTTTACGCAGTGAAAGCTCATAGCCACGCACGCAAACTTCAATAGGGTCGCCGAGCGGTGCAACCTTGCGTACATACAACTGTACGCCCTTTGTTATTCCCATATCCATAATTCTGCGTTTTACAGCCCCCTGACCGCAAAGTCTTTTAACCGTGACTGTATCGCCTATTTTTGCCTGTTTTAATGTACTCATATTCTGCTCTCCTTACACCATTATTTTTTGTGCCATTTCCCTGCTTATGGCAACACGGGAATTTTTTATATTTACAATTATGTTGCCGCTGATTGAGGTGATTACTGTAACATCTGCACCTGCAACAAATCCGAGGTTTTCAAGATGTTTTCTGAGTTCATAATTTCCTCCGACCTTTTTTATCATATTTGTTTCGCCTATATTTGCAAAAATTAACGGCATCATAATTATCCTCTCCGCTAAAGTTAGCGAACGCTAACTTTATGATGATAAATTAGGTTAGCTTTTGCTAACCGTGATTATTTTAATTTATTTTCTAAGAATTGTCAATACAAATTTTTCAATAAATTAATTAATTCTTAAAATTTATATAATTTAAATGAAGATACAGTTAGCAACAGGTAACTTGTTGTTTATTTTTATTAAAATAATTGATTTTGTGCTGAAATTATGTTATTATGTACGCATAATATTTAGGGAGAGCTTTTGTATGCAGTTGAAGGAATCGGGAGAAATGTATCTTGAAACCATATATTTGTTAAGTAAAGAATCTGCTTTTGTCCGCTCGATTGATGTTTGCGAGTATATGGGATACTCAAAACCGAGTGTGAGCAGAGCTGTGGGCTTGCTCAAAGACGGCGGCTATATAACCGTTGAAAAAGACGGTGCATTAAAACTAACCCCTCTCGGCGAAGAAATCGCACAAAAAACCTTTGAGCGTCACACGGTGTTATCTGCCATTTTTGAAAAGCTCGGAGTAAACAAGGAAACTGCCGCCGCAGACGCCTGTAAAATTGAACATGTTATCAGCGACGAAACCTTTTTCGCTTTGAAAAATCATCTTGAAAAAAACAATTAAAAGGCTGCTGCTTGCAGCCTTTTGTTATAACAATTCTCTTATTTTGCGGGATATTCTTAATGTTTCAGCAATGCATTATATTCATTGACAAATAGCCAAAAAGTTATATAATATAATTGTTTATTTATGTCTGTCATAATTTTATGCTTAATTTAGCTTTTTATATAAATTTTACGGAACTTTTTTGTTATTTATGCCGTGAATTTTGCTTTGTTATTGTTAATCGGCAAAATCAGATGATTGGAAGTGACAAATATAGGTTAAAATATTTTAAGATTTACTTTTATTTAAAATATGATTAAGATTGGATGATATATTTGTTTAGTATACTTAATGAGCACAAAGGATTCGGCAAACAAATCCTTTTGCTTGCAAAAAATGAGCTTATAAAAACCTACAAGGGTGCCGTTATCGGTCCTTTTTGGGCTGTGGTAAAGCCTGCTTTTACTGTTTTTGTATATTGGTTTGCTTTTTCCTGCGGAATAAAAACACTGAAAGCCGTTGATATAAATCTCGGCGGTCCCGAACCGTTTACGATTGACTTCTTTACATTTATGCTTGTGGGAATTATTCCGTGGTTTTTCATTCAGGACAGCATCACACAAGGGGCGAAAACTCTGCGTACAAACAGACAGTTTATTACAAAGGTTAAATTCCCCGTATCCACCATATTGACCTATACAAGCATTTCAAGGTTGTATGTTCATATTTTCCTCGTTGCGATTATGTACATTTATGTTGCCATTGCAGTAGGTCCGAGCTGGTATAACCTGCAATTTTTCTTGTATTGTCCGCTGATGTTTATCTTCTTCCTTGCTTTGTCTTGGTCAACTGCACCTATGTCTGCATTCAGCAAGGACTTTGAAAGCCTTATTGTTTCCATCATGTCGGGTATTTTCTGGCTGTCGGGCATTATGTACGACTCATACGGTTTTGAACAGCCTGCACTTAATTTTATTATGCTTTTAAATCCCATTAACTTTTTTGTAAACGGATACCGCAACTGTTTCCTTTACGACAGACCTTTCTTTGATTACGGAACGGAACTTGCAATATTTGCTGCCGAATTTGCGGTTGTGTTTGTACTTGGAATTTTCAATTACAACAGACTCAGGAAAAAGCTTCCTGATGTACTTTGATGAGGAGGTAATTTTATGGCTGAACCGATTATTACCTTTAAGAATGTAAGCAAAACCTACATTCTCTACAAAAACGACCAGGCACGATTTAAAGCACTGTTTATAAAACCCAAAAACCCGAAAACGAACAGGGCACTTAACAATGTGTCATTTGAAATTTACAGAGGCGAATCTGTCGGCATTGTGGGCGATAACGGTGCCGGCAAGTCGACTTTGCTGAAAATGATTACAGGCGTTGCATTTCCCGATGAAGGCGAGATTATCGTAAACGGCAAGGTTGCCGCTTTGCTTGAGCTTACGGCGGGATTTTCAATGGAAATGACGGGAAGAGAAAATATATACCTCAAGGGCTATATACTCGGTCTTGAGGATGAATACATCAAACAGATTGAAGAAAATATTATTGAATTTGCTGAACTCGGCGACTACATTGACCAGCCCGTAAGAACTTATTCGAGCGGTATGAAAATGCGTCTGGGTTTTGCAATTAATGTAAATATTGAACCCGATGTACTGGTAGTCGATGAAGCACTTGCTGTCGGCGACGCTACTTTTAAAAAGAAGTGCAAGAACAAAATCAAGGAAATTATCGCCGCAGGTACTACCGTGCTTTATGTAAGTCACAGTGCAAATTCCGTCAAGGAAATATGCCCCCGCTCAATTTTTTTGAAAAAAGGTACCGTTGTCTTTGACGGTCCTACCGATGAAACCCTGAAGATTTACGAAGAATCAAAAAAGAAAAAATAAATCAAACGGTGAAGATATGGTACATGTTGTTATTTTTGCAGGCGGTGTCGGTGCAAGAATGAAGTCGCTTGATATTCCCAAACAGTTTATCAATGTTGACGGCAAGCCGATTATCATCAGGACGCTTGAAAATTTTTCGATGCACCCCGAAATTGATGATATAGTCATCTCCTGTCTGCCCGATAAAATAGAATATACATGGGATTTGATTGCACAGTACAAGGTGCAAAAGGTTACTTCGATTGTCCCCGGCGGAAATACGGGACACGAAAGCATTCACAACGGGCTTGTCGAGACCCAAAAGTTTTCTTTCCCCGATGACATTGTGCTTATTTGCGACGGAGTACGCCCGCTGATTTCCCAACAGCTTATTTCTGACTGTATAGAAACCGTGTCTGAATACGGCACTGCCGTTCCCGTAACACCGAGTATTGATTCAGTTTTGCAGAGCGAGGACGGCATGACCTGCCGCAAGAGTCTGCCCCGCAAACAGATGTACATCACTCAGGCACCGCAGGGCTTTACCATGCGTAAAATTACGGACGCTCACAAGGAGGCTGAACGCCTCGGCATTACAAATCCTATTTCGTCAAGCGAGCTTTTAATCGAGCTTGGTCAAGAGGTGCATATATTTAAAGGCGAGCGTGACAATATAAAGGTGACAACTCCGGAGGATCTTAAATTCCTGCGTTCGAGATATTATTACCGAAGCTTTAAAAACTTTGCAAAAGAGGAACTAAAGTATGGATTATAAAGTAAAAAGCCATTTGCATCCCTATGTTTTTGAAGATATTAAAACAATTACAGACAGCGATATTAACTGGCCGTGCCTTTGCAATAAAACCGTGCTTATCACGGGAGGCAACGGCTTTATTGCTTTTTATATTGTGTGTGCACTGCTCATAAGAAACGATGTCTTTAAAAGCAACATAAAGGTTAAAGCACTTGTAAGAAACCGTGAAAAGGCTGAAAAAAAGTACGGCGAGCTGTTAAACCGTGATGATTTAGAGCTGATTGTTCAGGATGTATGCGTTCCGTTTGACTTTGACAGAGCCGATTTTGTTATTCACGCTGCAAGTCAGGCAAGTGCTTATTATTTTGAAAATGACCCTGCCGGAACGATTGACGCAAATCTGACGGGTACTTTAAACGCCCTTGAATACGCTAAGAAAAGCAACTGTGAAAGCACGCTTATAGTATCATCACTAAAGGTTTACGGCTCGGTATTTAACGGCAAAAGTTCAATATCCGAAAACGATTTGGGCTACATTGATATAGACAGCTACAAAAACTGCTATGCACAGGGCAAGCGTGCCGCCGAAACGCTTGGCTGCTGCTATGCAAGGCAGTACAATATGAATGTAAAAATAGCAAGACCCGCCTATATTTACGGTGCGGCAAGCCTTGATGATGACAGAGTTTGGGCTCAGTTTATTTCTAATGTAGTAAAAAAGGAAAATATTTTGCTAAAGAGCAACGGAGCGGCTCTGAGAAGCTTCTGCTATGTAACCGATACAACCGCAGCTTTGCTTAAAATTCTGCTTGACGGTGAAAGCGAAACAGCTTACAATATTGCAAATCCAAAAAGCGATGTAACGATAAGGGACTTCGCAAAGGCGGCTGTAAGCGCATTTCCTGAGCTGAGGTTAAAGCTCAGCTTCGCAAACCCCGATGACGAAAAAGAGCCTGTTCCCTCTCCTATGTCGCAAACTCCTGAGATTTTAGACCCGACAAGGCTAAATAAACTCGGATGGAAAGCCGAAGTTGACCTAACACAGGGAATTAAACGCAGCGTCAAAATTATGAGCCTGCAAATAAATTCATAAAGGAAATTACGATGCAAATCAAAGATATATTAAACGAATTTCAAGCTGACTGGGCGGCTATGCCGAGCATTGAAAAAAATATTATTGAAAAAATAAGAAACAAATCGTTTTTAATCTGCGGCCGTGAGCTTGGACGCTGTCTTTGCTATGCCCTTTTGTATCTTAACGAAACAAAAGGACTGAATACAAGGGTTATTTTCTGCGGAGAATCAAGCGATGCGATTTCAGACTTTAACAAGGAACTGCTTGTGCGTGATGACTTTGATTTTGTCTTGTTTAATTCTTTGGAGGAACTAAACAAAGCGGACTATGTAGTTCATACGGGTTTGTGCTGCGAGAATATTGATGAGTGTTCAAATTTATTTTCTTCTCAGATAAATGAAGTAAAAGCGTTATCAAAGGTATCTGAAAAATGCGGTGCAAAAACCGTTGTACTTACAGACAGCAGAATTTACGGCAATGCAAAAAATCACAGGGTTTACTCCGAAAACGAGTACGCAAAAATTGATTTAACTTCTCCCGAAAGTTTTGCCTCTCAAATTATGAGAACAACCGAAAGCCTTTGGAGCTGTCTTAACAAGGACAAGGCCTTTGACCTTACCTTTCTCAGAACGGGTATCATACTCGGTGCGGGCACAAAGCTCAGCACTATGCTTGACAACACGCTTGAATGTGTTGCAAACGGCAAAAAATGCAGTCTTATTAATTCTTTTAAGAAATATTCATTTGTTTATATAAGCGATGTTTTCAGGGCGATAATTTACTCTCTTACATTGCTTGAACACGGAGTATATAATGTTGCAGGCATTGACTCTACTGTGTCAACAGGTATGATAAGTGCGATTCTCCACGATGTTTACGCAGATATGGCGGATATATCGCTAAGCAAATGCGGTGATTTTGACGGCTGTGCAATTAATGCAAACAAAATATGCGAGCATGGCTGTGAACCTGTTATCACGCTTGAAACGGCACTTGAGCTTTGTGTAATGAGCAAAATGCAGGATAACACCGCCATGAGCCTGCCGCACAATCATGACGGCAGATTATCCTCAATTCAGCAGATTTTGCTCGCCTATCTTCTTGAGGTTGACAGAATTTGCAAAAAACATAATATCAAATATTTCCTTGCGGGAGGTACCCTGCTGGGTGCCATAAGGCACAAGGGGTTTATTCCGTGGGATGACGACGCAGATATTATGATGCTTCGTGAAGATTACGACCGATTTTGCGAAATTGCGGAAAAAGAAATGCCTGAAACTATGACATTTCAGACATTTAAAACAGACAAAAACTGTTTTTATGAATTTGCAAAATTCAGACTTAACGGAACTGTCTTTGCCACGGGATTTGCAAAGGAACACAAGGGTATGCACAACGGTCTTGCTTTTGATATTTTCTGCCATGATAAAACGGCTAATTCAAAGTTCGGTCAAAAACTTCATCTTGCAATGACGCTGTTTACCCGTGCACTTGTTTTTAACAAGTGGAACAACAGAAAAGCTCAAAACGACAGCAAATTTCAGTCCGTTATAACCGATTTCTGCAAAACCGTATTCCCGCTGAGATTCAGCCTTTGGCTCGACAACAAGACTATAAGTTTCTTTAAAAGAAAAAAGAACGCAAAATACCTTTACGACGGTATGGGTCGAAACATCTACAACGGAAGCTTTCCCATTGAGTATCTTGATAATGTAATTTATGTGGTTTTTGAGGGATACAAGCTACCTGTCCCCGAAAAATATCACGAGTATCTTACATTTCTGTACGGCGATTATATGGAGCTTGCTCCGTTAAGCACAAGGCTTGGATGTCACGATATTAAGCTGTGCGACATCGGAAAATATGACGGCTTTAAGATTAATCATAATGCCGAAAAATAAATTATTATTGTTTACCGTAATTTTGTGCAAGTGCAAAATTGCGGTATTCTTTTTCAAAAGTAACCTCTCGTATTACGCTGATAAAGTCGGGCATTGTATACGGCTGATTTTCGTCTAAAAGCTCAATCTCAAGCGTTGCCCTGTCACTCCAAAACGGATATATATCAAGCTCAAAATATTCGCTGTTGTACACAATGCAGTATCTGTCCTTTGATATAACTCCCGATATAAACTCCTTTTTACTCATATAGTTGTTATATTCTTCTTTGGAAATATAGCTTTCGATTTCAATGCGTTTAATATCGCTAATTTTTATTTTAACCGTCTTAATATAAACAGCATTCTCCCCACTTCCCCGTTTTCTTATTCTGAAATCTCCCTCGTCGGGCGTGCTGAGATACGCCTGTGTAATTGGGATTTTCCGACAGGTTTTTCTTTTTTCCAAAAGCTGTAAATCGGGATACTTAATAAGAAATTTTCTCTCAATTTCAAAATGACTCGGTATTCCGAGAAACGCTAATATCTCGGTAGAAAGTCTTTCAAGCTTTTTATCAAATGAAGCGGAGTTGTCAATTATGCGAAGATGAGGCGTACCCACCCAAGCGGAAAGGATTTCTTCATCAAGGATTCTTGCCTGCTCCACGCTTTCACTGCGAGCGTTGTTGCTTTTGTTACTGTAAAAGCTCTCTGCCCCGTCTGCGGCTGTCACAAGGTGAAAAACTGCGTCGTAGGAGTTTCGTATTACATCCTCATTTTCACCACATAACGCAGAATATCTGTCAAAATTTACTTGTCCTGCATAAGCCATGCTGTCAAGCAGCCCCCTGTCAAAGAGGATTACCACCCTGTCGCAGTCCATATTCATCGCAAGCTGAATTTTCTCTCTTTCTTCCTTTAACTGCGTCTCAAACAATAACTTATGAAATTCATATATTCCCATATTCTGAGGAGTTTTTCCGCTTAAAATAAGCTTTGTAGCACACTCGTCAACAGTTAATGTATTTATCCGCTTTTCTCTAAGCTTTTCTGCCGCATAAGCCAGTGCGGTTGTTTTTCCCGCACAGGGACCGCCCGTCAATACTATCTTTATAACCTCAGCCATACCTTTGCTCCTTTAAAATTCTCTGCTTTAATTATTATAATACACACCCCATAAATGTCAACTTATTGATTTTATGTGGACGATTTTTTATAAATTAAAAAAATCAAATTGTCTTAACTCATAACTCCTGTTACAATTACTTTAATAACTATTATATCAAAAAGAGGTAATAATATGAAAACAATTAATCTTGGCAAAACAAACATAAATATACCTGCAATTTCAATAGGCTGTATGAGGTTAAACTCCCTTGACGAAAGAGGTGCCGCAGACTTTATAAATCACGCTGTAAGCCGTGGTCTGAACTTTTTTGACCACGCCGATATTTACGGTGACGGTCAATGTGAAAAGCTGTTTTCACAGGCTCTTAAAAACTCGGGTGTAAAAAGAGAGAGTTTGTTTATTGAATCAAAATGCGGCATTGTCCCCGGGGTTATGTATGACTTGTCGTATGAACACATTATAAAGAGTGTTGACGGTATACTTGAAAGACTGCAAACCGAATATCTTGATATGCTCCTGCTGCACCGTCCCGACGCACTTGTTGAGCCCGAGGAGGTCGCAAAGACTTTTGACGAGCTGCAATCAAACGGCAAAGTGAGGTATTTCGGTGTATCGAATATGAACAGCGGTCAGATAGAGCTGCTTAAAAAATGCGTGTCGCAGGACATACAGGCAAACCAGCTTCAGCTGAGTATTACAAACTCGCAGATGATAAGAAACGGACTTGAGGTTAATATGACGACTGAAGGCTCGCTTGACCGTGACGGAGGAATTTTAAATTATTGCAGACTTAATGACATTACGATTCAGGCGTGGTCACCTTTTCAATACGGATTCTTTGAGGGTGTATTTTTAAACAACGATAAATTTCCCAAGCTTAACGAAGTAATTAATTCTGTTGCAGAAAAATATTCTGTAAGCAATACATCCGTTGCAACAGCTTGGATTTTAAGGCACCCCGCAAATATACAGATGATTTCGGGTACTATGAATAAATCAAGGCTTGATGACATTTGCAAGGGAACAGATATAGAGCTAACGCGTGAAGAATGGTATAAAATTTATCTTGCGGCAGGAAATATGCTCCCCTAACATTGACAAATTATCCACATAAGTGATAAAATAAGTGTACGCCTTTTAAGAGGTTTTTGTATATGTTTCGAAAGGAAGTAATGTAAATGGAAAAGCAAAACATTGACTGGTCAAATCTCGGCTTCGGTTATATGCCGACAGGCGAAAGATTTGTATCAAACTTCAAGGACGGTAAGTGGGACGACGGTACAATGACCACTGACACTACCGTGACAATCAGTGAATGTGCAGGTGTTTTGCAGTACGCCCAGACTTGCTTTGAGGGTATGAAAGCCTACACAACCTGCGACGGCAGAATTGTTGTGTTCAGACCTGACCTTAACGCTCAGAGAATGGAAGACAGCTGCAAGCGTCTTGAAATGCCTGTATTCCCTAAGGAAAAGTTTGTTGAGGCGGTTTGCAAGGTTGTCAAGGCAAATTCCGATTTTGTTCCTCCTTACGGAACAGGGGCTACTCTCTATATTCGTCCGTATATGTTCGGTTCCGACGCTGTTATCGGCGTAAAACCGTCAAATGAATATCAGTTCAGAATTTTTACAACACCGGTAGGTCCTTACTTTAAAGGCGGTGTAAAGCCGATTACTATCAAGGTGTCTGATTTTGACAGAGCCGCTCCTCACGGAACAGGTCATATTAAGGCAGGTTTAAACTATGCAATGAGTCTTCACGCTATAGTTACTGCTCACGCTGAGGGCTTTGACGAGAATATGTATCTTGACGCGGCTACACGCACAAAGGTTGAAGAAACAGGCGGTGCGAACTTCCTGTTTATCACAAAAGACAACAAGGTAGTTACTCCTAAATCAAACAGTATTCTGCCGTCTATTACACGCCGCTCGCTTATGTATGTTGCAGAGCATTATCTCGGTCTTGATGTTGAAGAAAGAGAAGTTTACTTCAGCGAAGTCAAGGATTTTGTTGAGTGCGGTCTTTGCGGCACAGCGGCTGTTATTTCACCTGTCGGTAAAATTAACGACCACGGCAAGGAAATTTGCTTTGCTAACGGCACTACGGAAATGGGACCCGTTATCAAAAAGCTTTACGATACTCTTACAGGTATTCAGATGGGCAAAATTGAAGCTCCAGAGGGCTGGATTAAGGAAATTAAGTAAAAAAATAAAAATATGTTTTAAATTTTCAGCCGCATATCGGATCTGATATGCGGCCGTTTTGCGTATACTTTTCATAAAAGTCGAGTATCTCGACACTGGGTTCGAGCAGACAGGTTAATATTATCAAACCTTGTTTGCCCGACCGTTTTCGAGCAGTTTCCTATAAAGTAAAAATGCCGCTCCTATAAAACGGAGCGGCTGTAATTTATTATGCTATTAGTCAGCTGTGTAAGGAAGCAAAGCAAGGTGACGGGCACGCTTGATTGCAACAGTAAGCTCACGCTGATGTCTTGCACATGTGCCTGTTACACGGCGGGGAAGAATCTTTCCTCTCTCTGACATATAACGGCGAAGGCGAGAAATATCTTTATAATCAATATGTTCAACCTTATCCACGCAGAAACCGCAAACTTTCTTGCGAGCCTTTCTGCCACGGTTCATTGGTCTGTCTGCCATGATTAGTTCTCCTTTCAATGAGAATTATTTAAACTAAAGTTGTAATTAAAACGGTAAGTCGTCATCAAGGGGCATATCCTGAAAATCCGAATTAGCACCGCTCTGATAAGAAGCCTGCACGGGGGCTTCCTGCTGATATGACTGATTTGCACCGTAACTCTGGTTCGAACCATAAGACTGGTTATATGAAGAGCCTGAATTGTCACGGCGTTCACCTGTAAACGAAACATTATCAGCAACAACCTCAACAACATAACGGGTTGAGCCGTCCTTTGCCTGATAGGTTCTGCTTTGAAGCTGACCCTCAACGGCAATAAGAGAGCCTTTGCCGAAGTAGCGGCATACAAACTCAGCCGTGTTTCTCCAGCATACAACATCAATAAAATCAGCCTTGCGTTCTTCGCCCTGCTTTACATAGCTGCGTTCAACGGCTATTCTAAAGCTTGTTACGCTAATTCCCGTTCCTGTTGTTTTTAACTCAGGGTCAGAAACAAGTCTGCCCATTAAAATAACTCTGTTTAACATCTTAGTTCCTTTCGTAATTCGGGATTAACCCTACACTGTCATTATTCGTCTTCTTTTTTGATGATGAGTGAACGCATTACGCCTTCTGTGATTTTGTAGATACGGTCAAGCTCCGCAGGGAACTCAGCTGTGCTTTCAAAATCGAAAAGAACATAATAGCCTTCGCTCTCTTTGTTGATAAGGTATGCAAGCTTTCTCTTGCCCCATTCGTCAACATTTTTCAAAGTGGCATGCTTTTCAATGAGAGCTTTGAACTTTTCAACGATAGCCTGAATACCTTCTTCGCCCTTTTTCATTGAAATAATCATTACGGTTTCGTAATTAGCTGTAACTGCCATTATATTGCACCTCCTTCTGGACATTATGGCGGCTTCTGCCGCAAGGATTTGTTGCACAAAGCAACAGTTTTATTATATCATAAAATGCAGACTTGTCAACCTTTTTGCCGCAATTTTACGGCGTAATTTCCTGTTGTTTCTATATTTCTACGATCCTGCACTTTCATATGCTTTGATTCCCCTGTTCCATATCAGTACGCCTATCGTCATAAGGATAAGAGAAATCACAACAGTAAGTCCGATATTAAACAGCGGATTTTCGCCTGTGAGAATATAATTTGCAGGATAAAACGCCGTAAATGCAAACGGTATGATATATGTGATTATACTCCTTACCGCATTATTGTAGATTGTAACGGGGTACTTTGCAAAGTCGTTTACCATATAAAACATATAAGTAATATTTCCGCTGCGTTTTGTCCAGAATGCTATTGCTGATGTTGCAATCTTTATACCCGTATAAATCAGCGTTGCAAAAGGAATAACCAGTATTGCAAGCAAAATTTTGATGAAACTCCACTCAATCGACAGTGACGGCAAAGTTATGCAAATCAGTGCAACTCCCATAATCAGTTCACCGAGTGCGTCGATTTGCAGTTTTTCAACCATTACATGAAAAAGTGTGTTTATCGGTCTTGTCAGATACTTATCAAAATCTCCCTTTCGTACCGTAAAGTGACCTATCGCCCATAGATTATCAAACAAAAGGTGATCAAGTCCCTTGGGAATAAGCGAAAATCCGTAAATAAACACTACCTGCTCAAGAGACCATCCCATAAGACTTGGGATTTGACTGAAAATTATCCAGAGAAAGAGCATATTGAAAAACTGCCCGAGCAAAAAACCTATAATGCCCACGACAAAGTCACCCTTGTACTCCATCATTCTCTTAAATTCCTGTGCAACAAAAATTCTGTGCATACGCAGCATTCTTTTTATCTGTTTCATTCCTATCCCCCCTGTACCGACAAATGCTTGAGAGAAACCCTCCAAAGCAGCTTTGAAAGTCCCCAGAAAAACAGTGCCCAAAACATCTGCAAACCCAAATAATAAAGCAGTGTCACGCCGCTGTACATTCCCATATAAATCATAACAGGAGTGTAGTTAAGCGACGCAAACGGCAAAAGCAGGAAAATCTGTTCCAGTGTATCAGGCAAAAAAGCAAGCGGAATCGTAGCACCCGACAAAAAACCTACAATGCAGTTTTTCATCATATTTGCACCCCACAGGTACTTGATAATGAATGCAACAAAACCGAAGCATATGTTAAAGAAAAAATTTATGAGATAAGCAAAAACGCAGCTAAGTATGTACAGCAAAAAACCGAAAATATTAAACTGAACACTGCCTATCAGAACGGTTCTTACAATTTCAACACCTATTACCATAGGAACAATAAGAATACATATTGTCATAAATTTGTTTCCGAGTTCCTGAAAAAGAAATGTCGAATTGTAGCTTATCGGCTTGATAATACGCATAGATATTGAGCCGTCGCGTATTTCCTCTCCTATGTCATATGTGCCTCCGCTGCTTATAAGCGTGCTTGTCAAAAACATCAGAAATATGTACACAACCATTTGCGGCATCGTAAAACCGTTCATGGAATTGCTGTCGCCTGAAAGAAAAACCGCTTTCCAAATAAAATACGAAACAAAGCAGGCAAGCACATTGCCTATCATAAAAAATATCCAGTTTGCCCGATAAGTAGTGGTTTCCTGCATACCCGCATTCACAAACGGCAAATAAATACGAAGCTTCTTTTTCATATCACACCCCCTGCTTGTACAGCCTGCGTATAATTTCTTCTATGTCGGCGTCCTTTACGCTTATATCGTTGATATTAATTTTGCCGAGCGTATAGTCAAGCATATCGGAAACAGGAACAACGGAGCTGTTAAACCGCACTTTAACCGAATTCCCCTCTGTTTCAACACTTATGTCTTCATCAGAAAATCCAAAATGCTCTCTGTATGCAAGCACTTTGTCAACATCATTTGTATCGGTATCAAAATACATCTCTCTGATCTGGCCGTATTTGCTTTTCAGTTCGGAAATTGATCCGTCAAACACATTTTTGCCCTTGTCAATCATCACTATCCTCTTTGAAAGCATCTCGATATCCGCAAGGTCATGTGTTGTGAGTATGACAGTTGTTTTTTCCTGTTTGTTTATGTAATCAATGGCGTTTCGTATATTATCCTTTACAACAACATCAAGTCCTATTGTCGGTTCATCGAGAAACAAAACCTTGGGACTGTGCAGAAGCGACGCCGCAATATCCGCTCTCATTCTCTGCCCCAGTGAAAGGGTACGAACAGGACTTGTGATAAAGCTTTCGAGATCCAGCACCTCGTTTAGAAAAGCCATTCGCTTACGGTATCTGTCGTCCGGCACCTCATAGATTTCCTTAAGCACTCCGTAGGTTTCCCTTAACGGTAAATCCCACCAAAGCTGAGTTCTCTGACCGAAAACAACACCGATTTCCTTAACATAGCTCTTGCGGTTTTGCGTAGGATTTTTACCGTTTATGGTACAGCTTCCCGATGTCGGAGTCAGAATCCCCGTAAGCATTTTTATAACCGTGCTTTTGCCTGCACCGTTAGGTCCGATAAATCCGAGAATTTCTCCCTCAGGCACATTAAAGCTTATGTCGTTTACCGCAACAATCTTTTCGGTTTTAGGATGAAACAACGACTTAAAACTTCCTATAACCCCCGGTTCCTTAATCGTCTTTTTAAACTCCTTTTTTAATTTGTCAACTTTAATCATATTATCCCCCCTTATATAATTGCGTATATTATAATACTTTCTTGCGAAAATCGCAAATTATGGTATTGACCAATATTTTCATATCTTTACGCCTTTAATAAAAGAATTAACATTCTTATAATTTCAATTATTTTTCTGTTATATAAATCTGTTTTGTTCTGCGTTATACTCGTAGCCTATTGAAGAAAGCTTTGAGATTATTTCATCGGCACTTACGCAAAGAGATTTTGCAAGTTCTTCAAGAGAATTATAGTTATCACGAAGCTGTGTATTAATATATGATAAAAGAATTGCGGGATCATTTGGTATTGACATTATTATATCTCCTTTTTAACAGTAGTAAGTTTATAAATTAAGGTTGTTGAAAATTTAAAATGTGGTATAATATTTTTGAAAACTTTATGCGGAGGAATAAAATATGATATTTCTTGCTTCGGCGTCACCACGCAGGCAGCAGCTTTTGACAATGATTTGCGACAGCTTTGAAATCGAGCCTGCCGATATAGAAGAAACAGTGGATTCAAAAGCCGAGCTTAAAAAAGCACCGGAGCTTCTTGCTTTAAAAAAAGCCGAATACATACAAAACAAAAATCATTTTGATGACATTGTAATCGGCTGTGACACGGGCGTGTTTCTTGACGGTAAAATGCTTGGAAAGCCGAAATCAAAGGAAAACGCGAAGGAAATGCTTTCACGCTTATCAGGCAGAAAACATTGCGTTATTACGGGATGTGCGTTGCTTTTCAAAGGCAGGAAAATTTCATTTTCCGTTTCTACCGAGGTTGAGTTCTACCCATTGAGCGAACGGGAAATTGACGATTACATCGCAACCGGAGAACCGATGGACAAGGCGGGCGGATACGGAATACAGGGAAAAGGGGCATTGCTTGTTAAAGGTATAAAAGGTGATTATTACAATGTTGTAGGGCTGCCGATTGCTCTGCTTAACAAAAAACTTCGTGAGCTTTGCGAAAATAACGCATAAAGCATTATTTAAAACCATATCAAAATAAAAAGGCTGCAAACGGTGCTTATTAAAATCACACCGTTGCGGCCCGTTTTAATTTTCGATTATCAAATTATACCTTTTGACAAACCGCATTAATTGATTCAGGAATATCTTCTTCCGAAGCAGAAATAAGAAGAACAATATTTGTAGATGATGTTTCGGAAAGCTCCTGAAGCTTCTTTGTAAATTTTTCAAGGCCCTCCACACCTTCAGGGCAAATCTTAAATGTAGAGTCAACAAGAATATCAGTTACATCGTAGTTGCCTGCACAAATGCCGCTGATAAAACCGTAAAGCATATCATAACCCTCAACGAGGTACTGCTCAGTATCAATAAGTCTTGCCTTATGAGTTACATCATAAGTGAGCTTTGAGCCCTTTTCAACTACAACAACATTGCCCGATGATGCGGCAACTGCTTCGTTTGCAAGAGCGATAAGCTTCTTTGTTTTTCCTGTTCCTTTTTTACCGATAAGTAAAGTAACCATAATCAGTTCCTCCCGTTAATTTAACTTTAAAAGAAATTACTTAAGTCTTGCTTCAAGAGCAGCCTTTTGATCCTCGTATCCCGGCTTGCCAAGCAAAGCAAACATATTCTTCTTGTAGCTCTCAACGCCGGGCTGATTAAACGGATTTACACCAAGCATATAGCCTGAAATAGCACAAGCCTTTTCAAAGAAATAAATGAGATAGCCAAGCTCTGATTCATTCATCTCGGGCACATTGATAACAACATTGGGAACTCCGCCATCGTTGTGTGCAAGAACGGTACCCTCAAAAGCTTTCTGATTTACAAAGCCCATTGTCTTACCTGAAAGGAAGTTAAGACCGTCAACATTTGTAGGATCTGTACCAAGTGTAACTTCTTTTTTACATTTATCAAATAGAACAACAGTCTCAAACATTGTGCGTCTGCCGTCCTGAATGTACTGACCGAGTGAGTGAAGGTCGGTAGAGAAAATAACGCTTGCAGGGAAAATACCCTTGTTATCCTTGCCCTCACTCTCAGCAAACAGCTGTTTGAACCACTCGGACATCATTGTGTAGGCAGGTTCGTAAGATACCATAACCTCCATTGTCTTGCCCTTGCGGTAAAGAATATTACGAATTGCAGCATATTTGTAGCAATCGTTTGTCATCAAATCATCATTGTCAAAGTCCTTTTGAGCCTTAGCGGCACCCTGCATAAGGGCGTCAATATCTGCACCCGATACAGCGATAGGCAAAAGACCTACGGCAGTGAGCACGGAAAAGCGTCCGCCTACATCATCGGGTACTACGAAAGTTTCGTAGCCTTCCTCATCGGCAAGAGCCTTGAGTGTTCCCTTAGCCTTGTCGGTTGTGCAGTAAATACGCTCTCTTGCACCGTCCTTGCCGTACTTTTTCTCGAGCATTTCACGGAACACACGGAAAGCGATAGCAGGCTCTGTTGTTGTACCTGACTTTGAAATCATATTAACGGATACATCTTTGCCCTCGCAAAGCTCCATAATCTCGGCAAGAGCCGATGAGCTGATTGAATTACCTGTAAAGAAGATCTGCGGTGTATCCTTGCATGTAAGATTATAATTTTGAGAAGTCAAAAACTCGATTGCCGCACGGGCACCAAGATATGAGCCGCCGATTCCGATTACTATAAAAACATCTGTGTCCTTTTTTATTTTTTCTGCGGCAGCCTTAATTCTTGCAAACTCTTCCTTGTCATAGTCAGTAGGAAGACTCAGCCAGCCGAGAAAATCATTTCCGAGACCCGAACCGTCATGAAGCATTTTGTGGGCAGCCTTTACCTGAGCTGCTACGCCCTCATATTCGTGCTCATTAATAAAACCTCTTAAATACTTGTCTGTTAGTTTAGTTGCCATTAATCAATTCCTCCAAAATTCTTATTCGGAATAATAGAATATATACGCTCCGATATAAGTACCTTTGTTGTTTTATTATACTATAATACAAGTATTTTTGCAAGGTCAATTTGTTAAATTTTATAATGTGATTACAGAATTAAAAATCTCCCCGAGCACTGATATATAAGAAATCTCTTCTACACACGACGCCGCAGTTATATCACACTCGCTCACTGTTTTGCCGTCAACAGTATAAATTAAAGTGCCTAACTTCTGGTTTTCTTCTACCGGAGCAGCTACGCTTTCGGACAGTTTTACGGTAGATTTTATATCCGCTTCCCTGCCCTTGTCAACAACCACCTTGGATGACACGGGGCAATTTATTTGTACACTTGACTCCATACCGCCGTCAACCTTTATCTGCGAAGGCATATCTTGGGGCAGTTCTAATTCAACGACAGAAATATTTGCAAACCCGTAATCAAGCAGTGCCGCTGCGTCGGCAAATCTTTCTTTACCTGTATCGCATCCAAGAACTACCGCTATCAGAGAAACATCTCCTCTTTGTGCAGTTGCTGACATACAGCACCCTGCATCGTCTGTGGTGCCCGTCTTAAGACCTGTTATGCCGTTGTATGTCTTTAAAAGCTTATTAGTATTTACAATTTGAGTTTTTCCGTCTCTTAGGGTATCAAGCCATATTGAGCTATAATAAAATATTTTTTCGTGCTTAATAAGCTCCTTTGACATAATCGCAACATCGTATGCGGAAGTTACATGGCCTTCTTCATCAAGTCCGTTGCAGTTTTTGAATACCGTATCGTTCATTTTAAGCTCTTTGGCACGCTTATTCATATTTTCTATGAACGCCTCTTCACTTCCGCTTATGTGCTCGGCAAGTGCCACAGCCGCGTCATTTGCGGAAGCTACCACAGTTGCTTTTATCATATCGTCCGCACTCATTTTTTCACCGGGTTCAAGCCAGATATCACTGCCGCCCATTGAGGCTGCGTGCTCGGACGCAGTAATTGTATCATCAAGAGATAGTTTTCCGCTGTCTATTGCCTCAAAGACAAGCAAAAGCGTCATAACCTTTGTAACAGATGCACACGGACGCTTTTCGTGCGAATTTTTCTCAAATATAATTTTACCAGTAGTTGACTCCATCAAAATTGCAGACGGTGCCGTCACGGTGTCAACGCTTACCGCACTCACCTTAACCGAAGACGGAAACGAAAATAATATTACCAATGAAGCCAAAGTATAAATAATAACCTTTTTAAACATAAAAAACACCTCGTTCATTAATATGAACAAGGTGTCGTTTGTATGTAGGTTTTGTGCTTATTTAAGGAAACCAAAGCTGCGAATAATAGGCGGCTCAACAGACTTATTAAGGCAAGTCTTAACAAAGCAAATGATATCAACTACAAAAAGGATAGCTGTGCATACTCCGGCAGCAGCAGGAACAATACAGGTCCAGAACAAAACTGTTGAAGCAAAACCTAAAATTACTGTTAGTAAAGTAATTTTAAGTGACTGCTTAATGTGAAATGTAAGGTACGATGAGTTGTTGGAAATTCTTGCAACAAGTGCAATAAGCACGCCGAAGATACCCAAAGCATAGCACAAAAGTGCTAAAATCTTGTTCTCATGCACATCGTTTTGATCGAACTCGGCAGTATGATCAAAGGGATCCACCGCAGGAGCAACGGGCTGAGCGTAGCTGCTCTGATAAGCATTAGGCTGCGGTTGCTGTGTCTGCTGCTGGGGATTTACATTTTGAAATGAAAATCCGCAGTTTGTGCAAAACATTGCATCATCTGACATTTGGTTGTTACAATTAGGACAATTTTTCATTTTAATTCCTCCAAAATTTTATTATTATATTTTACATATAATTTATTAATTACATTTTTCTATAAGGCAAACTGCGTGAGCGGAAATCCCCTCAAGTCTGCCGGTAAAGCCAAGTTTTTCCTCAGTCGTTGCCTTGACACTTACATCCGACAAAGCGATACTGCAGGCAGAGGCAATATTGTTTCTCATTAAATCAATATAATCTTTAAGCTTTGGCTTTTGAGCTATCACGGTTGAATCAATATTTATTATTCTGTATCCGTTTTCTTTCAAAACACAGCATACCTGCTTTAGAAGCTGTATGCTGTCTGCCCCCTTATAAGCGTTGTCGGTATCGGGAAAAAGCTTTCCTATATCACCGAGAGCGGCGGCACCGAGCAATGAATCCATAATCGCATGGACAAGCACATCTGCGTCGGAGTGTCCGAGCAGTCCAAGCTCAAAGGGAATTTCAACTCCGCCGAGAATCAGCTTTCTGTCGTCCGTCAGCCTGTGAACATCGTAACCGTGTCCTATTCGCATTATTCCCATCCTTTAATAATATTACTGCATTCTTAAAATCATGCACAGACATTTACATCCTTGACTTCAAAATACTCTCTGCAATTATAATATCTATGGGGGTGGTAAGCTTAATATTCTCAACATTTCCCTTAACCACTTCAATTTCTCCGCCCATATTTTCTATAAGAGAGCAGTCGTCGGTATAGTTTATCATATTATCGCCTGCATTTTCAAGAGCGAATTTATAAAGCTCACATTCAAACACCTGCGGCGTCTGAACGGCACGGAGCTGTGACCTTAACGGAGTGCTCTCTATTTTGTTAAAGCCGTCTACAATTTTTATTGTATCCGTAACCGAGGTTCCCAGCGTTGCTGCACCTGTTTCAAACGCAGCTTCAACAACCCGCTCTATCTCTTCAACAGTGATCAAGGGTCGGGCACCGTCGTGAATTGCATAGTATTTTGCTTTTTCATTGGTAGCTTTAACGCCGTTGCGAACGCTTTCTGCACGGGACGCACCGCCGTTAACGACAGCACTTACCTTTGAAAAACCGTTTTCCAGAGCAATATCTCTGATACGCTGTTTATCCTGCTCACGGCTTACTACAACAATTTCTTTTATTAAATGACAGTTTTGAAACGCCTTTAGTGTATATTCAATAGCAGGGCGTGACAAAAGCGGAATAAACTGCTTGCTGTCGGCAATCCCCATTCTTACGGAACCGCCTGCCGCTACGATTATAGCAGAAACATAAGCTGACATAACATATCTCCAAAAAGCTTTATACTTTATCAAATGCCTGTTTTAAATCGTCTATTAAATCATCAACATTTTCAATACCTACCGAAAGTCTTATAAGATCGGGTGCAACGCCTGCCTCCAAAAGCTGCTGTTCTGTCATTTGACGGTGGGTGTGGCTTGCGGGATGCAAAAGACAGGTTTTGGCGTCAGCTACATGAGTAGCAATAGACGCAAGCTTTAAACTGTCCATAAATTTAATTGACTTTTCTCTTCCTCCCTTTAATCCAAAAGCAAGAACGCCGCATGAACCGTTCGGAAGATATTTCTTTGCAAGCTCATTGTACTTGTCACCCTCAAGGTCGGGATAGTCAACCCAAGCAACCTTTTCGTTTGACTTTAAAAACTTTGCAATTTCAAGTGCATTTTTGCAGTGACGCTCCATTCTCAAATGAAGCGACTCAAGACTGCTCATAAGATAAAAGGCGTTCTGCGGCGACTGAATCGAGCCGAGATCACGCATAAGCTGAGATGTAGCCTTTGTGATGTATGCAAGCTTGCCGAATTTCTCAGCATAAACGATACCGTGATAAGACTCATCGGGAGTAGTAAGACCGGGGTATTTGTCAGCATACTGCATCCAATCGAAATTACCGCTGTCAACAATAGCTCCGCCCACTCCGACAGCGTGACCGTCCATATATTTTGTAGTAGAATGAGTTACAATATCTGCACCCCATTTTATCGGCTGACAATTTACAGGAGTTGCAAATGTGTTGTCAACAATAAGCGGAACACCGTGAGAATGTGCAAGTCGGGCAAACTTTTCAATATCAAGCACCGAAACAGTCGGGTTTGTTATGGTTTCGCCGAAAACAGCCCTTGTGTTAGGCTTAAATGCCTTAGCAAGCTCTTCCTCGGGCAAATTTTGATCGACAAATGTACAGTCAATTCCCATTTTCTTCATTGTAACGCCTAAAAGATTAAAAGTACCGCCGTAAATTGAAGAAGATGCAACAATGTGGCCTCCAACCTCACAAATGTTAAACAAAGCGAAAAAGTTTGCAGCCTGTCCGCTTGATGTAAGCATGCCTGCAACGCCGCCCTCTAATGCGGCGATTTTTGCCGCTACCGCATCATTTGTCGGGTTTTGAAGTCTTGTATAAAAATATCCGCTTGCCTCAAGGTCAAACAGCTTTCCCATTTCATCACTTGTAGAATATTTAAAAGTTGTGCTTTGATATACAGGAATCTGGCGTGGTTCTCCGTTTTTGGGTTCATAGCCTGCGTGCAGGCACTTTGTTTCTGTTTTCATATTAAAATACCTCCTTAAAAAACGGTAATATATTGTTTTTGTTTAAGAAAAAAGATTTTTTATAAATTCAGCTATAAAATCCGTTCCGTAAATTACAAGTGCAAAGACAATCACAAGCAGCAAAGCGGAAACTACCCTTACCGTAGTCCGTTTTGTACTGCTCATTTCCTCAAACTGCTCAGTCGCAGTTTTGGTATCGGAATTAACCGCAGCATCATCGCCGCTTTCTACTATTTCTTCGTCGGCAAGCTTTATCGCACCGATACCGACGCATATGTCATATGCCTTTTCGTATGCAGAATACGGCACCAAAACATCGTATTCGGATGTATCATAGCCTGTCATAGCTTTTGCGGACGCCATATGCCTTTGCAAAACACTGTCGCACGGAATACCGCAGTCCTCTAAAGCCGCCTTAATCCTTTCAAGCTCAAAGCCCGATGCGGATAAAAGACAAACAGGAGTATTTTTATCGGAAATTTCACAAAGAGGTTTTTTGCAATTTGTGCACATTTGCTGTTCATCATTATGCAAATGCTTGCATTTTTTACAGTATTTCATTTTTTTACCTTTCTCTGCAAAGTTTTTACTATACAATATTACCATAAATTTGTTTATGTAGCAATACCCTAACACAATTTATAGAATATTTTTGAAATTTTGTTATTCATATTAATATATTGCTCATATAAAAAAGTCGAGTGCCTCGACATGCAATTCGGGCAGACAGGTTGATATTATCAAACCTTCTTTGCCCGACCGTTTTCGTGCAGTTTCCTGTAAAGTAAAAAGTTGAGTGCCTCGACACGCAATTCGGGCAGACAGATTGATGTTATCAAACCTTCTTTGCCCGACCGTTTTCGTGCAGTTTCCTATAAAGTAAAAAGCTCCTCCGAAAAACAGAGGAGCACATTTGTTAAAATATTAGACGGGGTGAACCATATTTTCCTTGTCAAACTTATCGCCGTTGATTCCTGCCTTTGCATTTCTTCTTTTCTCAAAGAAGTCAAGTGCAACCTTGGGGAACTGTGCATAGGAAAGAACATCCTCGGGCTGCTCCATCCACTCTGCAATTTCACTCTTGAGCTTTTCAAGCTCAGGCTCAAGCAAATCAGCTGGACGACAGTTTACAACCTTTTTGTCGCCGATAATCTTCTTCTGGAACTCAGGGTCGATAGGCATCGGAGTTGTACCGTATTCGCCTGCAACAAGTCCCTTAAATTCGTTTGTGCACATCTTGTAGCGTTCGCCTGTGATTACATTGAACACTGCCTGTGTACCTACAATCTGTGATGTAGGAGTTACAAGCGGCGGATAACCCGAATCCTCTCTTACTCTCGGAACTTCTTCAAGCACCTTATCAAGCTGATCTTCCTTGCCAGCCTGCTTTAACTGTGAAAGAAGATTTGAGAGCATACCGCCGGGAACCTGATAAATGAGTGCCTTGGCATCAGTAGCAAGCATTGTATGATCAAGAAGACCCGACTTGATGTACTTGTCACGAAGCGTCATAAAGTATGCACGAATTTCAGCAAGCTCTTTAATATCAAGTCCTGTGTCAAACTCTGTGCCCTGCAAAGCGGCAACCATTGACTCGGTAGGAGCGTGAGATGTACCCAAAGCAAGAGGACTGATAGCTGTATCAATGGCGTCTGCTCCTGCTTCAACACCCTTTAACAGGCACATAGAAGCAAGTCCCGATGTGTAGTGAGTGTGGAGCTGAATCGGCATTTCAGGAAGAGCTGTCTTAATAGCCTTTACAAGGCTCTCTGTTTTTGACGGAGTAAGCAAAGCAGCCATATCCTTAATGCAGATTGAATCGGCACCTGCGTCCGCAATTCTTTTAGCATATTCAACATAATATTCGTCTGTAAAAACAGGACCTGTTGTATAGCTGATGGCAACCTGAGCATGACCGCCCTCTTTGTTAGCTGCCTTAATCGCAGTCTTTAAGTTCTTAATATCGTTAAGAGCGTCAAAAATACGAATAATATCAATACCGTTTGCTATTGAACGCTGAACAAGATATTCAACGCAATCGTCAGCATAGTGACGGTAGCCGAGCATATTTTGACCTCTGAAAAGCATTTGAAGCTTTGTATTGGGACAATGTGCTTTAATTGTACGAAGTCTTTCCCACGGATCTTCATTCAAAAAACGAAGACACGCATCATAGGTAGCTCCGCCCCAACATTCAAGAGAGTAATAACCGATTTTGTCGAGCTTCTCAAGAATCGGAAGCATTTCCTCTGTTGTCATTCTTGTAGCAATAAGTGACTGATGAGCGTCACGCAGGGCAGTTTCGGTAATTTTGATTTTCTTTGCCATTTTGGACATCCCTTTCGTCAGTTATAATTAGTTAAGAGTTACAAGAACCTTACCGGAATCTACAGACTCACCCTTTGCAACATCAACAGTTGCGATAGTACCGTCCTGAGGAGCCTTAACAGGTGTTTCCATCTTCATAGCTTCGATGAACACGAGGTCATCGCCTGCCTTAACAGCCTGACCTGCCGAAACAACCACATTAACGATAGTTCCGGGCATGGGAGCCTTTACAATAACTGAACCTGCTGCACCGGCAGGAGCTGCAGGCTTTGCAGCGGGAGCAGGTGCTGCGGGTGCAGCGGGAGCTGCAACAGGAGCTGAAGAAAAGCCAAGCTCTTCAACCTGAACATCGTATGCTGTTCCGTTTACGGTAATTCTTAAATTCTTCATTATAATTTCCCCTTTATTTTAACAAGTTAATATTTATATGGCAACATATAGTAACTATTACTTTACTTAGATATTGATAACTACGCTGATAATCAGATTGTTGAATGCTTCTTTGAAAGTGTAGGAACACGCTTGCCCGAAAGCATATCAAGAGCAGAAATAAGAGTCTGACGAAGCTGTGTTTCTTCGACTATTGCGTCAACATAGCTGTTCTGAGCGGCATTAAAGGCTGAAAGATTTTCCTGTGCAAACTTCTCAGCCGCAGCACTCTGCTGCTCAACAGGAACTTTCATTGCCTCGGGAGCCATGATAAATGCAGCTGCCTCAACATTAACAGGAGAAATCACTGCGTTCGGAAGTGCATAAACGACATCTGCATTAGCACCTGTTCCTGCAAGTGCAATGTAAGCTGAACCGATTGCTTTGCCTGTTACAACGGAAATTTTCACCGTTGTTGCCTCTGCGTAAGCCGAAGCTGCCTTGGCAGCCGATTTAATTGACTCAAAGCCTGTGCAGTTTACAAACGACACAACAGGCAGTGAGAAAGCATCGCAAAAACGAACAAATTTTGAAATCTTAGCGGTAGCCTTGCAGTCGAGCATACCGCCCTTTGTAGATACAACGCCTACAACCTGTCCGCCGATGCGGGCAAGACGAACATTTGCACCCTTGCCGTATTCATTATAAAGCTTAACTGCACTGTTTCCGTCAACTGTTTTGCTGACAATGCAGCCGCTTTCACATTCAACGGGAGCCTCCTCAAATGACTGCGGTGCCATATTGAGGTTATTGGAGGGAAGATAGAGCATAAGCTCCTTTGCCTTTGCAACAGCTTCCTGCATGTCCTTGGCAACCAATGCCGCAACACCGTTTTCGGCATTATACTGAGCACTTGAATTCTCACCTGTTACGGAAAGTGAAAGCTGTGCCTTTTCGCTCATAATTACAACATCGGCACTAACTGCATTAAGTGCTGATGTTCCGAGGCATGTGCCTAAAACGACCGAAATCTGAGGAACAACGCCTGAAAGAGAAGCTGCACAATTAAGAACCTCGCCGCAGCCTGCCAAAAGTTCTGTGCCCTGTGAGAGTCTGCCTCCCACGCTGTCATAAAAACCTACAACCGGAGCACCTGTTTTAAGGGCAAGATCGTAGAGTTTTTTTAGCTTAGCAGCCTGTGCCTTGCTCATTGCACCGCCGCAAATATCGCTGTTTTGTGCAAACGCATAAACAGGCATACCCTCAACTGTTCCGAAGCCTGCAACAACCTCGGCATAGCCTTCTCCTGATTTTGCAAAAGCATCAATTTCACAAAAGCTGTCAGCATCAAAAAACTCCGTAATTGTCTTATACGCACAAGTTGACGCAATTTCAGCCTTTGCCTGATTGATTTTTTCTATACTCATTATAACATCCTCCAATACTATGTATTGAATATGCGGAACTTGCCGCATACTATTTATTCACATTACATTATATCCTATCTTTTTAAAAAGCACAAGAAAAAGATTGCGTTTTTTCAATTTTTAACACTTTATATAGTAATTGGACAAAAACACAAAATTTATTGTAAATTAAATTGGTTTTCCGTTGACAATGGGATTTGAAAGCAGTTTTTTTAACTCAATCTCAGTAAGATCACGCCAAGTTCCCTGCTTGAGCATCCCCATTTTAACGCATCCGATTTGTATTCTCTTAAGTCTTGCAACTTCAAGCCCCACAGCGTCGCACATTCTGCGTATTTCTCTGTTTTTGCCCTCATGCAGCATCATTTCAAGCACTACCCTGCCCGGTTCCTTGTGCAGCACATGAACCCGTGCAGGTGCTGTTTTTTTACCGTCAAGCTCAACTCCTGTTTCAAGCTTTACAAGCTGTTCTTCGTCAATGGACGGCCGAACGGTGACACGGTATATTTTATATATTCCGTTTTTTGGGTGCATAATTTTATTGGCAAATTCACCGTCATTGGTAAGCACAAGCATACCCTCCGAGTCCTTATCAAGCCTTCCTACAGGATAAACCCGAACGCCCACATCTTTGACAAGCTCTGCAACGCATTTTCTGCCACGCTCATCACTCATCGTGGTGATATAACCTCTGGGCTTGTTAAGCATAATATAACGGTTGTTTGACTTGGGCTTTACAAGCCGTTTTCCTTTGACAAAGACCTTGTCGGACGAAGTTACCTTATCGCCTAACACAGCAGTTTTTCCGTTGACCTTTACATGGCCGCCCAAAATAAGTTCTTCTGCCTTTCTCCTTGAAGCAATTCCGCACTGGGATATAAATTTTTGCAGTCTTATTTGTTCGTCTTTACCCATATGTAAACAATTCCTTTATCATAGTAAAAATATTCTTATTTTCTTTTATCGAATTAACGCTGTCAACCGCAACAATTTTATTTTCTGCAATTACTTTGCCGTCGACCGTATATTCAATTTTGCCTACTTCTTCACCGCGGCTTACGGGTGCATACAGAAAGCTGTCTATATAAACCCGTCTTTCCACCTTGCCCGCCTGCGAAGCCTCAACCACTACGGAAACAGACTTTTCACCTGTTACGGTCACAATATCCTTCTCACCGCCGACACACGGAATATCGGCAAAAAAATCCGTATCATCGCTGCTGTAGCACGAATATTTTTCAAATCCGTAATCAAACAAAGCTATGTGGTCATTCCAGTCGTTTCGGTCATTGAATGTTACGCAGACGAGCGTAAGTCCGTCTTTCTTCGCGGCCGAAACAAGACATCTGCCGGCAGACATCGTATAGCCTGTTTTTCCTCCTATGCAGTATTCATACATCGACAAAAGGCGGTTATGATTAGAATATGTTGTCACCTTTGACGCAGGCTCTATAAATTCCACAGTCGCACTCTTCTGCGAAGTAAGCTTTGCAAACTCTTCATTTTCAAGAGCATATGCCATAAGCACTGCCATATCAAGTGCGGTTGAATAGTGATTATCGTCATCAAGACCGCTGGGAGTGACAAAATTAGTATTTTTCATTCCGATTTGATCTGCTCTCTGATTCATTTTTTCGGCAAATTTATCAAAGCTGCCTGAAATTGAGAGTGCCGCCGCATTTGCCGCGTCGTTTCCCGACGCCATCATCATACCTGCGGCAAGGTCTTTGAGTGTTACGACATCCCCTGTCTTGAGGTACATGGAGCTGCCTTCGGCAATCATATCTTGTGTAAATTCTACTTTTTTATTAAGAGATGACGCCTCTTCAAGTGCAAGCAGAGATGTCATAATTTTTGTGGTGCTTGCGGGCTTCATCTTCTTGTTTTCATCTTTTGAGCTGATAATCTTACCGTTGTCGGCACAATACAGAACATACGCTTCTGCCGAAACACTTAAATCGGAATCAGCCTGTGCAGTCACGGAAAACGGAAACAAAAACACGGCAAACACCGACAAAACAACGCAGATAATCTTTTTCATTTGTATATGTACACCTCCTGCATATTTCTATGCAAAAGGAGGCCTCTGTATTACATACAAACGCTTAATCAGATGTCTGTATCATCCATTGTTATCTCCGAAAAATCATCATTTTTAGCACAGCTTTTCTTGCTGTCCTTTTTAAAAATATCCTTTACCTTGTCGATAACATCGGGTATCATACCTACAAGTCTGTCGGGTGTACCCTCAAATTTGTCAACCGGTATCAGCTTTACATCTCCCTTATAAACAGTCAGAAACGCAACAGGCTGTATGGTAACGCCTGCACCGCTGCCGCCTCCGAAACAATCCTTGTTTTCTTTTTTTGTAGGCAGATCAGAACCGCCCGAAGCAAAGCCGTAGCTCACCTTAGAAACGGGGATAATCAATGTACCGTCGGGAGAAACTATCGGTTCCCCGACTATCGTGTTAACATCGATCATCTCTTTAATTTTATTCATTGTTGTGTCCATAAGGTTTCCGATTGGATGTTCCATATTCATTCTCCTTAATTTTAAACAAGATTTAAAGCTTAATTTTTTAAATCAATTAAAAGCTTTATTCCTTTGTATCCGTGTTTTATCACAAGATAAGCAAGCCACATAGCTCTTATACTCGCTTCAAGCTCAAGATTTGCGGATGAACTTGCTTTTTCATCAAAATCCGGTGAAATATCAACGCCGCAGCTTTTGCATTTTACCGAACTGACTACAATTCCGAAAGCAGGGTAAACCGCCGAACAACAGCCGCCGTATTTTACTGCGGTATCCGCCGCGTCATCACCTGCCACGGTAATGCTCAGCATAAGCTTTTTTACTATTATGTGCTTAAAAAAGTCTTTTAATGCACCGACTGCAAGATTTGCAACTTTTTTTATCACATCAAAAAGCCACGAAATTCCTTTTTCTTTAATAAGATTTTTCTTTTTTACAGGCTCCTTCGTTTGCTTTTTTTCTGTTTTTGTCGGCGACGGCTTTTTCTTTTTATGAGCCTTTTGCGGATAGAGGGTAAATTTTATAAAACCTACTGTTAAAACACACCTAAAGCTATCTGTATAGCTTGCTCTTATTCCGACAGGCACAAGCATCAAAAGGAATATTAAAAGAAGGATTGCAAGCACAATATATAACCAAAGCAACGGCAGTCCTCCCTAAAGAAATTTTTAATCATTCCGAAAGATTTTCATCACGCTCAAAAGGCTGTTCATCATTTTGCGGCTCTTGCGTTTCTTTTTCCTGATTTTCATCATCTTCCGGCAACGCCGGTAAAAAATCAAGGCTTTCAAGGTTAAAGCATCTTAAAAAATTTTCCGTAGTACCGTAAAGCAAAGGTCTGCCAGGAAGCTCCAGTCTGCCTTTTTCCTCAACAAGACCTTTCGCCGTAAGACTGCCTATGACGCCGCTGCAATCAACGCCTCTTACCTGCTCCACAAAAGCCTTTGTTACAGGCTGGTTGTACGCAACAACCGCAAGCACTTCAAGTGCCGCCTGAGAAAGCGGAGAGTTTCGCCGCAAGTCCATAACGGTGCGTATCTGCGGTGCATACTCCTTGCAGGACACCATTTGGTAAGAATTATCAAGCCTTATTATGGTTATTCCCCTTTTTGACGCATTATAATCATCAATAAGTTCAGAAATGTATTTGTCGGCTTCTTTCTCTGATATTTCAAGAGCCTGAGCTATTCTTCCTATTTCAACAGAGGAACCGTTTGCAAACAAAACAGCCTCTATAGCCGCCTTAATGTTTTCAACTGCCATTACCGCTCCTCCTTTTTGTTATCAAGCATATGTACCACGGCGTTTTCACCTGTACCCTCAATTCGTATCCGCTTCCCCTTTATAAGTTCAAGCGTTGCAAGAAATGTTGCCACAAGGTCGCTTTTTCCCTCGCACACCTCAAAAATTTCGTGATATTCCAGGCGTTTCCCGTGCCAAAGTCTTCTCATTAAATGAATTATTTTGCTGTTTACCGAGATAATTTTATGCGACACAATGCCGCTGAACGCCTTTTCGGACGGCGGAAGCTTTCTTTTTCCTCTTCCCACGGCACTTACATACGCCTTTACGATATCTTCACTCGGGTGACTTCGATTATATGTTAAATCAAACTCCACCGGAGACGCTTCTCTGAAATAAGTATCAAAATCATAAATTTCACCGAGTTTTGAAGCCATTTCGCGGCAAACAGCATACTCCAAAAGCTGACCCGTCAGTTCCTTTTTGAGTTCCGTTGCCTCATCCTCGTACTTTGGCAGCAGCATAACCGATTTTATATAGACAAGCCTCGAAGCCATTGTCAAAAACTCCGACTCTATGTCCATCTGATTTTCCTGCATACGGTTAATCTGCTCCATATACTGCTCAAGCAGCTCTGAAATCGGAATATCGTAAATATCTATTTTATTTTTAGAAATCAATGTCAGCAATAGGTCAAGCGGGCCTTCAAAAACGGGAAGCTTGTATTGAAGCTGTGTTTCCATAAACTGCTCCTCTACTCAAATTAGGCAAAAAATCTAAATGGCAAGGATGATAGCCAGTCAAGCCCGTTGTAAATAGCATTCGACGCCCATCCTATCACGGGAGAAAGCACACCTATATACAAAAGAACAAAAATTACAATAAAAAATATTTGCTGATACCTGTAGAAAAAGTTTACTGCTCGGTCAGGCAGAAACACGAACAAAATCTTGGAACCGTCAAGCGGCGGAATGGGTATCAGGTTGAACACGGCAAGACTTATGTTGCATGAAATGTAAAAAGAAAGAAAAGCTCTGATAAACACGCCTATATCCGAAAACAGAAACTGAATTGAAAAACAAATAAGTGCATTGTAAATTAAAAGTCCTGCAAAAGCCGCAACAATGTTTGCAACAGGTCCCATAAGAGCTGTTATTGCCATGCCGACCTTGGGATTTTTAAAGCTTCTCGGGTCAATAGGTACAGGCTTTGCCCAGCCGAATCCAAACAAAAGCAGGCACAAAGCACCTATCGGGTCAATATGAGTTAAAGGATTAAGAGATAATCTTCCTCTGTACTTAATTGCCTTGTCGCCGAGCAGTGAAGCGGTAAATGCGTGTGCCCACTCATGAAAAGGCAGTATAAGAAATATAATAAGAAGTATGGCAAGAACTTCTGCTAAAATTGACATAAAATCAAAATTTCCGTGTAATAGCTGAAAAAGCATATAAACCTCCGCAATTCGCAGTCAAAACCGCTGTTTGTTAAGTTTTTCGATAAAATCGCATAAAAGCACAATTAATTTATATTATATAATAATTTGCCGTAAAAAACAAGTTAAGAAATTTTGAAAAAACACTTGCAATTTATTTAATTTTCTGTTATTATAACAAAGTTAGAAAAATATATTGCTGATTTTAAGGAGGTGCAGACGCATGGCAAAATGTGAATTCTGCGGTAAGGATGTAAAGTTCGGTATCAAGGTATCTCACTCTCACAGACGTTCAAACAGAACTTGGAAGCCCAATGTACAGCGAGTAAAGGCTATCGTTGACGGTTCGCCGAAGCGTGTATATGCTTGCACCCGTTGCTTGCGTTCAGGTAAGGTTACCAGAGCTAACTAATTTACTGATTCTAATGAAAACCGCTCCGTTTTTCGGAGCGGTATTTTTTACTTTATAGGAAATTGCTCGAAAACGGTCGGGCAAAGAAGGTTTGATAATATCAACCTGTCTGCTCGAACCCAGTGTCGAGACACTCGACTTTTTTATTTGGTTTAAAAGGGAGATTGCACTTACAATAGTACAATCTCCCTTTTGCTGTTCACGCTGTCTGAGAAAAACTACTTTTTGAGCGTGAGCGTAACGGTTACATCAGAATCACCCAATATGGATTTAAGCTTGCTTTGCGAGATATTTTTTATTGTTCCCAATTTTGTAAAGCTCCATGAATTTGTATCATAGTAAATTACAAATTTGTTTCCCTGATACAAAATAAGGTCGCCCGCTTTGGTTGTAATCTGCTCATCGTTTGTCGGTAATGAAGTGTCAAGCTCTCCTACCTTTTCAAAATTGCCGTAATCGCTCATCTTAATTGTAATATCGCTTTTTTTGAGCAAATCAACAAGTGCCTCCGAGCTTGAGTTGTCAGCAAGCTCAGCTTCCAAAACAGAATCTCCGACTATGATGTAAAGCGTCTGTTCGTTGCCGTTTATGTTTTTTGTACTTTCATCAGACTCTTCAGCAGATTTTGATTGCTGTATATTTGTCGAATTTACACTCCGGCTTTCTTTGGCGTCCGAAACATTTGTTGAGCATCCTACAGACCCCATTAACATGAAAACAAATATTAAACCTAATGTTAACTTTCTCATAATACTCACATACAAATTATAAGCACATTTTGTAAATTGCTTCTACATCCGAAGGAGCAAGGTTTTTGGGGCCTGATATTACACCGCCAAAGCAGGCGTGCTCAGCCATTTCTTTAAAATGCTCATCATTAATGCCTAAATCGGACAGGTTGGCTTTTAATCCGAGGGTGTTAAAACAGAAGTTTGAAACCGCGTCAATCGCCTTTTCGGCTCCGCTCACGGGATCAAGACCTTCTTCAACGCCGAACACCTTTACGCCCAGGCGGTAAATTGCAGGAGCAGTTGTTTCGCTTAAAATATATTTGAGCCAACGGGGTGTAACGATTGCCAAACCATGACCGTGCGTAATGTCATAGTATGCGGAAAGCTCGTGTTCCATTGCGTGGCAGGCACAACCGTGTACCGTTCCTGCATCAAGCACGGAATTGAGAGCCATAGATGAAGCCCACATAAGGTTTGCTCTTGCTTCGTAATTTTGCGGTTCTTTCATTGCAACAGGTGCCCACTTTACAACGGCACGCATCACCGCCTCCTGAAATTCCAAAATCATATCAAAGGTAGCGTCACCTGCAAGATAGTAATTGTCAAGAACATGATTAAAAATATCAAATGCACCGCAGGCTGTCTGATAAGTCGGCAGAGAATAGCTGTATTCGGGGTTTTCAAATGCAGCTTTCGGGATTAACGCACTTCCGCCGAGTCCGATTTTTTCGTTTGTATCCATATTTGAAATGACAGCCCAAGTATCCATTTCAGACCCTGTTGCCGCGTTTGTAAGCACTGCAACAATCGGCAGAGCTTTTGTTACCCAAACATCATTTGATACCAAATCCCAAACATCGCCGCTCTCTGTCACAGCCGCTGCTGCAACACCTTTTGAACAGTCAATCGTAGAGCCGCCTCCTACTGCAAGAACAACATCAATATTTTCTTTTTTACAGATTTGTGCACCCTTATTTGCCGTAGAGTGGCGGGGATTAGGTTCAACTCCCGAAAGTTCAAATATTTCAATTCCGTTAGTTTTGAGCAAATTTACTACGGTATCGTAAAGTCCGCTTTTCTTAATCGAACCGCCTCCGTACACAAGCAGGACTTTTTTGCCGAATTTTAAAAGCTCTTCAGGCAAATGTTCAATTTGGTTTTTACCGAAATACACCTTGTCGGGGTTGTGAAAAATAAAATCGTTCATACTAATATCTCCTATAAAAAGTCAGGTGGTAGTTAACCAACTTGCTGTATTTTTAATATTTTTTATAACCGAATCGGTTA